>DASSFZ010000141.1:0-7157 GCA_035693785.1 Anaerolineae bacterium | reverse complement strand
GAAGAATTGCGTCAGCATATTCGTGAAGCTGATCAGGCTCGCTGCGCTTACTGCCTGACGAGTGAGGCCAATAGCGGAATTCCACTCACTATCGATCATATCAGGCCGCTGTCCAGAGGAGGCCAGACGGTTTTTGAGAACCTGTGTCTGGCGTGTCGCACCTGTAATGAGTTCAAGGCGGATCGGACAGATGCCGAAGACCCATTAAGTGGCGACTTGTGCCCTCTGTTTAATCCGCGCACTCAGAAATGGACTGATCACTTCGAGTGGAGCGCCGACGGGACGCGCATGAGCGGTTTTACGGCGATAGGCCGGGCGACGATCATCGCGCTTCGTGTGAATGAAGAGGTTATCGTTGCGGCGCGTCGCCGATGGGTGCTCAGCGGTTGGCATCCGCCGAAAGACCTGCAAAGCTGACGGTCGGATTTGGCCCGCCTGTCTGCACTTCATGACGCGCTGGACCCTGTAACGCAAAGAGCCGCCCCCATTGGGACGGCCCTCCAATCTCCAATCTCCAATCTCAAATTACTTGGCTTGTACTTTGATCGTGCGCGGCTTGACTTCCTCGGCCTTCGGCACGCGAACCGTCAGCAGCCCATCCTCCAGCCTGGCCTCGATCTTGTCAGCCTGGATGTCCTCGGGCAGCTCGAATGTACGGCTGAACTTGCCGTAGCCGATCTCGCTGCGCAGCGTGCGGACCTTCTCGTCGGCCGATAGCGCCGGCGCGATCGTCTCGCCGCTGATGCGGATCGTGCTGCCCTGCGTCTCGATGTGGACGTCCTCGGCGCGCAGGCCCGGGGCGACGGCGACGAAGGTGTATCCCTCACCGTCCTCGGTGATGTCCATCGGCAGCCGCGAGCCGATACCCCACGCCGTGGCCCACTCGCGCGACAGCGGGGCGAAAAAGCGATCGCTCACGAAGCGGTCCATGACGTTGAAGATCGGATCGTTGCGTAACACCAGACTTCGAGTAATCATTTCGATATCCTCCTTGGTAGGTCTCCTGTCTGTAAACTGCGCCCAGGATACCCGCTTTGCATTAGAGCGACGCAAGCGGCGCGCTAGATGAGCATTAGAGGGGCGTTAGAGTTGTATTGGAGGGCGACGAAAGACGGACGACCATAGACGAATGCCACGACATTCGTCGTTTGTCTTTCGTCCTTCGTCATGCAGTGGGCTGCTCAGGGGGAAACCGTCTCGACTACCGGCTGGACGGTCGCTTCGTCCGGCCCGGCGACGATCAATGTGCGGTCGCCGCGCTGAGCGAAGTACGTCGTCACCGGCCCGATCCACCATTCGATCCCGGCTTGTGTCCGCGTCGAGCTGTCCAGGTCGAGTCGGACCCTGAGGTATTCTCGGTAGACCTCGGCGAATTCCTCGGCGTCGCGCTCCGAATCCCATGCCTGCGAGATGACGAGCACGTACTCGAAGGTGTCCGGCGTGGCCGCGCCGGCGCCAGGCGAGACGTACACGGCGTAGCGGTCGCCGCCCCAACCCTCAGCGGCCCGTTCGACGGATGCCGTTCTGCTTATGTGCTCGGTCAAATACTGGCGCAGCATGAACTCGCCGAGCGTGTTCTCGTCGGCCAATCGCCAGCCGGCGGGCAGCGTGCCGGTGAGCGGCGGCAGCGTGATCGGGATCGGTCGATCGTCCGGGTAGGCAAACGGGTGCAGAATTTGCTCCGACGAGACGGGCGGGTCGTCGAAAGCGGCGTCCACCGCCGGCCAGCCGCCTCCGAGTTGCAGCGACAGCACGAAGGTCATGCCGCTCAGGTAGGGAAACATCAGCGATTCGCGAAACACGCGCGGCGCCGAAGCGAAAACCGGCATGTCTTGCGCTGCGCTCATCATCGCCAACTGATCGCCGAGCGACAGTGTATCCATCGCCCACTGCTGCATGAGCAGCGCGCCGTCGCCTTCCACCAGCGCCTGGTACGCAAGCTGCCGATCGGCGTCCTCGATTTGGAGGGCCTTGTCGTTGCTGAAGCCCAGGCCGGCGAGGTCGAAATGCTGGTCCTGCAGCGCGTGGTCAAACTCGTGCGCGAAAGTGATCCGCTCCAGCACGGAGAGATCGCCCGGCTGAGCGATCACATACAACCGGTCCCTGTCGGGATCGTAGAAGCCGGCAATTTGCTCGCTGTACAGGTCGGTCAGGAAATCGTACAGCTCGAAATCCGGCTCGACCAGGTCGAACGCGGCCAGCGTCAGCGCATCGCTGCGCGCGTCCGCCTGGCTGTAGTTCTTCTCCTGCAAGTCGACGACGTAGGCGCGAAGCTCCTCGCTCGTCATCAGCGTTCGCGTGACCGGCCGGATTGCGGCCAGCCCGCGCATCTCCTGAACGGCCTGCTCGATCGCGTCCATCGCCGCGGCGTTCTCGAGTGAGATAACTGAGACAGGCTCTTGGCCGGCGTCGCGCAATTGCTGTTTGAGCGCGTCGATCTGCGCCTGCAGCTCCTCGATCCGGGCGTGCAGCCTCGCCGCTTCCTTGTCGCGCTCCTCGATCTGCGCCTGCAGATCGGCCGAGCGGGCGCGGCTCTCGGCCAACTCGTCTTGGAGCGCTTGGTTCTGCTGAGCCAGCGCGTACACGCCGATGCCCAAGGCGATCAGCGCGGCGGGAATCAACACGATCAAGATGCCGGTGACGACTTGCTTCACGATGGCTCCCTGCGCGGCGATGGTAGCATGGCGCGATGAGGGTGTCAAACCGTTCACGTTTTACGCTTCACGTTTTACGCATCACGTTTCACTTCCCAAACGTCACCGCCACAGTCATCCCCCACCGCAGTCGCGGATCCGCCCCGAGCAACCTGATCTTCACCGGGTAGGTCACGTCGCCGCTCTTTTCCTGGAACAGCAGGCCGATCGAGGCAACCTCGCCCTTCAGCGCCACGTCCGGCAGGGCGTCGACTCTCACCGTCACCGGCTGCCCGACGCTCACGGCGGGCACGTCGATCTCGGTCAGATCGTCGGTCTCCACCTGCCAACTGGACAGGTCGGCGATCACAGCGACGATCGCGCCCGGCCCGACGCGCTCGCCGGGCTTAAGGTCGATGCGCGCCACCGTCCCGCCCATCGGCGCTCGCAGATCGACCTGCGCCAGGGCAACCTGCGCGGCGAGCAGCGCGGCCTCGGCCTGCTGCACGGCGGCGGCATGCGTGTCGACGGCTGTGCCTGCTGCTTCGGACTTCAATTGATCCAGCCGCGCCTGAATGGCTTGCACGCCGGCGACAGCCGCCGCAATCTGCGCGCTGTCGGCGCGATCGCCGGGCGAGCCGGCCTTCAGCGCGTCGACGCGCGCTTGGGCCGCCTGCGTCGTTTTGACCGCCGACTCCAGCGCCAGCCGCGCCCGCTCTTCGACCGGGCCGCCCAGCCCGGCCTCGATAATGCGATCGTAAGCGGTCTGCGCCTGCTGTTGCGCGAATCTCGCTTCGGCCAGCGCGGCCTCGGCTTCGATCGACGTGGCAGTGGAGTCGCGCCCGGCGGATGCCTCGGCCAACTGCGCCTGCGCTGAGCTGAGCTCCGCTTCGGCGGCGGCGATCTGCTGCGGCAGCGTCTCGCGATATTTCGCCTGGTTCGCCTTGACCACCGCCAGCCCCGCCTCAGCCTGCGCGACGGCGGCCTGCAGCGAGTCGTCGTTCAGCCGGGCGATCCGATCGCCGGCCTCCACGATGTCGCCTTCTGCCACCAGCACCTCGGCCACCTCGCCGCCGATGCCGAAGCTCAGTGCAACGGATTCTACCGGCACAAGCCGGCCCTCTGTGCTCACGGCGGCGTCGTCGATTACGGGCGGCAGCGTCGCTTGGGACGCGGGCGCTGCGGGCGATCCGCCGCACGCCGAGATGAGCGCGCCCACAACCAGGAAAGCGCCGGCAAGATGAATACTTCTGTTCATGCTAAACCTCTTCAAGAATGACGTGCGAAAAAGGAGACGAATTGATCACCCGAAGGGATCGATGACCTGCCCGTCGGACACGACCATTGCACGCCGGACGCGCCGGGCCAGCTCGCCGTCGTGCGTGACCATCAAGACCGTCTTGCCCTCGGCGACCAGATCGTCGAAGAGCGCGAAAACCGACTCGGCCGCCTTGGAATCCAGATTGCCGGTCGGTTCGTCGGCCAGAATGATCGGCGGGTCGTTGGCCAACGCGCGGGCGATGGCGACGCGCTGCTGCTGACCGCCGGAAATCGCCGAGGGCAGCTTGCGGGCGTGCTCGGTCACCCCGACCATCTCGAGCAGGCGCATGGCGCGCTTCTCTCGGTCACGGGGCGCGTACACGTTTCGGAAGTCCATGGGCAGCATCACGTTCTCGACGAGCGACAGGGTGGGCAGGAGCTGGAAAAACTGGAAGACGACGCCCACATTGAGGCCGCGCCACTTCGCCATCTGGTTCTCGCTCAGGCGATGCACGGCGGTGTCGCTGACCCACACCTCGCCCGAAGTCGGCCGATCGATGCCGGCGATCATGTTAAGCAAGGTGGACTTGCCGCTGCCCGATTTGCCAATGACGGCGACGAATTCGCCCTCGTTGACTTTCAGGTCGATGCCGTTGAGCGCCGTGAACGACCCGGCGGCGGTCTCGAAGGTCTTTACCACTTGCCGCAGCTCGATGAGACGCGTATTGCCGTTGCGGACCGCTGACTCGCCGGATTTCGCTGCATGCCCAACCATGTATTCTCCCTCCCTCGAATCAACCCGGCCCGATACTGAGCGATACGCGACACGCGATATGCGATATGCGATACGCGGTATGCGATATGCGCCAGGCTACTCGTAGGCCAGGCTCTCGCGCACGCTCAGCCGCGTCGCGCGCAGCGCGGGCACGCTGCTGGCGACGATCGACAGCGCGAGCATAATCGCCAGCCAGATCGCCGCGCCGCTCCACGAAAACTGGTAGACCATCGGCACTTCGAGCGCCCCGGCGATGGCGGAGGCGAACAAATTCCCGCCCGGCACGCTCAGCGGCACGGCCGACGCCCAGGCGATCAGGCCCAGTAATATCCCTTCGCCGACGAACAGCGCCGCCACGCTCCACGACGACGCGCCGATCGCGCGCATCACGCCGATCTCGCGCCGGCGCTCCAGCACGTTGATCGACAGCGTGCCGGCCAGACCGATACTGCCCACCAGCGCGATCAGGCCGGACATCACCAGCAGCAATGTGAGCAGGATGTTGAACTGGCTCCGGTTCGATTCGGCGATCTCGCCCGCGGTCTGCGTGCCGCCGACGGTGATGCCGCGCGCCTGGAACAGGTCGCGCAACTGGCTCGCGACGCGCAACTGAAACGCGCCGTCGTGCTGCGTCGTGCGCATCCAGGCGATGGAGGTGCGCCCAACCCGGCCGATATCGCGCAGGAGTACGTCGCGCGGCACGTAAGACGCGGCCTGGTTGTTGCTCAGGTCGAACACGGCGCCGACGATCGTCCATTCGATGACGCGCTCCTCCCCTAGCTCGACGACGAGGGTGTCGCCCACGCTCACGCCCAGGTCGCCGGCCAGCACCTGGTTGATCACGAGCGCGTGCCCATCCTGGGGATGCAGCCAGCGACCACGCACGATGGATGGCCGATAAAGCCGGGTGTCCGGCGGGACCGCGCGCAAGACAATGCGCTCTCCCGCCACGTCGTCGGCGCGGCGCTTCGCGGCGCCGGATCGAAAGAGCCACATCTCGGCCTGCGCTACGCCCGGCTGCCGGTTGATGAGTGCTTCGGCCTCGTCGACGCGCACGTCTTCCGAGAAAAACAGCGCCACGTCCAACCCAAGCGTATCGATGAACGTGTCGAGTGTATGGTTGAGCGACTGGCCGAGGCTGGCGACCATGATGAACACCAGCCCGGCAATGGTCAGCGTGATTTGCGTCAGCGCCACGCGCGCCTTGCGCCGGAAGGTGTTGCGCAGCGTCAACATCAGAGGGCGCGGCAGCCCGCGCACGCGCGCCAGCAGCCGGTCGAACAGACTCGCGCCGTAGTCCAACCCGATGCCGTAGCTGGCGATCGCTTCACGCACGGTGACGCGAGCGCCGCTGGCGATCGGCCACAAAGCAGCCAGCCCCGGCGCGATCAGCGCCGTGCCGATCTGCTGCGAGACGGCCGTCGCCGAGAACCGAAACGGCTCGATCGTGATGTTGAGCAGCCGGAGCAGCGCGCCGCTCACGGCGTGCGCGGCGAGGCCGCCCAGCGGCAGGGCGATCACCAACGCCAGCGCGCCGTACATCGCCACGCCGGCCAGATACAGGCGCGCCACCTGGCCGGTCATCGCGCCGATCGCCTTCATCACGCCGATTTGGGAGACTTGCTGCGCGAGGATCGCGTGGATAGTGTTGACGACCAGGAACAGGCCGAGCGCCAGCGAAAGAACCGCCATCACGCCGAGGATGAGGATCACCGTATCGACCGTTTCTTGAAAGAAGTGCTCGTTCGGATTCTGGATTTCCGGCGTGCCCGATCGATAACCGATCTTCAGCAATCGTTCTTTGAGCGCCACGGCCGCGTCGTCGGCTGACGGCTGCGTGAAGTGAGGCACCTGGGCCTTCACCCGGTTGAAATTGCCCGCGCCGAGCAGCCAGGCGGCGAACTCGCGGTTGGCGTAGAACGCCGCGTCGCCGCCGAACTGCGGCGGAAAGCTCTGCAGGTCGCGCACCGCGCCGCTAACCGGCACGGCTCGCACGTTATCGCCAGTCGAGATTGTGATCGAGCCGCCGGCGGGAATGCCGAAGAAGCCGACTGCGTTGTGCTCTACGACGACCTCGTGATCGCCCGGCCACTCGCCGGCGAGCAGCTCGACGCGATCGAATTTCTGGCGCGTGAAGTCGTCGCGCACGATGAGCGGTGCGTCGCGCCACGGCGTGTCAGGGTCGGGTCGCCAGCGGACAGTCGTGCGCAGCTCGCCTTCGACGCCTGTCACGCCCGCGACGCGCGCAAGCCCGCGCAGTGCGTCGTCGTCGATCAGGCCGGATACCCATAACGTGATGTGAGCGGGATTCGACTCTCGGAAACTGCGCGCCATGTTGGCCGGCATCATCTCGTTCATGGCCGACACCAGGCCTACGGAGAACACGCCGACGCCGATGCTCAGCACGACGAGGATCGTGCGCCCCTTGTCGCGCCACACGTCACGCAGCGTCTTTCGGTAGCCAGTCTTCATAGCGAGTGTAGTTCGGT
>DASSFZ010000140.1:0-7303 GCA_035693785.1 Anaerolineae bacterium | reverse complement strand
GATCGGCTCCGATTCGGGATAGCCGACGTAGACGAACCCTATGAGGTGCTGCTGTGGCTCGAAGCCGAGGAAGGTTTTCACGTGCGGGTCGTATGCGGCATCGCCGGTGCGCCACATCGCGCCGAGTCCCAGCGCGTGCGCGGCGAGCAGCATGTTCTGGACTGCCGCCGCGACGGCGCACACGTTCTCGATCTCGATCACTTTTGGGATATTCGGCTTGTCCACGCCGACCGCGATCAGCACGGGCGAGCGCAGCGGTTTCCTGCGCTCCCTGGCGAGCGAATCGTCGTCCGCGTCCGGCTTCCTCTTGCGCAAGGCATCGACCATCGCGTTGGCGAGCCGCTCGCGCGCCGCGCCGGTCAGCACGACGAAGCGCCACGGCCGCACCTTGTGATGGTTGGGCGCCTGCACGGCCGCCACCAGCAGTTTCTCGATCAAATCTCGCGGAATGGGATCCGGCTTCACCTTGCCGATTGACTGCCGATTGTAGATGGCTTCAAAGATGTCCATCTCGATCCCCATGAGAAATGACCACTGAACGAAGAGCCTCGCCAGCATAGGCGAGGCTCTCCTTACGTTCCTGTCTAAACGGAAGCCGGGCTGGTCGCCACGCGGCGATCCATCCAGCGCACCAGGAAAATAATCGCTACGAAGTAGCCGGCGTAGGCTATCGTTTCTGTCAACGACGGGTTGCCATTGTAGCCAAGCAGCGTCTTGAGGAACTGGCCGAACGTGGACGATTCGGGGATCACGGCGTTGAGGTCGTAAATGTGCTCGAGGACGGGTGGAATCCAGCCCAGTTCGTTGAACTCGTGGACGGCAGTGCCGACCAGCCCTGCGGCGAAGACGATCAACAGCACGCTCGTGAGCTGGAAGAAGCGCCGCAGGTTGAGCTTGATCGCCGCGTCGAACACCAACCAGCCGACGATGACGGCCCCGATCAGCCCCAGTGCGCCGCCCAGCCATCCGAGGAAGGGCGCTTGCCCGGCTTCGACGGCCGAGAAATTGGCGGCGGTCAGAAACAGCGCCAACTCGATGCCCTCCCGCACGACGGCGAAGAACGCTAACGAGAACAGCGCCCATGCCTGGCCACGTGACAGGGCCATTTTGACATCGGCCTCCAAACCGGCCTGAATACGGCGTCCCTGCCTCTGCATCCAGAAAATCATCCACGTCAAGACGCCAGCAGCCAACAGCATGGTGACGCCTTCGAATGCTTGTTCTGCAGCGCCCTCAAACTCTGCGCCGATCAGGTTGAGTGTGATCGCGCCGAGCACGCTGACCCCGATAGCGGCAGCGACGCCCAGCCACAGATAGGGTGCATACTGGGTCCGGTTCATTCGCCTCAGCACACCCAACACAATGCCGACAATCAGCGCAGCCTCGACGCCTTCCCGGAAGGCGAGCAGGAAACTGGGTAGCATGGAGTCCTCCCCGAATTTAGTAGATTAGGATATACTAATCTCGTGCGCGATGCTATACAAACGAATACGAATTGTCAAGGCTAACTGGCTGCTAATTAGCATCCTGCCGGTTATCCTAATCATGCAAGATGCACAGCTTCGTCATAGGCGCTGGCGATCCGAATTTCGCCGCCGGAACGGCGGCTTGAGCGGCAAGCCGGGTGCGGTCGAGGACAGTCGCCGATTGCCGTGGCTTGCGCCGTCGAAGGGTGGCGGCTTGAGCAGCACGTAAGATGACAGTGTCAAACCAGCTCGGCGGAGGATGGCTCGATGAAAGACAAAGCCAGGGTCACGGAGACGATCGAAAACTATCTCGAGTCGATCTACAACATGCGCGACGAGGGCAAGCAGGTGATCGCCGCGCGGCTGGCCGAGCGGCTCGGCGTGAAGCCGCCGACGGTCAGCCAGACGCTGCACCGCATGGAACGCGACGGGCTGATCAAGATCGAAAGCAACGAAATCTGGCTCACCAAGCTGGGCACTGAAGTGGCCGAGGCGGCCATTCGCCGCCACCGCCTCGTCGAGCGGTTCATGACCGACTTTCTGGGCATCGGTTGGGCGGAGGCGCACCGGGAAGCCGAGAAGCTGCAGCACGCGATGAGCGATCTGATCGAGCAGAAGATGGCCGAGGCGCTGGGCCACCCTCAATCCTGCCCGCACGGAAACCCGATTCCCGGCGTCCGGTCGACGAAGCTGCCGCCCGATGCGCTCACGCTCGACACGGCGCATGCGGGCCAGCGGGTGGCGGTGCTGCGCATCACCGAGGAAGGCGAACGCGACCCGCGCCTGCTCGATTATCTTCAGCGGAGCAACCTGGTGCCCGGCGCGCGCGCGACCGTCGAGGAAGTTGCGCCGTGGAGCGGCGTGATCACCCTGATCCTTAACGGCCAAAAAGTGCCGCTTGGGCTGAAAGCGGCGCGCACGATCTGGGTGCAGCCTGTTGACCGTCGATGATCGAACAATCCAAAGTTTGTTGACACTCATATGTGCTTGTGATAAAATCAACAACGTTGCGGCGGCTGTTCCTAGTCGCCGCGTCTTCTAATCCTTACCCTGGGAGCCCACATGCTGGATCAGTACGTTCCCATTGCGATCCTCTTTGTGGTGTCTGCGGCTTTGGCGGTGGTGCTCATTCTCATCGGCACGCTCTTCGGCCCGCGCCGCAGCAATCCCCGCAAATCCCAGCCGTATGAATCCGGCGTCGTGCCCTTCGGCCAGGCGCAGCGCCGGTTCCCCGTGCACTTCTACCTCATCGCCGTTCTCTTCATCCTCTTCGACGTCGAAATCATTTTCTTGTTTCCGTGGGCCGTGATGTTCAAAGCGCTTGGCTTCTTCGGCCTCATCGAGATGGTCATCTTTATCGCGATCCTGGTAGTGGGCTACGTTTACATCTGGAAGAAGGGGGCGCTGGAATGGGAGTAGAGAACAAGCTGGGGAACATGGGGATCGTGACGACGACGTTGGAGAAGGCCGTCAACTGGGCGCGCAGCAACGCCATGTGGCCGCTGGGCTTCGGCCTGGCCTGCTGCGCGATCGAGTTCATTTCGACGCAGGCGTCGAGCTACGATATTTCGCGCTTCGGCATGGAACTGGTGCGCGGCAGCCCGCGCCAGAGCGATCTCATCATCGTCTCGGGCCGCCTCACGCAGAAGATGGCGCCCGTGCTGCGCCGGCTGTACGATCAGATGCCCGAGCCGAAGTACATCATCGCCATGGGCGACTGCGCCGCGTGCGGCGGCGTTTTCAACAATTACGCCATCGTGCAGGGCATCGACGAGATCGTCCCGGTCGACGTGTACGTGGCCGGCTGCCCGCCACGTCCGGAGGCGCTGATCGACGGGATCATCAAGCTGCAAGAGAAGGTGATGCGCAGCCGGCCGTTCCACGAAGCGCAGCCGAAAGCGGGCGCGGTCCATGTCTGATCCGATAGTCGAAACACTCAAAGCACGCTTCGGCGACGCCATCACGGGCGTCGTCGAATTTCGCGGCGAGACGACGATCCACGTCCGGCCGGACGCGATCGCCGACGTGTGCGCGTTCCTGCACGACGACGAAGCTGCGAGTTATGACTTCCTATCAGACGTGTCGGCGGTCGACGTGTGGCCGGACGAGCCGCGCTTTCAGGTGAACTATCATCTGTACTCGATGGAGCGCAACACGCGGCTGCGCCTGAAGGTCCGCGTGCGCGACGGGCAGTCACTGCCCAGCGTCACCGGAGTGTGGCCGGCGGCGAACTGGTTCGAGCGCGAAACATACGACCTGTTCGGAGTGAAGTTCGACAACCATCCCGACCTGCGCCGCATCCTGCTGCCCGACGACTATCTCGGTTATCCTCTGCGCCGGGACGCGCCGCTCGTCGTCGAGGAAGTCGAGTTTACTTATAACTATGACGAAGTCGAAGCGCGCAAGCCGTACGCAAAGGAATGATCGAGTTCCTTAGAGAGTTTCTATGAGTTCGTCAGTTGCCCCTCCGCGTTCCATCAGTATGACCTTCGACGAGCTGAAGGGCCTGGTCAGCGATCGCGCCTTCTCCGGCGAGACGCTGCTGCTGAACATGGGCCCGCAGCACCCGTCGACGCACGGCGTGCTGCGCCTGCTGCTCGAGCTCGACGGCGAGCGGGTCGTCTCGTGCGTGCCGGACATCGGCTACCTGCACACCGGCATCGAGAAGACCTGCGAATCGAAGACCTACACGAAGGTCATTCCGCTGACCGATCGCATGGACTACCTGTCGCCCATGTCGAACAACCTGGGCTACGTCATGGCCGTCGAGAAACTGATGGGCGTCGACGTGCCGCTGCGCGCGCAATACATCCGCGTGATCCTGTGCGAATTGCAGCGCATCGCCAGCCACCTGGTATGGCTGGGCACGCACGCCATCGACCTGGCGGCGATGAGCATGCTGCTGTACTGCTTCCGCGAGCGGGAGATGATCCTGGACATCTTTGAGATGGTGTCCGGGCAGCGCATGATGGCGTCCTATTTCCGCATCGGCGGCCTGTGGCGCGACGTGCCGGAGGGCTTCGAGGATGCGGTGCGCCAGTTCATGAGCCTGTTTCCATCGCACATCGATGAATACGAGGCGCTGCTGCGCAACAACCCACTGTGGCTCAGCCGCACGAAGGGCATCGGCGCGATCTCCGGTCAGGATGCGCTGGCCATGGGGATGACCGGGCCTAGCCTGCGCGGCAGCGGCGTGAACTGGGACATCCGCAAGGCAGAGCCGTATTCCGGTTACGATCACTTCGAGTTCGACGTGCCGCTGGGCGAGAACGGCGACGTGTACGACCGTTACTGGTGCCGCATGCGGGAATTCCGGCAGTCGCTGCGCATCCTGGATCAGGCGCTCAAGAAGCTGCCGAAAGGGCCGACCATCACCGGCGACCGCAAGGTCGCGCCGCCGCCCAAAGAAGAGCTGGCGTGGTCGATGGAGTCTTTGATTCATCACTTCAAGCTGTGGACGGAAGGGTTCAGCCCACCCCCCGGCGAGGTGTATGTCAGCGTCGAGTCGCCGCGCGGCGAGTTTGGCAGTTATATCAACAGCGATGGCTCGCCTAAGCCGCGCCGCGTCCACTTCCGCACGCCGTCGTTCGCCAACCTCTCGGCGCTGCCCGGCATGGCGAAAGGCGTGCTGGTAGCCGACGTGGTGGCGCTCATCGGATCGATCGACATTGTCTTGGGCGATATCGATCGATAATTTGGAATTTGGGATTTGAAGTTTGGATTTTGGAGTTTGACCCTCGTGCTTCTTGAAAAACATCGCGCCACAATCGAGCATGTCTTGAGCAGGTACCCGCCGGAGCGCAGACGCTCGGCAGTTCTGCCGATCCTGTCTATCGCGCAGCAGGAATACGGTTACTGCTCGCCGGAAGCCATGAAAGAAGTCGCCGGCATCCTCGATCTCGATCCGACCGAGGTGCAGTCGGTCGTCGGCTTCTACACGCTGTTTTTCGATCACACGGTCGGCAGGCATTATATTCACGTGTGCAACGATCTGCCCTGCGCCCTGCGCGGATCGGACCAGTTCCTCGGCGCCGTGTGCGCGAAGCTCGGCCTGGACCGGCACAAGGTCGAGCACGGGGGAGACACTACGCAGGACGGCATGTTTACCGTCGAGGCGGTGATGTGCATTGCCGCCTGCGACAAAGCGCCGTGCGCCCAGATCGATCTCGAATACGCCGAGCATCTGACGCCAGACAAATTCGACGCGCTGCTCGAGCGCCTGCGCGCCGGGCAGCCGTACGAGTACAGCCCGCCGGAGGCCGGTGGCTGAGGTACGTCGCCTGACCGCGGCCGACTACGACGCCGTGCTGGCGCTGTGGCTGCAGGTGGGTTTGCCGAGCGTCCGCCCTGAAGGACGCGACAGCCGCGAAGCCTTCGCACGGCAGTTGGAGCGCGGCCAGGTTGTCCTCGGGCTGGAAGAGTCGGGGAAGCTGATCGGCTGCGTCGTCGCGACGAGCGATGCGCGCAAAGGCTGGATCAACCGGCTCGCCGTCGCCCCCGATCATCGGCGCAGGGGATATGCCCGGCGGTTGATCCGGGCGGCCGAGGCGGCGCTCCGCGAGTTGGGCATGACCGTGATCGCGGCGCAGATCGAAGACTGGAATACTCCGTCGCTGGCGCTGTTCGAGAGCGAGGGCTACCACGTTCATCGGGACGTGATTTATGTCAGCAAACGCGAATCGGATGAAGCGTGATCGGCAATCAGTGATCAGTGACCAGTCATCAGTGACCAGTGATCAGTGGACAGTGGCCTGTAAACACTGACACCCATTACTGATAACTGATAACTGACAACTGATAACTGAAAACTGCCTACACTGGATATTCGAGCATGGATTACATTCTCCTTCGTCACCGCAATATTGCCAACCTCCACAAACTGTCGGTGTACGGCGATTACGCGGCGCTGCGCAAGGCCGTCACGTCGATGACGCCGGATGACGTGATCAACGTCGTCAAGGCGTCGGGGCTGCGCGGGCGCGGCGGCGCGGCTTTCCCAACTGGCGTGAAGTGGTCGTTCGTTCCCAAGGATCGCCTGCCGCATTACGTGTGCGTGAACGGCGACGAGAGCGAGCCGGGGACGTTCAAAGATCGCGAGTTGATGGAGTTCAACCCGCACCAGGTCATCGAAGGCGCGGCCATCGCCGCCTACGCTACCGGCGCGACGAGGGTGTATCACTACCTGCGCGGGGAGTTCCAGCCGGTGGCGCGCCGGCTGCAGGCTGCGATCGACGAGGCGTACGCCGCCGGTTTCCTCGGCGCGGACATCTTCGGCGCGGGCGTCGAGATCCAGATGCACATTCACCTCGGCGCGGGCGCGTACATCTGCGGCGAAGAGACCGCGCTGCTCGAATCGCTGGAAGGCCAGATCGGCATGCCGCGCATGCGCCCCCCCTTCCCGGCGACGCACGGCCTGTATGGACAGCCGACCGTCGTGAATAATACCGAGACGCTGTCGAACGTGCCGACTATCATGCTGAACGGCGCCGACGCCTACCGCAAGCTCGGCACCGAGAAAAGCCCCGGCCCGAAGATCGCCTGCCTGAGCGGCGCGGTGCGCCGGCCCGGAAACTACGAATTCGAGCTGGGCAAGATCACCTTCCGCGATCTGATCTTCGGCGCAGAGTATGGCCAGGGCCTGCCGGAGCTGGATCGGGCAGTGAAGGCGATCATGCCGTCCGGCGCGTCGTCGACGCTGCTGACGGAGGACGCGCTCGACGTGCGGCTCGACTACGAATCCGTCGCCGCTGCCGGCTCGATGCTTGGCTCGGCTTCGGTCATCATTATGGACAACACGGTCGACGTCGCCTGGGCGGCGCACAAAGTGACGCGCTTCT
>DASSFZ010000139.1:0-3624 GCA_035693785.1 Anaerolineae bacterium | reverse complement strand
GCGCATCTTCCGTGTCGCGGGCGGCCCGCAGCGCGGCCAGTTTCACCACAAGCGCATCCTGGAGACCATCGTTGGGCACGATCCCGACGCGGCCCGCGCAGCGATGCGTGCGCATCTGCGCCAGGTTCGTGAAGACAGTGAAGCCTCGGTCCGCCTGAGCGGCTGAGGCTTCGCGTTTGGGTAACTACTCAGCCGTCCTGAGCGCGCAGGGCTGTCTGTGCAGGGGATTGCTTCGCAAACAGCGCTCGCAATGACGCGGGCTGAGCAGTTACGCGTTTGGGAGGAGCGAGATGTCCGATCTCGGCTTTGTCGGCCTGGGCGTCATGGGCAGCCGCATGGTCAAGCGACTGCTGGACGCCGGGCACGCCGTCACCGGTTACAACCGCACGAAATCGAAAGCGCAGTGGCTGCTCGACCAGGGAATGCGCTGGGCCGATACGCCGCGCGCAGTGGCTGAAGCGGCTGACGTCACCTTCAGCATGGTGACGGACACGACGGCCCTGAAAGCCATCGCCGAAGGCTCCGGCGGCATACTCGCCGGATTGGGGCCGGGTAAGGTCTACGTGGACATGAGCACCGTCAGCCCGGCGGCCAGTCGGGACCTGGCCGCCCGTGTCGCGGCTCAAGGCGCGCACATGCTCGACGCGCCCGTATCAGGAAGCGTCATCACACTCGAAGAGGGCAAACTGTCGATCATGGTCGGCGGTGACACCGGCACGTTCGACAAGGTCAAGCCAATTCTGGAAAGCATCGGTCCAAAGGTGACGCATGTCGGCGGCAACGGACTGGCCGTAGCGATGAAGATCGCGACCAATCTGAGCCTGGCGGTGCAAATGCTGGCCTTCAGCGAAGGTGTGCTGTTGGCCGAGAAGAGTGGCATCCGGCGCGAAACCGCCGTCGAGGTGCTGCTCAACAGCGTAGTCGCGTCGCCCATGGTGAAATATCGCGGCCCGTTCGTGCTGAGCATGCCGGACCAGGCGTGGTTCGACGTGAACATGATGCAGAAAGACATGAACCTGGCGCTGGAGATGGGGCGACAACTGGATGTGCCGCTGCCGACGACCGCCATCACGAACGAACTCCTCACGGCGGCGCGCGGCATGGGACTGGGCGAACAGGACTTCGCGGTGGTCTTTGAAGTCCTGGCGCGCATGGCGGGGATTGCGAAATGAGTCGGACGACGCTCTCCATTCACGATAGCAGCAGACCCGGCATCCCCATGCCGGGTCCGGCCGAGCCGGATGCCGAGCAATGGCTCCACATGTACGAGCAGATGGCGAAGATCCGCGAGTTCGAGGAGAAAGTGAACGAGCTGTACACCCAGGCCATCATGCCCGGACTGGCGCATCTGTACATCGGCCAGGAAGCGGTCGCCGTGGGCGTGTGCGAAGCATTGCGGCGCGACGACACCATCACCAGCACGCATCGCGGGCACGGCCACTGTCTGGCTAAGGGCGCTTCGATGGAGCGCATGTTCGCCGAGCTGCTCGGTAAGGAGGCCGGTTACTGCCGAGGTAAAGGCGGCTCGATGCACATCGCCGATCAGGACACCGGTAACCTGGGTGCGAATGCGATCGTCGGCGGGAGCGCGGGTATCGCCACCGGCGCGGCGTTCTCGGCCAAAAGGCTCGGAACCGGGCAGGTCGCGGTGTGCTTCTTCGGCGAAGGCGCCTTAGGACAGGGTTTGCTGTACGAGGTGATGAACCTGGCCCAGCTCTGGAAGCTTCCTGTGATCTACGTTTGCGAAGACAACCTGTACAACGAGTACACACACTACACCGAAACGACAGCCGGTGATCTACTGGCGCGGGCGAAAGCTTTCGGCATCACCGCCGAGGAAGTGGATGGCCAGGACGTACAGGCCGTCTACACGACTGCTCAGCGCCTGGCCGAGCGTGCGCGCCGGGGCGAGGGTCCGGCTTTCCTGCTGTGCCATACGTACCGTTATCGTGGTCACCACGTCGGCGACGTCAACCGCACCTACTACCGCTCGAAAGAGGAAGAGCAGGAGTGGATGGCGCTGCGCGACCCGCTGAAGAAACTCGCCGACTTCTTGATCGGCCAGAAACTCACCGATCAAAACGTGTTGGATCGAATTCAGGCAGACGTGAAAGCGCAGGTCGAGGCGGCGGCGCAGTTCGCCATCGGCGCCCCGTATCCGGATGTGAGCCAGGTGGACCAACATGTCTATGCCTGACGCGAACGCCCGCGAGCTTACATTGGGTGAAGCCATTCGCGAGGCGCTCGCCGAGGAACTGCGCCGCGATCCTCGCGTATTCATCGTCGGCGAGGATGTCGCGGAGGCCGGCACGCCTTTCAAAGTCCTGTCGGGACTGGTCGAGGAGTTCGGGCCGGAGCGCGTGATCGATTCGCCCATTTCCGAGGCGGGCATCACCGGCCTCGGCGTCGGCGCAGCGATGACCGGCCTGCGCCCGGTGGTGGACATCATGTTCGGCGACTTCATCACGCTGGCGATGGACCAGATGGTGAATCAGGCGGCCAAGGTGCACTACATGTCGGGTGGAAAGCTCAAGGTGCCGATGGTGCTGCGCACGACGTTAGGCGCGACCCGCCGCTCCGCCGCGCAGCACTCGCAGTCCCTGCACGCGTGGTTCAGTCACATTCCCGGACTCAAAGTGGTTGTCCCCTCTACACCCTACGACGCCAAGGGCCTCCTGAAGACGGCTATCCGTGACGATAACCCTGTGGCGTTCTTCGAAGACAAGATGATGTACAAACTGAAAGGCTCGGTTCCGGTTGAGGAGTACACCATCCCGTTCGGCGTCGCCGACGTCAAGCGTGTCGGGACAGACGTGACGATTGTCGCCACCAGCAGCATGGTGCATGTGGCTCTTGGCGCGGCGAAGCTGCTTGAAGAGATTGGGATCAGCGCCGAGGTCGTCGATCCACGCACCACTTTCCCACTCGACAAGCCGGCTCTGATCGAATCCGCCAAGAAGACGTCGCGAGCGATCGTCGTGGACGAGGGCTACGAGCGCTACGGCGTGACGGCGGAGATCGCGTCGGTCATTGCCGACGGCGCGTTCTATTACCTCGACGCGCCCGTCAAGCGGTTGGGCGCGATGGACGTGCCGATCCCCTTCTCCCCGCCGCTGGAAGATGCGACGGTGCCGAACGAGCAGAGCGTCTTCGAGATGGCGAAGACGTTGTGTGGAAGGGCGTGAGTCGCGTGCGCGCAATGGTGAAGGCGGCGACGGAGATGGAATCGCAGGCACGGCATCCCCATGCCGTGCAGGAGAGGGACCCTGGCTACTAGCGTTGTCATGCCTGCGTTGGAGTTAGCGCAGGAAACGGGCAAACTGATCCGCTGGCTCAAGCGTGAAGGCGAGGCCGTCGCGAAGGGTGACCCAATCATGGAGATCGAGACCGACAAGGTCACGGTCGAGATCGAGGCCCCCGCGTCCGGCATCCTGAGCCGCGTCACCGCGCAGGAAGGCGACGTCGTCCCGGTCGGCCAGACCATCGCCCTCATCGCCGCCACCGGCGACGCCGCTCCTTCCCCCCTCTCCCCTCCAGGAGGAGGGCAGGGTGAGGGGCTGAAGGGTGAGGGGCTGAAGGGTGAGGGGGCCGTGAAGGCCTCCCCCCTGGCCCGTCGCATCGCCG
>DASSFZ010000138.1:0-7969 GCA_035693785.1 Anaerolineae bacterium | reverse complement strand
GTGATGAAGGCCGAGGTCGAGCAGCGTCTGCGCGAGATGGGAGCCGAGTCGGTCGAGACGAAGTGGGTCTATTCGCCGCCGTGGACGAGCGACTGGATCGCCGACGAAGCGCGCGCCAAGCTCAAGGCGTTCGGCCTCGCGCCGCCGGTGAAGCATCGCGGCGACGTCAACCTGATTCTGCTCGAAGAAGCCGCCTGCCCGTACTGCGGCTCGCGGAACACGACGATCAAGAACACGTTCGGCCCCACGCTGTGCCGCGCCATCTACTATTGCAACGACTGCCAGCAGCCGTTCGAGCAGTTCAAGCCGCTCTAGCCGGCTGTCGGAGAACCCAGCAGAGGCGCCTCCTTGCGAAGCACCCCGCAGCGCAGCAGTGCGAAGCGGGCACGCCGCCGATTTAGCGCATTTCAAGGCCAACTGCCGGGCGTGGGAGCCCGGCCCGCTCCCTCTTCGACAAGCTGCTAGCATGGCGATTTGGATCGCCCCAATACCACCGCTATGGACTGCGCTGTATGACGGGCAGAAAGGCGATCTGTCCATTGACGATCACGGTCGGCGTCAACACGATGGTCGTTGCGCCGGGCGCGGTGAGGCGCACCGTGTTGGTAAGAACATGCGGCTCGGGCGGGCCGGCGAGGTACACCTGATACGCCGCCGTCCACCTCTCACCGGCCGGGATAGTGCCCGACCAGCTCATGCGATAGGGTTCCTTCACCAGAGTCCCCTGTGCGGCCTGCGCGTCGCTGAGATACGCTATTGCGCTCGGCACATCAACTATGAGCGCAAAGGTATTCGTGAGCGATCCAATGTGCCGCAGATCGATGGTGTACTCAAGCAGCGTCCCTGACGCCGGATTGAGCCGCTGTGGGCTGACCGTCGTCGCGCTGAACGACGACTTGCGTATCAAGCGCTTGATCGGGCCATTGACCCAGCCGCCGCCTTCGGAAAAATACAGCGCCCCATCGGGACCGACTAATATATCGGTGCGGCACCGGATGCGCTGATGGGTGATCGTGTCGGTCAGGATTGTGTGCGAAACGATGGCCGTGCGCGCTGCGTTCAATTTGAAATGATAAAGCGCCGTAGTGGCATCTTTGAAGCCGCACATGAACAAATCGCCCTGCCATTCCGGAATAATTGTGCCGGTATAGACCGCAATCCCGGTCGGGGCCAGCGAGGGCGTCCAGTAGATCAAGGGTGGAAGGGTGTTATAGGCCGGGTCAGGACCGGTCGGGCTTTCGTCATCACACGGGTAATTGGGTCGCCAGCCATAGTTGCCGCCGGGCAAGATGCGATTGACTTCGTCGTCGCAGTCATCGCCGTTCTCCGTGGCGAAGATCGCGCCCCCGATGGGATCGAACGTGAAATCGAACGAGTTGCGTAAGCCGCGGGCGTAGATGCTTTGCACAGCGCCCGGCGTGTTGTAAAAAGGATTGTCCCCTGGAATGCCCAGCGGAACAGCCGGGATGAAGCGATGCAGCTTGCCTAACGGCGAACCTAGACTTTGCGCCGGATCGATATGATCGTCAACGTCGTCGTTGTTGCCAACCGTGACATACAACATCCCATCTGGCCCAAAGTGCAAATTGCCGCCGTTGTGAATAGTTGCGAATGGATTAACCGGAAAACAACCGGCTACGGTTTCGTCATAGCCCCGATGATCATCACCCAGCGTAAAGCGCACCACGCGGTTTTCGATCGAACTGCACTGCGGGCCGGCCGTTTGTTTGGTGAGGTACACCCATACGTAGTGATTGGCGGCGAAATTTGGATCGACCGCGATACCCAGCAAGCCGCGTTCACCCTCGGTCTTCACGGGAAACGTCATCACGGCGTCGGGCTGCAAGACACCATTCACCACCACACGCACCTTGCCCGTGCGCTCGGTGTACAGCAAACGCCCATCGGGCGTGAAGGCCATCGCCACCAGTTGGTTCGCGCCGGGCACAACGGTTTCAACTTTGACATCGGGCGGAAGCGGTTCGTAGGGAACTGGATCACTGGGGGAAGCGCCGCGCGTGGCTAGGGTGAAAAGAGCAAGCGCGGCCAGGGCGCATACGACGGACACAATCACTTTGCGTGGGGGAGACAACAGGCTGATCCTCCTTTAACTGACGAGATTTAGAACATTTCCTCTTCCGCGAATTCGGAGCACATTGCCTGCAACGCAGCCTCGTCATCCAGTAGAGCATCCTTGGGATCGACTGCGACGGCGAGTGGCAGTGCGCTAATCTGAACCTCGGCAGTAGCACCGTCGGGCAGATCGAGTTTTGTGGTTGGTTTCAGAACGCCGTCCTTATAGACGGCGCGTGTGGTGAGAACAGCCATTGGGCACATCGAACGGAGATTATACACCAAATGATAGATAAACTGTTTTTCGATCAAGTGCGAGAAGACGCCGTCGCCGACGCGGAGTTGCAGCAGGCCGCGCGCGCCAACACCATCGAGAACTTCGCTTACGTCTTCGACACAGCGCTGGAGGGATTCTTCAGGGAGTAGGATGCCTTACCGGCGCGACACCGTTCTCGCGCTGGCCGAGTTGGTGGGGCACGGTCGTCACCGCCACTCGCTGCAAGTCCTGCAGAGCCAGGCTCAGGCTGACGGCCGCGTTCTGGTGCAGCGCCTGCTCCAACAGGTTGTCCATCACCAGGTGGCCGACAATCACATGAATGTAACCCTTCGGTAATTCCTTCAGCAGTTGCTCAATGTACTCGTGAACCGGATCCACCAGGTTGCGGTAAGGTGACGGCAGGACGGTCAGATAAGCCTCGTCGCCGATACGCTCACGCCACTTGCGCCTGGTCCGCTCGGCCTTCTCGGGATCGATCGCGACGTGCACGGCGGTCCACGGCACGCCCAGCGACTTGGCAAAGTTGATCGTGTTGATGGTGCCGCTGTGAACGTCGTCGACGAGCACGAGTGTCTTAACCGGCCTGGGACGGATGTTGGGCCAGCGCGATCCCTGTCCCAACACCGCGGCCACGTGCTTGTAGTGGTGGTGGATGCGGAAGAAGACGAATACGAGCGCGGGCACGAGCAGGACGACGATCCAGGCGCCATCGGCGAACTTGGAGGCGGCAAAGACGATCATGACGACACCCGTCATCAGCGCGCCGATGGCGTTCACGATTCGCTTGCCCCGCCAGTGCGGGTCGTAGCGCATGACGGAGCCGTGGACTTCGATCTCCTCGCCCGGCTTCATCTTGCCGACCTTCTGCCAGCGCACAACCATGCCGGACTGGGACAGCGTGAACGAGAGGAACACGCCGATGGCGTACAGCGGGATCAATCGCGTCGTCTCGGCATTGAAGAGGATGATCAGCAGCGCGGCCACCGCCGCGAGCGTCAGAATGCCCCAAGAGAACACCAGCCGCCGGCCGCGAAAAGTCAACTGTTTGGGCAGGAAGCCGTCGCCGGCGTGCAGCGCGGCCAGGCGTGGGAAGTCCGCGTACGAGGTGTTGGCCGCCATGATCAGGATGACCGTCGTCGCGAGCACCGTCAGCAGGTAGAGCAGCCCCTCGCCGTGAATGGTGCGCGCCACCTGCGAAATGACCGTCTCTGTTACGTCTTCGCCGGCCACAACGTGAATGTGGTTCGCCAGCAGCGTGATGCCGACAAAGGTCGTTCCCAGGATCGCCGCCATGACGAGCAGCGTCTGGGCGGCGTTCTTGCTGCGCGGCTCTTTGAACGCGGTGATGCCGTTGGAGATCGCCTCGACGCCGGTCACCGCCGTCGAGCCGCTGGCGAAGGCGCGCAGCAGCAGCAAGATCGTCAGCGCCTGCAGCGCGTGCTCTTCTCCCGCCACGCGCTCGACGCCGGTCACCGTACCTAGCGTGCCGGTGGCCAGTTGGATAAATCCTCTTCCCAGCGTGAAGAACATCAGGACGATGAAGAAATAGGTCGGAATGGAGAAAACCCGTCCGGACTCTTTCACTCCGCGCAGATTCACGATCGTCATGATCGCGATCATGCCCAGCGCGATCTCGACACGCCACGGGTAGAGTGCCGGAAAAGCCGATGCGATTTGCGCCACGCCGGAGGAGATGCTCACGGCGACGGTCAGTATGTAATCGGTCAGCAGCGCTGCGCCGGCCGTCTGCGCCGGCGCTTCACCCAGGTTGTCGCGCGCCACGATGTACGCACCGCCGCCCCCCGGGTAAGCGTAGATGGTCTGGCGGTACGAGATCGTCAGGATGACCAACATTGTGGCGATGATGATCGAGATCGGGATCGACAAGTAGAAGTACGCTGCCCCGGCCAGCGACAACACGATCAGAATTTCTTCCGTTGCGTAGGCCACCGACGACAGGTTGTCGGAAGCGAACACGGCCAGGCCGATCTTCTTGCTTAACGTCTGGTGCGGGATATCGGCCGTGCGCAGCGGCGGGCCGAACATCAATTGTGCCAGTGAAAAGCGTCGATGCGTTGTGGTTGCCAAAGACAGACTCCTTCCTCTCGAGTGTGCGCGCCGGGTTGTCCTGAGCACGCTCCGCCAGCTGGCGGAGCAGCTTGACTCACTCAGTCTTCGGAACGGACGCACATCATGATCAGCCCCGCTTCTATCAGCACCGAGAGGCACATCAGTACGTAGTACGTCGGATCGTGAGGTAACTGCGCGATCTGCAATTGCAGCACGAAGAACCCGGCGACGATCAAGTACGGCAAAGCGCCGCGCGCGTGCCGCGTGGCGGCTGTTGCCGGAGGGTGAGGCGTACTCCGCGTGTGATTCAACAGCACGACCACGGGCACTTGCAGTTCGCAGGCCAGCACCTGATCTAGGGACTGCCGCTTGTGGCCGCGCATAGGTACGGTCTGCTCCGACGAGCAGATAATGACATCTTGCGGCTGTGCAATACGGCGCACGGCCACGCGCCAATCGTGGTCGAATAACAACATGGTCTCAACGCGCGTTCGAGCGTCACGGGTGAGCGCGGCCAGCGTCGCCAGCCGCCGGCGCGCCAACGGTTCTTCGCTTGGGTCCTCGTTCAAGCTGAGATACAGCACGTCGAGACCGCGCGGCGAAGCAAGCAGCCAGATGCGCCGAGCGAGTTCCATCTCGGCGTCCTCCGCATCAAACACCAGGACGACCAAGCGGCGTGCTGGTGGGATGAGGTCATCTTCCAGGGTCACCCACGGAATGCCCGGCGCTTCGGCCTCCTCGTGGTGGCTTGTGCCCGACGCCAAAAGCTTCGTACGCGGCGATACGTTCGGCTGGTGTGTCATGTCCGCTTGCTTGCTCTTTCCGCTATCAGAGGTCAGTGTAATCAACGCACATTAAATGCCGACAAAGATTTCGGGCAATTCCATAAAGGACAAATAAAAACGCCCCGGTCACGGGGCGTTTTTAGTGCAATCGCCTGGTCTATTCCTCAGCATTGAAACGGTAGCCGACGCCGGGTTCGGTCAGCAGGTACTGGGGCTGTTCCGGGTCGGCCTCCAGTTTCTTGCGCAGTTGGCGCACATACACGCGCAGGTATTCCGTGTGGTCAGCCTCCGCCTCGCCCCACACATGCGTCAGGATGCTGCGGTGGGTCAATACACGCCCGGCATTCACGCCCAGGTAAGCCAGCAACTTGAACTCGGTGGGCGTGAGTTTCACTTCCTCACCTTCGCAGGTGACGACGTGTCGGGCCAGATCGATGACGAACCGGGTCGTGGTGATTACGGGTTCCTTGCTGCCCTGCGCTTGCGCCGAATGCCGCAGCGCCACGCGTATGCGTGCCAACAATTCCTCGATGCTGAACGGCTTGGTGAGATAGTCGTCTGCGCCTCGATCCAACGCCGTGACCTTGTCGCGGTCGCTCTCGCGAACCGAAAGCACGATGATGGGGACTTGCGTCCACTCCCGCAAACGGGTGCAGACTTCGATACCGTCCAAATCCGGTAGGCCCAGATCGAGGATCACGACGTCGGGTGGATGAGCCGCCGCCAGTGCCAGCGCCTCCTGACCGCGACTGGCCGTGCTGACCTGGAACTTCTTCTCCGTCAAGATAGTGCGCAGCGCGCGCAGGATTTGAGGTTCGTCGTCTACAACGAGGATATGGGGAGCGCTGTTCATAGTTTGTCTGGTTCGAGAGGCAAGCGAGGTGGGGGAGCGCCATCCCAGGTCAGCGGCAGCGTGAAGTTGAAGGCGAAACCGTCAGCCAGGTTCTCGGCCCAGATGCGACCGCCGTGAGCCTCGACGATACCCTTGCAGATGGAAAGCCCCAGCCCGGTTCCGGTGACCCGGTCGGCGTCTGTGACACGATGGAACTTCTCGAAGATGTGCTCCAGATGTTGTTCCGGGACCGGCGGCCCTTCGTTGCTGACCTGGACGAGCAGAAACGACTCGTCCTGGATGCGAGCGTGCACGCGGATCGTGGTGTCCGGCGGCGCGTACTTGAGCGAATTGTCGAACAGATTGATGAAGACCTGCTCCATTTGCATGTGATCGACCGGCACGAGCGGAAGATCGTCAGGCATATCAATGTCAAGCCGGCGCCGTTCGGTGATCCGCCGCAGCCGCCGCGTGACGCCAAAGACAATCTCGGACAGAATGTCCCACTGGCGCTGGGGCTTGAGTGCGCCGGCTTCGATTCGCGACATGTCTAGCAAGTTTCCGACCAGCAGGTTCAGGTAGTCGGATTCCTCTTCCACAGCCGCGAGCAGCTCGGTGCGCGCCTCGGACTCCCAGCTCACCGTCTGGCTGCGCAGGCTGGTCACGGCGGCCTTGATGGTGGCCAAAGGCGTGCGCAGCTCGTGTGACACAGACGACAGGAGCGCCGACTTCATGCGATCGCTTTCTTCCAGCACTTTCGCTCGCGTTTCAGCCTGGCTCAAGCGGGCGCGTTCTATGGCGAGCGCACCCTGGCTGGCAAAGGTGCGCAGCAGACGTTCTTCCGGCGCCGTGATGGGGCGTGCACTGCGCCACACGCGCACCTCGCCCTGCCGTCCACGCGCCGTGAGCATCGGCACGACGAGATCGGGATCCCGCGCCGGCGGCGGTGCGTCGAGCGGCAGGTGATGCTCGTAATCCTTTGCGTTGGGATGCGCTGCCACACCGACCTCGACATGCGTGGCGCGAAAGGCGTCGAGCACCTGTGTCGCGAGGGTAGTCGCTATGGCCTGTTCGTCTTGCAGCCCGGCCAGCGCCGTGCTCAGTTCGTACAGGCGCGTGGCTTCCTGCTCGCGGGCCATCGCCGCGGCCACGCCGGCCTGTGCTCGCCCAAGCAGTTGGCTGATGACGACGGCCACGATGAAGAACACGACCAAGGCGATCACGTCGGACGATTCGTGAACGGCAAAGGTATAGTAGGGGGGAATGAAGAAGAAGTTAAAAGCCAGAAAGGCGCACACTGCGACGAGCAAACCAGGCCCCAATCCCCTCAGCACCGTGGTGAGCACGACAAGCAGAAGGTACAGAAGCACAATCACGGGACTGGCCAGTCCGCCTCTCAGAGCCAGCAAAACGCCCGTCGTGGCAATGATGGCGAGAATGGCTAAAGCGTACGCGGAAATGGTCGATCGAAGCGGAGGGCGACGGTGGCGCAAGTGCACGAACCACTCTTTGCATAAGTCGAACACATTGTATCACAAGTCTACCATTTCCACAGTGCAGACGATCTATCGTGGGCGTGTGGAGGAAGGAGTAGCCGACAATCGTTTGAGGTTGAGTCGTCCCACCGGTCAGGTCACTTCTTGCGCGAGCAGTTGGTGCAGATCCCGCGCGCTCAGGGCGGCCTGACCACATAGACCGGCCCGGCCCAATCTTTGTATGAGAAGCCAGAAGTTCCGATGCGGATCACAGGCCACCTCCTGAAGAGCAACCGCTGGCGAACACGATACGCCTTACGACTAGCCTGACTTTCGCGCCATCAGCGCCCGAATCGTTGAACGGGATGTCACGCGACCTCGGCCATCGCATGGTCGCTTACGCCTGGACAACAAACGCTTCACGCCCGAGGAGTTCCACTAACTGGCGTGCGATCTC
>DASSFZ010000137.1:0-6286 GCA_035693785.1 Anaerolineae bacterium | reverse complement strand
GCCTGGCTGATGGGGAGTTCGTGCGTCTGAGCCAGATGAGCGGCTGCTGCCAGATTGCCCTGGCGAAGCAACGTCAGCACTTGTGCGGCAGCAACCTCAGGCATCCGATGGACAAAGTTATGCTGGCGCACGGACTGTTCGGCCTGATCTAAAATAGCGGCCGCGCCGGCCACATCTCCCCGAGCCAGTTTTAGCCGGGCAAGAAACACCTCACAGGCGACGAATCGGTCAGTGTTTTCTATCTGCCCCGCCAGTTGGACGCTCTGCTGCCCATGCTGCTCAGCGGCATCCAGGTCGTTCCATTCGTAGCATATACGGGCCAGGCCAAGATGCGCTTCGCAGGCAACCGGCAGCGGCGGATCACCTGCCAGTTGCAGGACGCGCCGGTAGGTCTGGACCGCCAGATGGAGCTGGTTTTCTGCTTCCTGTATGTTGCCCAGGCCGATACTAGCCGATACGTTGACAATGATATTCCCAGACGCCTGGCTTATAGAAATGGCTTCGGTATAGGCCCGGCGGGCCGCGGCCCGGTCTCCCTGGAGCTGGTAGGCCCACCCCAGCTTCCAGGTCGTGGCCGTACGAACGGCCAGATTGCCGGGGTGCAGATACTCCAGGGCGCGGCGCGACTGGGCAATGATGGTTTCTACCTGGTTCTGAACGGCAGCCAACAAGGCCCGTATGGCGGCAATATGCCCAACGAGGTTTCGGGTCTTATCGTCTGGCTCGGCGCCTTGCAGGGCTGCTTCTGCAGCTTGCAGTTTCGGTTCGACGCCGGCCAGTTGGCCAGCCATCGATAACGCGGAGGCATACATCACCCACAACGAGGGCCTGGCATCCAGGACCGTCGTCGGCAGCGACTCCAGCCAGTGAAGGACTGGGGCCAACGCGCCGCGAAACTGCAGAGGCATCCCTTTTCCTTCAACCAGGCGCGCGGCGTGATCAACGTCATTGGCGGCAACAGCATGGTGGAAAGCTTCAATCTCCAGGCCATTGTCTTCATACCATTGGCTGGCGCGTCTGTGTAATTCATCCGCGCCCCTACCCTCGTCCCCTGTGGACGAGGCGGCGCTCTGGTACAGTCGCTGCCGCAGCAAATCAGCAAAGAGGTGATGATAGCGGTACCAACGCCGCTCGTTGTCCAGGGGGACGATGAACAGGTTGGCGCGTTCGAGATATTTCAGGGTTTCCTGCCCGGAAGCAGAGGAGTCGAGCAGAACCGCATCACACAGGGGGCCGCACAGGCGGTCGAGGATCGATGTGCGCAGCAAGAAAGTCTGGACGCTTTCGGACTGTTGTTCCAAGACTTCTTCAACCAGATAGTCCAGCACGAAATGGTGGCTGCCGGTGAAAGATTTGATGAAGCCGGCGGCGTCTTTATGTCCCTGCATTGAAATCGCGGCCAATTGCAGGCCGGCAATCCAGCCTTCGGTGCGGATTTCCAGTGCGGCGATGTCTTCTGCCGAGAGGTTTAGGCCCATCACCTGGTTGAGAAATTCGGCGGCTTCAGAGAGGGTAAAACGCAAGTCGGTGGCACGCAGTTCGGTCAATTGGCCCCGAGCGCGTAACCGGGCCAGGGGGAGCTGTGGATCCTCACGGGTGGCGATGACCAGGTGCATCTGTGGTGGCAGGTGCTCGAGCAGAAAGGTGAGGGCATTGTCAACCGGTTTGGAATCAATAACGTGGTAGTCGTCAAGGACGAGGACGAAATTGTCCGGGACGGTGGTGATTTCATTGAGCAGAGCCGTCAGAATCGATTCGGTTGGCGGTGGCTGAGGGGATTGGAGCACACCCAACACTCCTGCTCCAATATTCGCCGCAATCGTCTGCAAAGCAGCGACGAGGTAAACCAGAAAGCGTGTGGGGTCGTTATCCCCTTCGTCCAGCGACAGCCAGGCGACCGGTCGCCCGCAACTGGCGACCCATTCGCTGACCAACGTGGTTTTACCAAAGCCGGCGGGGGCACAGATGAGGGTCAGTTTGCGGTGCAGAGCCTCGTTCATCCGCTCGATCAGGCGGGGGCGGAGGACAACTTTAGGCCGAGGCGGAGGGATATAAAGTTTAGTGGCTAAAATTGGCGTAGACATAGATCAGTTATGAAACACACACCCCAAAACAACCCACCTCCCAAAAACTGCTAGACCAACTGCACTACACAAGTATACTGCGAAAACGGGTGACATTCGAAAGCACGGCCTGCCCCGGCACACAAAGACTTGGGAAGTCTCGACGGGGGCTCTGAAGTCCGAAATACCGTGAGGGGGGGGGAAGCTCACCTTCTTCTCAGGGTGCCTGCTCCATCATCTTGACTGGCTGTAGCTGCTGCGTCTTGAGTGTGGCTGCGATGACGATCAATGCCAGGCTCGCGCTGATGAGAGCCAGAGTCCCGAATCCCAGGGAGGCGATCAGGATGCCGCTGGCCAGACTGCCGGCTGCCGAAGCCAGGTTGACGACGAGATCGGCCGCGCCCTGAATGCGTGCGCGCTCGTGAACGGCGAGTGTGTCGGTCAACAGTGACGACCCGGCGACGAAGCACATGTTCCAGCCGAAGCCGAGCAGGAAGAGCGAGGCGGCCAGCGGCAGCGTATTCGAGTCTTGCGGCGCAAGCACGCACGCGGCGATGAGGAGCAGGCTGCCGAGGCCGATCGTGGCGCGGCGTCCCCAGCGGTCGCTCAACCAACCGGTCACGAATGAAAGCCCGTACATTCCCACGATGTGCGCCGATACGACCAGCCCGATCGCGTCGAGGCCGTGGTTGTAGTGTGTCATGTGGACGGGCGTGATCGTCATCACCGTGACCATGACGGTCTGCGCCAGGCCGAGACTGATCAAGGCTAGCCGTGCCGCCGGTGCGGACATCACCTGCCGGAACGATCGCGCTGCCTGGCCGTCCGATTGGGGCTGCCCGAAATCGCCCTCCCGATGCATCGCGCGCGCGATGTCGCGCGGGTCGGGATGCAGGAAGACGTTGATGAAGACCAGGGCGAAGACAAAGATGGCCGCGGTCGCGAACCATGGGCCGGCCAGCTCACTATAGCCCAGGCTTTCCGACATTTGGCCCGCAACCGGCGCCAGAATCGGCCCCAAGATCGCGCCGATCGTTCCGGCAAAGACGATCGTGCTGACGGCGCGCCCGCGCATCCGAGCCGTGTAGACGTCGGCGGCGGCGTAGCGCGACAGATCGGAGATCGCTCGCGCTGCGCCGAGCAGGATCATGCCGATCAGGAAGATGACAAGCGAGCGGTCGATGACCCCAATGCCCGCGAGCAGCCCGCCGGCGAGTCCGCACAGGTAGCCCGCGCTCAACCCGATGCGCCGTCCCACCCGGTTCATCAGGCGACCCGCAAGATAGGCCGCCAGCGCGCCCCCGATCAACGTCAACGTCGACGGCAGGCCGGCGCCCCGCTCGCTGCCGGTCAATTCGGCGCCGATGATGCTCGACACCGTCGTCGATGCGACGAGCGCGGCCAGGGCCATGCCCTGGGCGACGAAGAGCGTGGCCATGATGCGGCGGATGATAGATTGTGAAACCTGGCTTGCACTGGGCATTCTGGCTTGCCTCCCGGTTCGAGCGATGATACCAACGAGCGACGCACTTTAGGAAGTGCGTCGCTCGTCGCGGCGTCTTCGCCGTTCAGTGTTCTCAATGCGCGTCAAACAAGTGGTCGACCGCGTCCGCCAATTGGGCCAGCGTGCTGACGGTGTGCACGGCGTCGCACAGCGGCGCGTACAGCAGCATGTCGCTGTCGCCGGTGCCCCATTGTCCGCGGAATTCTGGATTGAACCACAGGACTTTGCGGGCGCGTCGTTTGATCGCGTCGAGCGCGTCGAGACGCGGATCGTTGAAGTTGTTGCGCCCGTCGCCGAGGACGATCACGGTCGTGCGGCGATCGATCGCGTCGAGATAGTCTTTCACGAAGTGGGCGAGTGAGTAGCCGAGATCGGTGTTGTAGTAGCCGGGGTGCAGGCGCTCCATCACCTGATACACGGCGACCTCGGCTGGGTTTTCGGCGAAGTCGTGGCTGATCTCGGTGATGTCGTCGATGAAGGCGAACGAGCGCGCTTTCGCGATCTGGTCGTTCAGCTCGTACATCAGGCGCAGCATGAACTCGACGACCGGACGCATCGAGGTGGAAACGTCGCAGATCAGGCACAGCTTGGGCTTGAGGTGGCGGTGCTTGTGCTTGATCTCCATGGGCACGCTGCCGTACTTGAGGCTGGCGCGCAGCGTCGCCTTCGCGTCGAGCTGGCCCTTCTTGCCGCGTTTCTGGCGCAGCGCGGCGCGGCTGCGCAGGTGAGCCGCCAATCGGCGCACCTGTTCCCGCAGCTCTTCCGCTTCCTCTTCGCTCAGCGATTGCAGCGGCCGGTTCATCAGGTCGTGGATCGGCGGGCGGCGCTGGTATTCTTCGGCCATGTTACGGGCGATGCCCGCGCCGGCGAACCGCTCGACCTGCTCCCGCATGGCGTCGGCGTTCTGGCCGACGGCTTCGGACAGTTGATCCATCGACTCCTGGCCCATGCCCATCGCCGCGAGCATCTGCATCAACTGCTCCAGCGCTTCTTCCAGGCTGTTGAACCCCAACTGCTGAAGCATGCGCCGGGTGATCCAGGGCTGCTGGTACGGCGAGCGCGCGTTGGGCAGGCCGGCCTGCTGGCCGAGCTGCTCAAGCTCTTCGTGCGACAGCCCGCGGCCCTCCATGAGCTGCCGCATGCGCCGGGCGATCTCGCGCGCCATCTGCCGAAGCGCCTCGCGCAGCATCTCCTGCTCTTCGGGCGACAGCCCACCCAGGCCGTCCATCATCGGCGGCACTTCCGAGCTGAAAAACAGCGGGAACAGGCGGTCGAAGATCGGCCCGTCGGCCGACTCCTTGACGAGCGTCGTCTTGAGCGCGATGCGGAATGCCTCGCGATTCATCACGCCCAGGTGCTCGACGGCGCGCATCGCGTCCTGGCTTTCCGCGAGCGAAATGCGGACGCCCATCGCGCGCAGGGCGGCTATGAAGTCGATGATGCGGTCGTCCACGGAGCGTACCTTTGGTTATGGGTGAACACTGACCGGTGATCAGTGACCGGTGATCAGTGACCAGTGATCAGTGACCAGTGATCAGTGGATGCCACGACTTGTCACGGTTCACTGATTACTGTTCACTGATTACTGATTACTGCTCAATTGCTTCTCGCTCGTCTCGGCAATTGCCGAAAAGAGGAGTCTTCATCTTCCGAGTAATCTGTTGCAGACTGGCCGGCGGCGCGGCGGGCGCGCATCACGTCCGATTCGTGCTTGAGCAGGACGGTGATCGTCGTGTCGAGCGTCTTCCGGTCGATCGATCGGGCGTTGAGCGCGACGAGCGCCTTGGCCCAGTCGAGCGTCTCGCTGATCGAGGGCGCCTTCTTTAGGTCGAGCTTGCGCAGGCGCTGGACGAACTCGACGGCCTGGCGGGCGAGCTGCGGCGCGAGGTTGGGCACTTTCAGGCGGACGATATTCAGCTCGGCATCGACGGTCGGATAGTCGATGAACAGGTACAAGCAGCGGCGCTTGAGCGCCTCGCTCAGCTCACGCGTGTTGTTGCTCGTCAACACGACGAGCGGCTGGTGTCTGGCCTTGAGCGTCCCCAGCTCGGGCACGCTCACCTGGAAGTCGCTCAGCACTTCGAGCAGGAAGGCTTCGAACTCGGCGTCAGCGCGGTCGATCTCGTCGATCAGAAGCAGCACGGGTGCGTCGCTGATAATCGCCTTGAGCAGCGGCCGGGCGAGCAGGAAGCGATCGGAGAAGAAAACGTCCTCCTCGGCGGCGAGGCGGTCGGCAGCTTCGCCGAGCGTGCGGGTATCGGTCATCAGATCGGCGAGCTTGTCGCGCAGCAGTTGCGTGTACAGCATCTGCTTGGCGTATTCCCACTCGTACAGCGCCTTGGTCTCGTCCAGCCCTTCGTAGCACTGCAGGCGAATCAGGGGCCGGCACGTGGCGGCGGCCCACGCCTTGCCCAGCTCGGTCTTGCCGACGCCGGCCGGGCCTTCGGCGAGCACCGGCTTGTTGAGATGATCGGCGAGGAACAAGACGGTCGTGATTTCGTCGGAAGCGATGTATTGCTGGGTTTTGAGAGCGTCCTTGAGCTGGGCCGTGTCGGTAGGCATGCGAGTCCTTTCCGGGCGAATGGCTGAATTGTAACCTTGTTTGGAGGAAAGTGGCAAGGTGAGTGAGGGGTGCGGAGAGAGGGGGGGTGGGAGTTAGAGTGGGGAGTTAGAGTGGGGAGTTAGAGTGGGGAGTTAGAGTGGGGAGTCAGAGTGGGGA
>DASSFZ010000136.1:0-11107 GCA_035693785.1 Anaerolineae bacterium | reverse complement strand
GCCACGCCGCGCCGCCCGCGATGATCAACGCCAGCGCCCCGGAGCTCGCTCCGATGAAATTGCCTCTGAACGCGTCAAAGCCCTGATCGACGATCAGCGCGATCAGGATGAAAGCTCCGGCCAGCGTCACACTCATACCGATGAAAGAAGCTAGGTACAGATACATACGCCGGATGGTCGTCATGCTGTTCCTCCTTCAATGATGAGTGGAAACCGCGCGATGGCCCTTCGGTGCGCATACTCCGCCCCAATGTATTCAGTTGTTCGCGCAGGAAGGATCGCACGAGCGGGGTCATTATAGGGCAGACGATAGGGGAAGGCAAGCATCGCCGTCGATCAGATTCCCCGAATCCTTGCCGTGGCCCGAAACCCGCGCAGGGAGCAGTAGAGGCGACTCTCGCGGCGCCTTCTCAAGGTCGCCCGTTATCGTACGGATAGAGCCTTAGTCGAACGAGGTGATGATGCGGAATAGATCGCCGAACGTCGGGCTGAGCAATGCGGCGACGGCGATGGCGAGCAGCGGGGCCAGCACCACAACGGCAGCCGCCGCAATCGCCCAGGTGGGCGCAGCGCCGCCGATGATGCGTTGCATCGCCTCTTCCACCGACAGCGCGCCGAAGAGGCTGTCCCTGGCGACGAGTCGCATCATGTAAATCATCAGGCCGCCGCCGACGAGCAGGGATGATAATGGATCCGACAACGCCATCATCACGCTCTCAGCAGGCGAGACAACGAACGGTTGCCCCAACAGTGCGGTGATGACTCTCGTCAAGATAGCCACAGCCCCGGCGAGAACCATGGCCAGGCCAGCCAATTGAAAGACATAGAGATATGCCTTGCGCCACAGATCGTTACGTGCCGAAACGCCGTCTGCGCTCGACGTCTCCGCCTCCAGGCGCCTCCAGCGCCACCGCCACACGACACCGCCGATGAGCAGCGGCGGCAAGACGACAGGAATCAAAGTCTCGATCGGCGCACCCCGCCCAGCCGGCACGCGCAGCAGCGCGGCGACAGTTTGCTGGAGGCCGTAGCCAGCTACGGCTAGCCCGACACCGGCCAGGATGGTGTCTGCCGGGCGCGCCGAGATCAACGTCGCGCGAGCCTGCGCGAAGAAATACCCTATCAGCAGCCCGCCCACCGTCAACGATGCAAGCGGCGCGGCGATCGCCGGCAAGAGCGGGGCGCCACGCGCGCCGAACAGGAGGCGCTCGAGTACATCGCGGAGCACCTCTTGCGCGCCGCCCAGCGCCCAGACCGCAGCCGAGAACACAAACAGGTGGATCAACAGTGAGCGTAGGCGCGACGAGCGCTCGGCTTCATCTCCTGAAGCGGCCGCCTTCTGCGAGGGCAGCCAGAACATCCAGATCGCGAGACCCGCGACAAGGACCTGCATCAACGGCGGCACCAGGATATGGATCCACGGCGCGTTTCCAAAGAACCCGAACGGCTGCGGCGTCCGGTCCTCCAGACGCCACACCACTCCAGAGATAAATACCATCAGGCCGCCCGCCGCAGCGGCGGCGCCGTAGAGGGCCGAGGCGAACCAGTAAGCGCGCCTGAGGTCGCCGCCGCGCATGCCGTCTGCTCCAGCCGTTCGCTCGGCGTCGGCGATCTGCTTATGCCAGCGCCAGGCCGCGCCCAACACGGCGGCAATCAAGAACGGCGTCCATGGCTTGTCGACGCTGCTAAAGCCCTGATCGAGCAGTCGAACGAGCAGGTCGGCCAGTGCTTGCTGCAGCAGGATCAACGCGCCGAGCAAGCTGAGCGTCAAGGTGCCATACAGATAGAGCTTGCGCGTTCCCGACGCCCGCTCTTCCGGGGCGAAAATGGCTTCGCGCTGGGCCACCCGCCAGTAGAAACTCCAGGTAGCGCCGCCAGCGATGAGCAGCGCAAGCGCCGGCGCGCTGGAGGCGATGAAAAACCCTCTGAATGCGTCGAATCCCCAGTCGACCATGAGCCTGATCAGGATGGAGGCGCCGGCCAGCGCCACACCCATCCCGATAAACGAAGCGAGGTAAAGGTACAAGCGCCGGATCGTCGTCATGTCATCTCTCCACAGGCCTCAGCGTCACGCTGTCTTTGAGACGACGCGGAATCGACGCGCGTTCCCTGGCGGTCAGGATCGTGCACGCAAACGCTTGCTTTGCCGGTAGGGGAAAATGTCGATGATTTCGCCGTCGATGTGCCGCTCCCGCACCCGTCTCCAGTAGCCTGCCGTGAGCAAGTCGCGATGCGCTTCTAGGAAGGTCTCGCGCGCATGCCCGGGAAAGCCCAGAAAGCGGATGAATTCTTCGGGGAAGATATCGTTAGGGCCGACGTAGAACCACGGCTCAGACTGCATCTCCTCCTCGTCGTCTCTGGCGCGGGGCATATCCCTGAAGTTGCAGTCCGTTACCAGACATAACTCGTCGTAGTCGTAGAAGATGACCCGTCCGTGGCGCGTCACGCCGAAGTTCTTGAGCAGCAGGTCGCCCGGAAAGATGTTGGTTGCAGCCAGGTCTTTGATGGCTTCGCCGTAGTCCAGCACGGCCTCGGCGATAGCCACCGGCTCCGCATCGCGCAGGTACAGGTTGAGCGGCGTGATGCGCCGTTCGGTGTACAGGTGCTTGATATCCACGGCGCCATCCTGGATGGTCACGCTGTCGGGCGCCGCCTCCCTCAACTCCGCCAGCAGCTCGTCCGAAAAGCGCTCGACAGTGAATGCCAGGTGCTCGAACTCCTGCGCGTCGACCAGGCGGCCCGCGCGGTCGTGCTTGAACACCAGTTGATACCGGCCCATCACATCCTGCCGGGTCGCCGTCTTCGGCGGCAGGCATTTGTCGCGTATCACCTTGAAGACGATGTCGTACGAGGGTAGCGTGAACACGACCATGACCATGCCCCGATCACCCGGAGCGATCACGAACTTGTCGTCGGACTGGTGGAGATGTCGCAGCAAATCGCGATAAAGCTCGGTTTTGCCGTGCTTGTTGTAGCCGAGCGCGATGTACAGCTCGGCGACGCGCTTCAAGGGCATGATCGATCTCAGAAAGCGGATCACGTCGTGCGGCTGCTCGACGTCGACGTGAAAATAGGAGCGCGTGAAGCTGAAGACGATGCTCACCTCATCTTCCGTCAAGAGCACAGCATCTACCAGGACTCCCTCTGTTGCATTGTGCAGCGCGATAACTAAGGGCACAAACCGGTCGCCGCCGCGTACCCGGCCGACCAGATACGCACCCTGGTTCCGATAGAATACCGGCTTCATAACCTCGACCGACTCGATCGGCTGTGCGCCGCAGGCGAGCCGCCATTGCGACTCGATTTCGGCAGCGACCAATCGAGCATCGCGATCCAGGTCCTGATACGGAATCGTGAATCGGTAATGCGCGAGTATCTCAGCGATCAGGGTATGGGTCGAACCCTGCCCGGCGAACGTGATGTAAACCGGTTCTTGCGACACGGATGGGGGCGCGTCGAAGTCCGAGTCCACGTACTCGATCTTCGGATCGACGCCTATGGTGGCGAAGATGCGCCGCGTCACCGAGTTGAAGAAGGTCTCGGCCAGCTCGAAATCGGCACGGCGAGCGATCCATGCGGAGTAGGTGGTCTTCATCTGCGCCCAGAGGGCGCGATCGTGAACCCGCTCGGCGAGAAGCGAGCGAATATCCACGACGAGCAGGGCGATGACTCGCGCGTAGACGTCGAGCCGCTCCACCGCGTCACGCTGCATGCCGTGCCAGTCCCGATTCTCAAAGCGAGCCGTCGCGCGGCGCGTGATCTCCGCGAACTGCTGCCGGTAGGCCTCGAACGCCCGGCTGATGGCGTCGACCGCGTACCGCACCAATACCGTGTCATCGCGCTCAGACGACATGGCTTGTGCCTCACTGCCTCCCAAAACGATTAGAGATTGGCGATTTCAAACTTCCAATCTCCAATCTCTAATCTCTAATCACCGGTCTCGGAAAGGTCACATATGCGCGATCACCGCATCCCCGAACTCGCTGCATTTCACTTCTTTCGCGCCTTCCATCAGCCGCGCGAAGTCGTAGGTGACGGTCTTGCTGCCGATCGCGCCGTCCATGCCCTTGATAACCCGATCGGCCGCTTCGGCCCAGCCCATGTAGCGCAGCATCATCTCGCCCGAAAGGATGACGGAGCCGGGATTGACCTTGTCGAGATTGGCATACTTCGGCGCCGTGCCGTGCGTCGCTTCGAATACGGCGTGGCCGGTGACGTAGTTGATGTTGCCGCCCGGCGCAATGCCAATACCGCCCACCTGCGCCGCCAGCGCGTCTGACAGGTAATCGCCGTTCAGGTTCATCGTCGCGATCACGTCGAACTCGTCCGGCCGGGTCAGCACCTGCTGAAGCGTGATGTCGGCAATCGCATCTTTGACGAGGACCTTGCCCCGGGCCAGCTCGGCCTTCTGCTCGGCGTTGGCAGCCTCCTCGCCTCGCTGCGCGTCCGCCCTGGTGCGCTCCCACTGCGACCAGGTGTACACTCTATCGCCGAATTCGCGCTCGGCGAGTGCGTAGCCCCAGTTGCGGAACGCGCCTTCGGTGAATTTCATGATATTGCCTTTGTGGACGAAGGTTACACTCTTGCGCTTGTTGGCGATGGCGTAATTGATCGCCGCGCGGATCAGGCGCTCGCTGCCGTCGCGCGATACCGGTTTGATGCCGATGCCCGACGTTTCCGGGAATCGGATCTTGCCAAACTCTTTGGGAAAAGCTTCTTTGAATAGCGCAAGGAATCTCCTACCGGCCTCGGAGCCTTCTTCGAATTCGATGCCCGCATAAATGTCTTCCGTGTTCTCACGGAAGATTACCATATCCACTCTTTCAGGGCGCCGGACCGGCGATGGCACGCCCTTGAACCAGCGCACCGGCCGCAGGCACACGTACAGATCGAGCAACTGGCGCAGCGCGACGTTCAGCGATCGAATGCCACCGCCGACTGGCGTCGTCAGGGGGCCTTTGATGCCGACCAGGTATTCGCGGAAAGCCTCGACCGTCTCTTCCGGCAGCCAGGTGCTGAACTGCGTGAACGACTTCTCACCGGCGTAGACTTCCATCCATTTGATCTGGCGCTTGCCGCCGTACGCTTTTTGCACCGCCGCATCGAACACGCGCACGCTGGCGCGCCAGATGTCGGGGCCGGTGCCATCTCCTTCAATGAAAGGAATGATCGGATAATCCGGCACGCGCAGCTTGCCGTTCTGAATAGCGATCTTCGCACCGTCCGCGGGCGCGATGGGTTCAGGGCTGACCATGGGTTTGGCTTCCTCCAATGATAATTCACGAAGTGCGCCGGCCGCGAGGTTTTTCATGCGCGAGTAACGCGAATCGCCACTCATTCTTCGCGCTGTTCGCGTAGATTCGCGGATCGCTCTCGGATTGCGGCCAGAAGCTGCGCTATGCGTTGGGGCGATTATAACACGCTCACGGCTTGCGGCGGACGAGACGCTTCAACGCGCCCTGCTCGAAGCCGCCGCCTCCCGCGCTCGTGATATACTTTCGGCTATCGCTCTTTGAGGAGACCCTCCGGATGAACATTCTCGTCACCAACGACGACGGATACGCCGCGCCCGGCCTGCTCGCGCTGAAAACGGCGCTGTCCAGGGTGGGTAACGTCGTCGTCGTCGCGCCCGAGCACAACTACAGCGCGGCAGGGCACGTCAAGACGATGCACAAGCCGCTGCGCATCGGCGAAGTGCATCTGCGCGACGGCTCGACAGCGTATGCAACGACCGGCGCGCCCAGCGACTGTGTGGCTCTCGTGCTGCTCGGCGCGCTCGATTTCAAACCCGACCTCTTGTTGAGCGGCATCAACCTCAACTGTAACCTCGGCCACGACGTGACGTACTCCGGCACGGTGACCGCTGCCATGGAAGGTACGATCGGCGGCGTGCCTTCGATCGCCGTGTCGGCGGCGTCCGCCGAGGCGTACCCAGCCGCCGCCGCGTTCGCCACCCGGCTCGCCGCGCAGGCGTTCGAGCGCAGCCTGCCGCGCGACGTGCTGCTCAACGTCAACGTCCCGGCTCCGCCCATCTACGGCGTGCGCATCACCCGCATGGGGAAGCGCTTGTATCGCGATGAGCTGATCGTGCGCCAGGACCCTCGCGGACGACCCTATTACTGGATCGGCGGCGAGCGGCCATCCGGCGTGCCGGATGAGGGCACCGACATCTGGGCTATCGACAACGGCTACATCTCCGTCACTCCTATCCAGCTCGACCTGACGGCCCACTCGTGGCTCGAGACGCTGAGCGCGTGGGACTTGAAAGCGGAGGCATGGCAATCAGCATGAACCCATCCTGATACAACGCAATCCAAACGCAACCACATCCCACAGCCAACGAAAGCCGGCCTTAGAAGCCTCTATAGTGCCTACTAGGATGATACCGGCACAGCAGCATGGCTGACCCGGTTTTGTTTGACTTGGACGCGCTAACATGTTCTCGACAACCCTTCACGACATCGTCTCAAGAGAGCACATACAGGTCGAAACCCTCGAGTTCGGCACCATCGTCGTTGTCGCCGTGGGCGGCGATGTGGATACCACGACCGTCGCTGACCTAAATGCGGTATTCGACGATCTCGTCGGCCGCGGCGTGCGGAACTACGTGATCGATCTGGGCCGGGTGAGTTTTATGGACAGCTCAGGTCTGGCCGCCCTGGCCAGGCTCTACAAGCGCATTCGCATCGGGCACGGCGACGTGCGGCTGTGCAACCTGCCCCCAGAGCTGCGTCGCGTCGTGGAGTTGACGCGATTCGATCGGGTCTTCGACATTTTCGACGAGCGCGCAGCCGCCGTCGCCAGTTTCGCAGAGTAAGCTGGTGCGCTCCATCACTACCCGGCGAATGGGCTGCCGTGGTCTCCACCCAGAAGCGAGATCCCGTGGATATTTCGGCCACGCATCGATACGAAGTCCGGGGCGGGAACGAAATCGTCGGCAGAGTTCGCGCCTGGGCCGTCGAGACAGCGGCCGGGCTGGGCGCCGACGAGCGCGCCACGGCTGACATCACGCTGGCCGTCAGCGAAGCCGTCACCAACGTTGTACGCTACGCGTACGCCGATCGGCAGGAATGCCATCTCATCCTCACTGCCAAACGCATCGGAGAACGAATCGTCTTTCGGCTGCGCGACTACGGTGACAAGTTCGATCCGACCCACGTGCGGCCTCCGAACATGGACGGCGAGCTGACCGTCGGCGGCTATGGCATATTCTTGATGCAGCACGTCATGGATGACGTACGCTACGTGACCAGCCATCGGGCCGGGACCGAATTGTTCATGATGCGCCGCAGGCATCGTTAGGGTCAGAGGACATGCGCATCGGCATAGGTCACCTGTATGGCTTGGCAGGTTCAGGCAGCGCCATCTACGTGGCGCGTCTGGCCGAGACGCTCGCCTCACGCGGGCACTACGTCGCGCTGTTGTGCTACGAAGAGCACCCGGAGGATTATTGGTTCGTCGACGCCGCCTCGACGGGACGCGGGCATGACGTCGTCACGCGGTTTCAGCGCCAGCCCGATCCGGCCTGCTGGCTCCACCAATTGAGCGGGCTGGCGCCGGTGGCTTATCCCCGTGTCGAAGCGCCCGACCGGCCGCTCTTCACGCAGCTTACCGACCATGAACTCGAATCCTACCTGGACGAGTTGACCGAGCAGCTCGTCGAACTGGTACGGCGCCACCGGCTGGAAATGCTTCACGTCAACCACGCCGTGCCGCTGCCCGCGGTTGCGGCGCGGGTGAAGCGCCGCACGAGCGTGCCGTACGTCGTCGCCGTTCACGGCAGCATGATCGAGTTCGTCGTCAATCGTGACGACCGTTACCAGCCGCTGGCCTACACCGGGTTGGCCGCCGCGAACCGCGTCATCGTCTTGAACCGCGACGTGCGGACGCGCACGGAAGCGCTGTGTCCCATCGCGCATCTGACCGAGATTCCGGTCGGCGTCAACACCGAGATATTCTCGCCCAACGCATCGCCGGAGCGGCTCCCGCAGTTACAGGGACTGCTGGCCGATCTCACCGGCCAGACTATGTAAATGACCAGGCTGGGCCAAGTCCGTCCCATCACACCTCACATTCCCGACCCGGCGCAGGACGCCGTGATCGCCGTCGTGCTGGCAGCAGGCAAAGGTACGCGCATGAAGTCCGACCTGCCCAAAGTCCTCCACACGCTCCACGGCCAGAGTCTGATCCAGCACGTGGTGGAACGGGTGCGCCGCGTCGGCATTCGCGACATCATCGTCGTCGTCGGCTATCAGCGCGAGCAGGTGATGGCGCATCTGGGCGCAAGCGTGCGTTACGCCATCCAGGAGGAGCAGCTCGGCACGGCGCATGCCGTCATGATGGCGCGCCCCTATCTGAGCAATTTCACTGGCCGCGTGCTCATCGCGTACGGCGACATGCCCCTGATCAACCCGGATACTATGAAGCGCCTCATCGATCGCTGCCAGGGCGATGTGAAAGCCTCCATGCTCACCATCATCCTGGAGAATCCCCCCGATTTCGGGCGCGTCGTGCGCGGTCCGGACGGTCGCGTGCTGCGCATCATCGAGGTGCAAGATGCCGATCCCGAGACGCTGGCCCTTCGCGAAATCAACGTCGGCATGTACTGCTTCGAGTGTCGCGCGCTGCTCGCGGCGTTCGATCGGCTGTCCAACAACAACGCCCAGAAAGAGTATTACCTGACCGATGCGATCGAGGCTATCGCCAGCACCGGGGGGCGCATCGAGACCATCGTCGCGCCTACCGTGGAAGAAACGCTGGGGATCAACGAGCCGGGAAATCTGCGTTTCGCCGAGTCGCTGAAGCATCTGGATTACGCCGAGCGCATGTATCCAGTCATCTACGCGTCCCTGGCGGCCTCGCGCCGATCTTGGCAGGAAGGCGAGATTTCATGACGGTGGGTTCGCGTTTGGCCGCGCGACCCTCCCACAGATTACGCGACCTGCGGGAGGTTATTATCGGATCCAGTCGAGGAACTTGAACCACAGCGCGGGGAGCGGTAAGAACCACGGCCGCCCGTCGTACAAGGGAATGGCTCTGAAGCGCAGGTCGCGGAATGGATTCCGATCGTCCTTGCCGAGAATGACGTCGGCCATCTTCGCGCCGAGGTACGTCGCCATCGCCACGCCGTGGCCGCCGTAGCCTGCCGCGTAATGCACGCCGTCGTCGAAGCGGCCGGCATGCGGCAGCATGTCCATCGTGAAGCACACGTTGCCGCTCCACACATACTCGACGCTCGCATCCGCCAGCTCGGGAAAGACCTCCAGCATATCGCGACGCAGAATCTCTGCGCTCTTGCGGTTGGAATCGCCAGTGGGTGGCACGAACGCCGCTCGCCCGCCAAACAGCAACCGGTTATCAGCAGAGAGCCGGTAATAGTGCAGAAAATTCTTTGAGTCCGATACGACACGCCGATTCGGAAGCAGGCGCGCAGCGACATCTGCGCGCAAAGGCTCGGTGGCGATGATGTACGAGCCGATCGGCACGACGCGGCGGCGCAGCGCAGGGGCGGCGGCGTCGGTATAACCGTTTGTCGCGAGAAACAAGGCTTCCGTTGCGAGCGTGCCGCCACTCGTCTTCACCGCGAAACTCGATCCATTTCGCTCGAACGATAACACCGGCGTCTTCTCGTGCAGGCCGACCCCGGCTCGCTCGGCGGCCTTCGCCAGGCCGCGCACGTATTTCGCCGGATGCAGCGAGGAATTGTCAGGCTCGACCATCAACCCGAAATAGGCTTCGCTGCCGATTTCGCGCCGCTGCTCGGCGCGCGGCACCAGCTCGTGGTGGGTGGCAAATTCGCGCGAGAGAAGCTCTTGCGTGCGCTTGAACCCCTCGAAGTGCTTCGGCTTGCTCGCGGCATAGAGGTTGCCGCATCGGCCATACTCGCAGTCGATCTGCTCGGCCGCGATGAGGTCCTCGACGAACACGAGCGCAGCCTGCGAGGCGTCGTACAAGTGTTTGGCGAGTGGAAGGCCATAGCGCGAGACCAGCGTCTCGACGCCGACCTTCAGGCCGGTCAGCACCTGCCCGCCGTTGCGCGAGCTTGCGCCCCACCCGATCGTTTCCTTTTCGAGGACGGCGACCGACGCGCCGGAGCGCGCCAAGTGGAGCGCCGCCGACAGGCCAGTATAACCGCTGCCGACCACCGCCACATCGACGCGCTGCGGGAGCGGCCGATCGGCGTGACCAGGCAGATCGGGAGCGGTATCCCACCAGTAAGGTGTCTCTTTAACCAGCATGTTTGCCTGGGTGGAGAGGAAGTCAGAGTTAGAGTTAGAGTTAGAGTGATGGGCGAGAAGGCGCCGCCGAAGTTGCGCGCCATAAACCTCGCCTTCGGTCCTGCCTCTATGCTTTGGGCTTCGGGCGCAGGGCAACCAACCGGCCGGCGGCCTCTTGAACCGTCACCTTGTCCTCTTTCAGCATTTCCCTGAGCGCGATGTCCTGAGCCGTCGTGAGCGGGTAACCTTGATCGATCTCAATGTCGAGACGCAGCTCGGTCGGGTAGCGCGGCTGCGAAGTCAGCTTGCGCTTGGCGTTCCTGACTTTGAGTGCCATGCATGGCTCCAGGTCGACGGTATGCGAGCGCAATTATAGTCGATTTTGCTCCGTGGCCGGACATCGCTCGGTCAACCGAAATAACATCCGGCTTGCCGCCCACATCGACGGGCGACAAGCCGGACTTCGCTAAACGTTTTACGTATCACGCATCACGCTTCACGTATCAGTTTCCTCAGCACCGTGTGCAGGATACCCCCATTGCGATAGTACTCTACTTCGATCGGTGTGTCGATGCGTACCGTGGCTTTGAACTCAATCTCTAATCTCTGATCTCCCTGTGCCTTCACCGTGACTTCTTGACGCGGCTTCAAGTTGTCACCCAGCCCGTCGATGTCAAACACCTCGCGGCCGGTCAGGCCGAGCGACTCGACGCTCTGCCCGTCACCGAACTGTAACGGCAACACACCCATGCCCACGAGATTGCTCCGGTGGATGCGCTCGAACGATTCGGCCAGCACGGCTTTCACGCCGAGCAGCAGTGTGCCCTTCGCCGCCCAGTCGCGGCTCGAGCCGGTGCCGTACTCCTTGCCCGCCAGGACGATCAGAGGCG
>DASSFZ010000135.1:0-7604 GCA_035693785.1 Anaerolineae bacterium | reverse complement strand
GATCTGGCCTCACCCCCACCCCCGACCCCTCCCCCTCTCCCAACATGAAGCGTTGGGAGAGGGGGAGGGGTGGCCGAAGGCCGGGGAGGGGGCGAGGTACTCGGGGTGATACAACCCCATCGGCAAGTGAAAGTCGCGCTGCGCCAGAATTTGTTGCGAAAAGCACGATCTCCTGACAGATTTGGACAGGTGTCAGTAAAAAAAATGGCTTATGTCACTGAGCATGCCGCTTTGACGGGTGTAGTCTTGTTCGGAAGTGGAGAAACCTGGTTTCTCCAAGAAGCCAGGTTTCTGGCGATTTTGAGGAGGCAAGATGAGTCGACAGATAGTCACAATTGATGGCAATGAAGCGGCGGCCTACGTCGCTTACCGCACGAACGAGGTGATCGCCATCTATCCCATCACGCCCTCGTCCCCGATGGGCGAGTGGGCCGACCAGTGGGCCACGGAACGGAAGCAGAACCTCTGGGGCACGGTTCCGTTCGTGCAGGAGATGCAGAGTGAAGGCGGCGCGGCGGGCGCCGTTCACGGCGCGCTTCAGACCGGCGCACTGTGCACGACCTTCACCGCTTCGCAGGGTCTGCTGTTGATGATCCCCAACATGTACAAGATCGCGGGCGAACTGACCGCGACGGTGTTCCACGTCGCGGCCCGATCGCTCGCCGTGCAGGCGCTGTCCATCTTCGGCGATCATTCCGATGTGATGGCCGTGCGCAGCACCGGATGGGCTATGCTGTGTTCGAACAGCGTGCAGGAAGTGATGGACTTCGCACTGATCGCGCAGGCCGCCACGCTCGAAGCGCGCGTGCCGTTCGTCCATTTCTTCGACGGATTCCGCACCTCGCACGAGGTTATGAAGATCGAGCAGCTGAGCGAGGATGACCTGCGCGCGATGATCGACGTGGACCTGGTGCAGGCGCACCGGGCGCGCGGGCTTTCACCTGACCGGCCCGTCATGCGCGGCGCAGCCCAGAACCCCGATGTGTACTTCCAGGGCCGTGAGACGGTCAACCCCTACTATCTCGTCACACCCGCCGTCGTGCAAAACGCGATGGACAAGTTCGCCGAGCTGGTCGGGCGGCAGTATCATCTGTTCGACTACGTCGGCGCGCCCGACGCCGAGCGCGTGATCGTCATGATGGGCTCCGGCGCAGAGACGGTGCAGGAGACGGTGGAGTATCTCACCGGGAAGGGCGAGAAGGTTGGACTGGTGAAAGTGCGCCTGTACCGCCCGTTTGCGGTCGATCACTTCGCCGCTACGCTGCCCCAGACGGTCAAGAGCATCGCCGTGCTCGATCGGACGAAGGAGCCGGGCGCGATCGGCGAGCCGTTATATCAGGATGTGGCGGCCGCGCTCGTCGAGGCGATAGGTAAGGGTGAGCCGCTGCCGCGCCCGTATGCGATGCCTCGCGTCATCGGCGGGCGCTACGGTCTGTCGTCCAAAGAGTTCACCCCGGCGATGGTCAAAGCTGTCTTCGACGAGCTTGCAAAGCCGCAGCCCAAGAACCATTTCACCGTGGGCATCGTCGACGATGTCACGCACACCAGTCTCGACGTCGATCCGGACTTCAGCGTCGAGTCGCCGGACGTGGTGCGCGCCATGTTCTTCGGCCTGGGCGCGGACGGCACGGTCGGCGCGAATAAAAACTCGATCAAGATCATCGGCGAGGAGACCGCCAACTACGCGCAGGGCTATTTCGTGTACGACTCGAAGAAGTCCGGTCAGATGACCGTGTCGCACTTGCGCTTCGGCCCCAAGCCGATCCACTCGGTGTACCAGATCGACAAGGCTAACTTCATCGCCTGCCACCAGTGGGTGTTCCTGGACAAGTACGACATCCTCAAGGTGGCCGTGCCCGGCGCGACGTTCCTGCTCAACAGTGTGTACGGCCCGGACGAAGTGTGGGATCACCTCCCGCGCATCGTGCAGCAGCACATCATCGACAAGAAGCTGAAGTTCTACGTCATCGACGGCTACAAGGTTGCCGAGAAGACCGGCATGGGCGGGCGCGTCAACACCATCATGCAGACGTGCTTCTTCGCCATCAGCGGTGTGCTGCCCAAGGATGAAGCGATCGCGGAGATCAAGCATGCGATCGAGAAGACCTACGGCAAGCGCGGCGAGGCGGTGGTGCAGCAGAACTTCGCGGCGGTCGATGCGACGCTGGAGAACCTGTTTGAAGTGAAAGTGCCGGACCGGGTGACGTCCACGATCCAGATGCGGCCTCCGGTTCCGGCGGAAGCGCCCGACTTCGTCCAGAAGGTCACGGCCAAGATGATCGCCGGAGTGGGTGATGCGCTGCCCGTCAGCGCGATGCCGGTGGACGGCACGTACCCCGTCGCCACCTCGCGCTGGGAGCGGCGCAATATCGCGTTGGAGATTCCGGTGTGGGACGAGAAGACCTGCATCCAGTGTGGCAAGTGCGTGCTGGTCTGCCCGCACGCCGTCATCCGCGCCAAGGTGTACGACGAGCAGTATCTGGCCGGCGCGCCCGAGACGTTCAAGAGCGCGCCCGCGCGCTGGAAGGAATTCAAGACGATGAAGTACACGCTGCAGGTCGCGCCGGAAGACTGCACCGGCTGCTCGCTGTGCGTGGAAATCTGCCCGGCCAAGAACAAGAGCGAGGTGCGGCTGAAGGCTATCAACATGGAGCCGCAGATGCCCTTGCGCGAGAGCGAAGCCAAGAACTGGGACTTCTTCCTCGGCCTGCCGGAAGCCGATCGGACGCAGTTGAACGTGGCGACGGTGAAGGACTCGCAATTGCTGCAGCCGCTGTTCGAGTTCTCCGGCGCGTGCGCGGGCTGCGGTGAGACGCCATACCTGAAACTGGTCAGCCAGTTGTTCGGCGATCGCGCCATTATCGCCAATGCCACGGGCTGCTCGTCGATCTACGGCGGCAACCTGCCGACGACGCCGTGGGCGCAGAACAGGGAAGGGCGCGGCCCGGCCTGGTCGAACTCGCTGTTTGAGGACAACGCCGAGTTCGGGCTGGGCATGCGCCTCACGCTCGACAAGCAGATCGAGTACGTGCGTGAACTGCTGCAGCGGATGAGATTGGAGATTGGAGATCAGTTAGTTGACGGGCTGCTGAGCGCCAATCAATCGAGCGAGGTCGGCATCCGCGAGCAGCGCGAGCGCGTGGCGGCGCTCAAAGCCAGGCTGCAAGGACAGGACTCAGTCGAAGCGAAAGACCTGTTGAGCCTGGCCGATGTGATGGTAAAGAAGAGCGTGTGGATCATCGGCGGCGACGGCTGGGCCTACGACATCGGCTACGGCGGCCTCGATCACGTGCTGGCGTCGGGTCGCAATGTCAACGTGCTGGTGCTGGATACCGAGGTCTATTCGAACACGGGCGGGCAGGCATCGAAGGCGACGCCGCGCGGCGCAGTGGCAAAGTTTGCCGCGGGCGGCAAGCCCAGCGCGAAGAAAGATCTGGCACGCATCGCGATGACCTATGGCTCGGTGTACGTCGCCACCGTGGCGATGGGCGCGAACGACGCACAGACCCTCAAGGCCTTCCTGGAGGCCGAAGCGTACGACGGCCCGTCGCTCATCATCGCCTACAGCCACTGCCCCGTCAACCACGGCATCCATATGACCAAGGGCATGGAGCAGCAAAAGCTGGCGACACTGTCCGGCTACTGGCCGCTGTTCCGCTTCAATCCGGCGCTGGCGCGGGCCGGCCAGATTCCGCTGCAACTCGATTCCAAGCCGCCGTCACTGCCGCTGGAGAAGTACGTCTACAACGAGACACGCTACAAAATGCTGGAATTGAGCAACCCGGATACGGCGAGGCAGTTGCTGGCAGAGGCGCAGGCCGACGTCTATCGGCGCTGGAACCGGCTGGTGCAGTTGTCCAAACTGACGCTGTCGGCGGAAGGCGTCGTGACGCATGAATGAACAGTGACCAGTCATCAGTAATCAGTGAACAGTGGTCAGTGATCAGTGGTCAGTGGTCAGTGAGCAGTACTAGTGGGCAGTGGCACCTGACAACTGACAATCGACAACTGATTACTGATAACTGATTACTGATAACTGACAACGGAGAGGAGGCTGCCATGATCGATCTCTCGACCACCTTCATGGGTCTGGCGCTGAAGAACCCGATCATCGCCTCGTCGTCGCCGATCTCGAAGACGCTCGACGGGCTGAAGCGGCTGGAGGACAACGGCGCGGCGGCGGTGGTGATGTACTCGCTGTTCGAGGAGCAGATCAACTTCGAGAGCCGCGAGCTCGACCACTACCTCTCGTTCGGCACCGAGAGCTTCGCAGAGGCGCTGACGTACTTTCCCGACCTGCCGCGCTACAACCTCGGCCCTGAAGCCTATCTGGAGCACATTCGCAAGGCGAAGCGGTCGCTGAGCATCCCCGTCATCGGCAGCCTGAACGGCATCTCGACCGGGGGCTGGATTCGCTATGCCCGGCTGATGGAAGAGGCGGGCGCAGACGCGATCGAGATCAACGCCTATTACGTTCCGACGGACTTGAAACTGAGCGGCGCGGAGGTCGAGCAGGCGTACGTCGATCTGGCGCGCGACGTCAAGCAGAGCGTCAAGATGCCGGTCGCCGTGAAGCTCAACCACTTCCTCAGCTCGATTCCCCACGTCGTCCACCGGCTCGACGAGGCCGGCATCGACGGCGTGTCGCTGTTCAACCGCTTCTACCAGCCCGATATCGATCTGGAAGAATTGGAAATCCTGCCGAACCTCGCCCTGAGCAGCCCGAACGAGCTACGCGTGCGGATGCGCTGGGCGGCGATCCTGTACGGGCGCATCAGGGCCGACATCGCCATCACCGGCGGCGTGCATTCCGCGCACGACGTGCTCAAGTCGATGATGGTCGGCGCGAAGGCGGCGATGATGGCCTCGGCGCTGCTGAAGAACGGCGCGGCGCATTTGCAGGAAGTGCTGCGCGACTTGCTGATCTGGATGGAGGCGCACGAGTACGAGTCGATCCGGCAGATGCAGGGCAGCATGAGCCAGAAGCACGTCGCCAACCCGGCCGCCTTCGAGCGGGCGAACTACATGAAGGTGCTCAACTCGTTTGAGACGAAGGTGATTTAGACGCGCGCAGCAAATACGACGAGCCTCCGTTCGGAGGCTCGTCTGCTTTATGTGTTCTCGTATGCTTTGAGGAAGCAATGGGGGGAGATGGCTCCTTTGGATCTTGGATACCTCCCACTTTGGCGTAAAATGGTATCGCAAGCGAGAACGACTGCCGCTGATTGGTGAAAGAGTCATGAGTATTTCTTTGCGGCCTGCTGGCTCGCCCGCTCTGCTTGAGGCGTTGACTATGCTATCCACGCTGGAGATCTTACCAGAGCCACTGCCATAGGCCCATAGAGTGTTCGTTGGAATATCATAGCCATTTGGATCTTGACACTCCTCCCCCACTTTTGCGTATAATGACGTTGTACGAGAACGATTGCCGCCTTCACACCATGCTACGCGCTTCATCAGCCGTTACGTGGTGAGCGCAAGGTCGCTCGTACCTCAGGATGGGGGCCTAACGATGAGCACTCAACCGAATATTCTCAAAGCCTCTCTGCTGCTGGCCGCTATTGCCATACTCACAGTCCTGGCTAGTTGCCAGCCGGCGGGATTGGTGTTTGATCCGCAGAGCGGACGCTGGGTGTCACCACTGCCGACGCCTGCCTCGCCGACCTCTCCACTGCCCACACCGATCGTGACCAGCGGACCAACACCCATGCCCCCTCGCACCCCCTGGCCTCCGGATTTCACGCCTTCGCCCACACTGACGCCGTCCCCAACACCTGAAGGGATTCCCGCCATCATCTATGACCCCTTAAATCGTTTTAGCATAACACTACTTCCCGGTTGGTATGCCTATACGCCGGATGCAAAAGCTATCGTCGGAGTGACAACTATATCCAACTATGACAAGCGTCTTGTGGACGAGCCGCCACCTGGCAGCGTGAGAATTCAGATTAGCATTGGCGAACTTAAACCTGAACAATCTTTTGAGCAGTGGCTCACTGATTGGAGGGTGATCGAAACCTCCCCGGAATATGGCGCATTTGGTGTCACTCTCACTGAACCACAGCCCTTCACGCTAGGGCGTTACCAAGGCGTAAGCTTCATTGGAAACGCACTAAATAGTGCCAGCGTTCTAGAGATTGATTTGGTAACGAGTGATAAGAGGGTCGCGGTTATCGGTGTGTCGCCGGCTGATTCTCCACTTCTCTCAGAAGTGCTGTCGATGTTATCCACCATCGATATTTCACCGAAATCACTGCCCTAGACTCGTAGAGCATCTGAATAACGAGTTGGGATTTCGCAGGCAGGTCCCATATCTAAACCTGGTACGAAGGAAGCAGAAAATGCGCCCCGTTTCTCGTAACCGATCAATGAGCCAATCGCTACGCATGGCCCTGATGGCAGCGCTTGTCATTCTGGGCGTGTATGATGCAATGCTTCTTCAAGCCGTGCTGGCTTGCCCTGGACCCCCAGGCACGTTCCCCGGCACCGAAGCCTATGCCAGCACGATAACGCTGCTACGCGCTTCATCAGCCGTTGCGTGGTGAGCGCAAGTTCGCTCGTACCTCAGGATGGGAGCCTAGCAATGAGCGATTAGTGGTACACTAATCCGCCGGATGAGACCCTCACGCCCCACAGTGAAGCAGAGTTCCGTCCAACAATGCGCTACACCCGGCCGCTTCGCGCGCCACCTAATGTAAAAACCGGGGCTCTGAACGCGTTCGCAGCGACTGACACTGGCCGTTGGGCGGCAGACTCTATATTGCTACTCTCATCTGGATAGGAGCAATCTACGACCATGCGTATCGCGATCATTTCAGATATTCACGGCAACTGCATTGCGCTGAATGCAGTACTGGCCGACGTACAGCAGAACCCGGTCGACCAAATCGTCTGTCTCGGCGATGCTGTGCAAGGCGGACCACAACCGGCCCAGGTCGTGGCCCGCCTACGAGAAGTCGCGTGTCCAGTTGTGATGGGAAACGCCGATGCCTGGTTGCTCTCCGGGCAGGAAACCGGGAAAGAGCAAATCCCGGCTGAGCGCCTGCGGAAAATGCAGGCCATCCGCGACTGGTCACTCTCGCAACTCACAGTAGATGACCGCGCCTTTATGAGGCAATTCAAACCGACGGTGACGATCGTATCGGAGACAGATCGCCGCCTGCTCTGTTTTCATGGCTCGCCGACATCGTTTGATGATATTCTTCTACCCACCACGTCTGAAGAAGAGTTTCAACGTCTGCTCGGTGGCTATGCCTCATTCATCCTGACTGGAGGGCATACCCATCTGCAGCAGGTACGTCGGATCGGTGACAGTTTCTTTTTCAATCCGGGGAGCGTTGGGGTCGCCTACAGCCACCAGCAGGCGGACAACGGCTTTCAGGCTGATCCGTGGGCAGAATATGCGGTGTTGACACTGGGATCTGCGAGCACCGGTCTGGAATTCCGGCGAGTGCCCTTCGACACGATCCAACTTATGCAGGCTTATCACGAGAGCGGTCGGCCATACGCGGATGAAGCGATTGTCCAGTATGAGGGTCGCGGGTAAGCCTTCGTAAACGTCAACATCCAGCACGCGCTCATGGTGACCGGCGTCATTCCTGTTC
>DASSFZ010000134.1:0-16242 GCA_035693785.1 Anaerolineae bacterium | reverse complement strand
AGCGGGTCGGGACGTGTGTCCGATCTCACGCTCAGCCAGCTCAAGTCTCTGGACGCCGGGTCGAAGTTTCGTTCGAGATTCGCCGGCGAGCATGTCCCAACCCTCGACGAGGTCATAGATGCCGTCGGCGATCGCTTAATCATCAATATCGAGCTGACGAACTACACCAGCCGCCGCGATGGATTGGAAGAGCGGGTCGTGGAATTCGTCAATCGCAACGGCCTTGTCCAGCGTGTACTGATTTCTTCGTTCAGTCCCTTGTCGCTCCGCCGGGTGAAACGCGCCGCGCCGCATCTGGTGTGCGGGCTGCTCTACCCGGCCGGAGGCGCCGTCTTCTTCCACCGCGCCTGGCTCGCGTGCATCGTCCCTGGCCTCGAGGCGCGGCACCCGCACTTCTCACTGGTCGATGCGGCGTCCGTGCGGAGATTTCACAGGCGTGGGCAGAAAGTCAATACCTGGACGGTGAACGAAGAAGCCGATATGCGCAGGGTGATCACCGCGGGCGTCGATGCGATTATGACCGACAAGCCGGACGTCCTGCAGCGGATAGTTAACCCGCGCGCTTCGTGCGATAGGCAAGAGGCACAACATGACCAAGAAACTCATCGTCAACGCAGATGACTTTGGCCGGACGCATCGTGTCAGCGAAGGCATCTTGACGGCGCACCGGGAAGGCATCGTCACCAGCACGACGGCGATGATGAACATACCCGGCGCGGCGCACGACCTCCACCGCGCACTGGCCGAAGCGCCCAACCTCGGGCTGGGCGTCCACCTCGTGTTCACGTTAGGGCGGCCTCTGCTGCCTCCGGAATGGGCGTCGACGCTCATCGACGAGCATGGCCACTTTCTCGCGCAGGAGGCCATCCTCGAGAAGCCAGAGCGCCTCGATCCTGACGAGCTGCTCTCCGAATTCAAAGCCCAGGTCAGCGCGTTCGAGCACAGCGTCGGCCGCCGGCCGGACCACGTCGACTGTCACCACTTCGCGCACGTCCACCCGCATCTGTTCGCCGTGTATCACAACCTGGCGTTAGAGCTGGGCCTGCCGATGCGCATCCCTTTCCCTCGCACCGAAGCTGGCCTGGCCGACCCGGCACTCATGCCCGGTATGGCCTCGGCGATCCCAGAGGCGACGGTGAAAGCCATGGCACGGGCCAACTGGGCCCGCCTGGCAGAGAGGCCCGTGCGCGCGCCGGATCACTTCATCGTCGGCTTCTACGGCGATCACGTATCGGTCGAGTATCTGCTGAGCCTGCTCGACCGGCTGCCGGATGGGATCAGCGAGCTGATGGCTCACCCTGGCTACAGCGACGAAACGCTCGCCGCCGAATCCGCTTACAGCGCCAGGCGCGAAGACGAGATCGCCGCGCTGACCGATCCGCGCGTGCGGCAGCGCATCGCCGATCTCGGCATCGAGCTGACGACGTATGCCTCTGTCGCGTGATCAGAACCACGTCATTACGTGATCACGTGATCACGTGTCACTGATCACTCCCATGCGGAAACGCCTCGTTCGCTTCGGCCTGCAGTTGTTGTACAATGAGCTGGCCTGGACGTACGATTTCGTCGCCGGGTGCGTGTCGCTCGGCAACTGGAAGGCTTGGGGCCGCACGTCGATCAGGTATCTGCGCGGCAAGCGGATACTGGAGCTGGCGCACGGCCCGGGCCACCTGTTGGCCGCCTTGAAGCAGGCGAGCTACGAGCCGGTCGGCATCGACCTGTCACCACGCATGAGCCGGCAGGCCGCGCGCGGGCTGCGCCGCGCAGGTATCGACGTGCCGCTCGTCCGCTGCCGCGCAGAGGCGCTGCCGTTCCGATCGGGCGCCTTCGACGCAGCCGTGGCAACCTTTCCGACGACTTTCATTCTCGATCCACGCACGCTGCGCGACATAGCGCGGGTGACCGATCGAGCGGGCCGTCTGGTCATTGTCGCCGCTGCCAGCCTGGGCGGGCGTGGGCTGCTGTCGAAGCCGATCGAGGCCTTGTATGAGGTCACCGGCCAGAGCGAGCCGATGCCGCACGGCGACGAATTGGCATTCGTGCAGGCGGGTTGGGCCATACAAACTGCTTACGAGGCAGTTGGCGGCAGTAACGTGTTCCTGGTCATAGGAGACAAAGTTGACCGGCACTTTGGAAGTGCCGGTCAACCGGTGGAAAAGGTTGGCAGCCGCGACATACCCCTGACCACCGGAGAAAAATCAACCACAAAGGACGCGGCGAGTGCGGAGAATTGACGGCGACATGCCCCATACTGCCCTGGCCATCGACGGCGCATCGCTCACAATTGAAAACGTCGTGAAGGTTGCGCGAGACGCGCAGCCGGTCGCGCTGCGCGACGAAGCCCGCTCACGCGTCGCGCAGTCGCGCGCCTGGGTCGATCGCGTCGTGGCCGAAGGATCGCCGACGGTATACGGCGTCAACACCGGCTTCGGCGTATTTGCCAGCCGCCAAGTCGCGCGCGAAGACGCGGAACGCCTGTCACGGAACCTGATCCTCAGCCACACCGTGGGCGTCGGGGAGCCGCTGCCCGAAGACGTCGTTCGCGCCGCGATGCTGATCCGCGCCAACACACTGGCCATCGGCCATTCGGGCGTGCGGCCGGAGATCATCGATACGCTGGTCGCGATGCTCAACAGGCGGGTCACGCCGGTCGTGCCGGAGAAGGGATCGCTCGGCGCGAGCGGCGATCTGGCGCCGCTGTCGCACATGGCGCTCGTGCTGACGACCGACGCCGCCGACCGCGACGAGGACAGCGGCGAAGCCTTTTTTGAAGGGCGCCGCATGACGGGCAAAGCGGCGATGCGGCGCGCCGGCATTCCGCGACTGATCCTGGGCGCGAAGGAAGGACTCGCGCTCAACAATGGCGCGACGTTCAGCGCCGCCCAGGCCGCACTGGCCGTCCACGACGCCGGGGTGCTGCTGGATAACGCGCTCGTCGCCGCGGCGATGTCGTTCGAGGCGCTGCGCGGCGTGTCGCGCGCGCTCGACGAACGGCTGCACCGGGTACGCCGGCAGGCCGGGCAGATCGAGATCGCCGCGCGCCTGCGCGAACTGATCGCGGGCAGCACGCTCGTCGATTCGACCGACCGCGTCCAGGATGCCTACTCGCTGCGCGCCATTCCGCAGGTGCTCGGCCCCATCAAAGAGACCATCGACTTCGTGCGTGGCATCGTCGAGCGCGACATCAACGCGGCGACCGACAACCCCCTGATCTTCCTCGACCTGCCGTCCGAGGACAAGGCGCTGTCCGGTGCGAACTTCCACGGCGAGCCGATCGCGCTGGCGATGGATTACCTCAAGATCGCCGTATCCGACGTGGCCAGCATGAGCGAGCGCCGCCTGTTCCGCCTGACCGACGAAAAGCTGAGCGACGGCCTGCCCGCCATGCTCGTCGAGCACGGCGGCCTGAACAGCGGCTTCATGATGGCGCAGTACACGGCGGCCGCGCTCGTGTCCGATAACAAGACGCTGGCGCATCCCGACGCGGTCGACTCGATTCCGACTTCGGCCAGTCAAGAGGACTTCAATCCGATGTCGATGAACGCGGCCCGCCGCTGTGCAGAGATCATCGACAACGCGCAGCACGTGATCGCGCTGGAGATGCTGGCGGCGGCGCAGGCGCTCGACCTACGGATGCGAGCCGATCCGAATGCGCGGCTGGGCCGGGGAACGCGGAGGGCGTTGGACACCATTCGGCTGAAGACAACGTTCCTGGAGTTTGACCGCTTGCTCGCACCGGAAGTGGCAACCATCGTGGGGATGGTGCAAAATGGATCGATCGCCCGGGCGGCGGCATGAGGCCAATGGTCTATTGCCGCCGGTTCGGTAACGGGCTTATCCTGTTTCCTGCAACTCGGTCGTAGCATCGACGCATCGCAGCCACTTTAGCCAAGGGAGGCTACCATGTTCTCGACCCGCACGCCTGCATTCCTCGTCATCGTTCTCCTTCTCGCCGTAACTCTAGCCGTTGTTTGGGGCGCCGCATCAGCAGGCCCGACTACGCCGCCGCGCGTGGCCTACATCTACGACACCGACACGGCCAGCCGGGACAGCTTCGACGCGATGCTCACCAGCCGGGGCTTCACCGTCGATCTGGTTCCGCTTGGCAGCGCTGCCTCGTATGACTTCTCGCCGGATGAAGTCATCATCGTCGGCAACGATACGGGCACGGCGGGCAACTGGGACGCGCCCGACGCGATCGCGAACGTCGACGGCGCGGGCAAGCCCATCGTCGGCGTCGGCGAGGGCGGCAGCTCGTTCTTCGACGACATTAATATCTTCATCGACTGGGGGCAGAGTTGGAGCGCATCGGGTGACAGCGTCTACGTCGTCGATCCGGCGAATCTGCTATGGTCGACGCCCATCCCTATCTCGATACCGGGCAGTAACGTCGTCAAGCTGTACACGCAGGCGTCTCCTTATCGGGCGGTCGACAACCCGACGCTGCTGTCGAACGTCGTCCGCATCGGCCGGCAGGTAGACGACGCCGTTCATTATCCGATCATCTCGGAGAGCGTGCGGACCAAGTGCTACGCGCTGTGGGGCTTCTACAACTCGCCGGCGGCGATGACCGCCGACGGCCAGGACCTCTTCGTCAATATTCTGCTCGGCCGGCCGTGCGACGCAAAGGCGAACAACACGCCCACGCCCACGAGCCAGTTGCCGGCGTGCCAGGAGCTGGTCGATCCGTTCAAACTCCCGTCGCCGGCGCTCATCAACTTCGACGACCTGACCCACGGCCAGGTTATCGGCACGGCTTACCAGGCCGCGTACGGAGTGACGTTCGAGAACAGCCCAACGACGCGGGCGATCATCTACGGCAACGAGCCGGCCGAAGCGCAGTCAAAGCCGAACGTCGCCACCAACGACGCCGTCTTCCCTGAAACCAGCAACGACGTGCCAATGAACCTCGGCTTCAGTTCACCCAAGACGCACGTGGGCTTCTATATCGGCAACGGCGAGTTCATCTCGCCGACGGCGATGCTGACGGCCTACGATGCGTTCGACCACATCATCTGCCAGGTGCGCAACACGCCGGTGCCCGAGCCGCACACGGAATTCATCGGCGTGTACGATCCGACCGGACGGATCGTCCGCATTTCGCTGGACTACGGCAACACGTCTCTGTCCGAATCGATCGACGATCTGTACTTCGCGCCCGCGCCCGGCGGTCCCGGCCCGGCCCCGACGCGCACACCCATGCCGACGTGGACGCCGATCCCTTCGCCGACGCCGACGAGTGGCCCGACGGCTACGCCGATGCCGGTGATCCCGGTGTACCCATACGTTCCGCCCGTAATCATCGCGCCGATCATCCCGCCTGTCGGCGACCTGTCGATCCACGGCATCGAGATCACCCAGGGCATCCAATGCTTCAACCCGGCGCAGGGGCTGGCCAGTTGCCCGGACAACTCGCTGCCGCTCGTCGCCAAGAAAGATGCCACGGCGCGAATTTACCTCAAGCTCACCGGCGGCGCGTCTTCGAGCCTGAGCAACGTGCCGGTGCGACTGCACATCTTCGCCAACGGTGTCGAGTACATCGGCAATGCTTCCGGCAAGGCGACCGGCAGCATCAACCAGGCCAACGACGACAGCGCCGACATTTACTTCAACGTCAACTTCAGCAATGACGTATTGGTCAGTTTCTACGCTGTCGTCGACGAGAGCAACACGATCGCGGAAACGAACGAAAGCAACAACCGCTATCCCGCCAGCGGCACGATCTCGCTCAACTTCCGCAAGCGTGACACACTCAAGGTCGTCGGCCAGCGGGTGCGCTACCATCCATCCGGCTACAGCGGCACGCAGTACGCCGGCGGCTGGGCGGTGAATGGCGGCGCGGCCGACTGGTGGGAGCAGATGCTGCCCATCCGCAATAATGGCATCAACTACTCCGTCGCGAGCGGCTACCTGAACTGGACCAAGATGCTCACGCCGTGCAGCAGCGATACGGGGTCGAACAACCAGCACGACCTGATCCAGAAGCTCAACACGCAGTGGTTTCTTCAAAACGTCTTTAGCTGGCTCTTCGGCACCACCTTCACGGGTGCGGATCACGTCTACGGCTGGGTGCCAGACGCCGGTTATCCGTGCGGCCACGCCGACATGCCGGTGTATCCGCACGCGGGCGGGTTCGGCGTCGTCGGCATCGGCACCGATGCGCCCGGCGCGAGCACCGACAATCCGGGCGCGGGCGCGCTCATCTTCGGCCACGAGCTGACACACGACTACGACGTCAAGCACACCGACACCGGCGCGGACGACTGCGGCTCGAACGACAGCTCGTCGGACTTTCCGTACGGCACGTCCAGCATTCAGGAATTCGGCTTCAACCCGATCACCGGCAAGATATACAACCCCGCCAGCACACACGACCTGATGAGCTACTGTCCGGCAGGCGGCTCGAAGGAAGGCTGGATCTCGCCCTTCACCTGGAACCGCATGAGCAGCGACCTTGACGCGCTGGCACTCCTGGCAGCCAGCAGCGCGCAGGCAGGGCGCCCCTACGCCTTCAACGTCACCTCGAGCAGCGAGTCGCTCGTCGTCGACGCGACTATCTTCAACCCCGACGTCGTCGGCACCGTGAGCGGCACGCTCGGCAGCCTGCATCGCGTGAGCGCCGGCCTGGCGTACCCGCTGCCCGCCGGCGACTATGCGGTCGAGCTGCGCAGTGGCGCTACCGCGCTGATCAGCCAGACTTTCTCGGTCAGCTTCGAGAGCGAGTACAGCGCGCACAGCGGCCCCAATAGCGACCCGCCCACCACCGGCATCACGCCCACCACGCAGGCTGACATCACGTTCGTCATGCCGTGGGCGGACGGCGCGACCTCGGTCGTGCTGCTTTACAACAACCAGGTGCTCGATTCGCGCGCCGTCAGCGCGAACGCGCCGAACGTCACCATCACCAGCCCGACCCAAGTCGTCACCTGGACAACCGGGACACAAACGGTCGCGTGGACGGCGAGCGATCTGGATGGCGACCCGCTCACCTACTCTGTGCTGTACAGTCACGACGCCGGCGCGAGCTGGGAGCTGCTCGCCGAAGGGCTTACCAACCCATCCTTCTCCGTGGATGCCGACTCGTTGGCTGGCGGGAGCGACGCACGCATCCGGGTCGTGGCAACCGACGGCGTCAACATCGGCTACGACGAGACCGATGCTCCGATCGTCGTGCCGGATAAGGCGCCCTACGCGCTGATCACCAACCCGGTCAGTGGGCAGATCATCGCGCCCGGCAACCTGCTGGTGCTTCAGGGCACGGGGACCGACCTCGAAGACGGCGGTCTGCCCGATTCGGCGCTGCACTGGTCGAGCAGCCGCGACGGCAGCCTGGGCGATGGCCCGTCGCTGGGACTGACCTCGCTGTCTCGTGGCCCGCACGTCATCACGCTCACCGTGATGGACAGCCACGGCCAGACAACCAGTGTGTCCGTTTCGATCTTCGTGGGTCACGGTGTCTACCTGCCGGTCGTGTTGAAGTAAGACAACTCGGAAAAGACATCATCGTGACACGCCCGACGAGATCGAGCGCCGGGGCAACCTCGTCGGTGACGTGCTACGGCCAGCCTTGCGCGAAGGCAAAGTGATCTATGAGCGCGGCTGATCCGATTGAAGAGGCCCGCCGGGTAGCCGGCGGGCCTCTTCCTCAGGAGTCAGAAGTGATTTCACCTACTCGCCAAACTGTGTGCGGCGGTCTGCTTGAGCCGGATGCGCCTGCCATCAAAGCCGAATATAACGGCCGGACCTACCTCTTCTGCACGCGCGGCTGCCTGCGCGCGTTCTGGAGCAACCCCGAGGATTTCCTCGCCGGAAAGATTGAGCATCCGATCGATGACGACGAAGGCGATTGACAGTCACTCGACGCATGGTATAATATGAATTGTATGAAACGGCAGACGCTTTCCCTCACGCATCTTCACACCAATCATGCCCACACTCACGTGGGCTATTGGCGTTTGGGTAGCGTCTGAGCGACGTTCCGTTCGACTGTAGAAAGGCGTGGCCCACGCGCAGCGAGCCGCGCCTTTTCTTTTTGCTTTAGTTCCCTTCGTTCCCTCAGTTCCAGGAACTTCGACGCCGGTCTTGCTGACTCGCCGATTCGCAACAATTGGAGAAGACGCCATGAAATCAATTATCCGCCCCGTCAAAGGCACCCGCGACTTCTACCCGGAGCAGATGGCCTTCCGCAACTGGCTATATGGCAAGATGAAGGAAGTCTCGCAGCGGTTCGGCTATCAGGAATACGAAGCGCCGCTCCTCGAGTCGCTCGACCTGTATGCCGCCAAATCCGGCGATGAGCTGGTCAAGGAGCAGTCCTACGTCTTCACCGACCGCGGCGGCGACCCGATCACGCTGCGCCCCGAGCTGACGCCCAGCCTGGCGCGCATGGTCGCACAGAAACAGCGCGAGCTGCCCAAGCCGATCCGCTGGTGGTCGTTCGGCCCGTTCTGGCGCTACGAGCGCCCGCAGAAAGGGCGGACACGCGAGTTCTTCCAGTGGAACATTGACCTGATCGGCGCGCCTTCCGCATCCGCGTACGCTGACGCCGAGATCGTCACCGTCCTGGCCGAGTTCTTCCGCTCGGTCGGCCTCACGCCGCAATATATCGCCATCAAAGTGAGCCATCGCGGCCTGATGGAGGGGCAGCTCAATACGCTCGGTATCGATCTGGACAAGAAGGACGACGTGTACCGCCTGATCGACAAGCTGGATACGCTGTCGCCGGACGAGTGGGCAGCCTACGGCCGGGAGACGATCGGGTTGAGCGCGGCGCAGATCGATCGACTGCGCGATGTGCTCAGCGACCGCGACCTGTGGAAGCAATCGAGCGACCTGACGACCTTCTTCGCGGCAATGACAGACCTCGGCGCGAGCGACTACGTTGAGTTCGACGCGTCGATCGTTCGCGGGCTCGCATATTACACGGGTACGGTGTTCGAGGCGTGGGATCGCAGCGGCGAGTTTCGCGCCATCCTCGGCGGCGGTCGCTACGACAATCTCGTCGCCGACGTAGGCGGCGATCCCCTGGGCGCGGTCGGCTTCGCGATGGGGGACGTGGTGATCGGGCTGCTGCTGGAGCAGTACGGCCTCAAGCCCCAACTGCGCTCCTCGCCGACGCGTGCCCTGGTGACCGTGTTCTCATCGGAACTGATGGGAACTTCGGCGCGCGTCGCCGCCACCTTGCGTTCGGCCGGTATCAACACGGAGCTATATCCCGAACCGGCCAGGCTCGACCGGCAGCTCAAATACGCCGATACCTTCGGCATCCCCTTCGCCGTGATCGTCGGGCCGGACGAAGCGGCGGCGGGCAAGGCGACGGTGAAGAACCTGGCGACCGGCGAGCAGCGGCAGTTGGATCAGGCGGGCGTGGCCGAGGCGGTGCGCCCCGCTGGAACTGGATCGGTAATTGGTAATCGGTAATTGCTGGTCATTGATTGCTGCTCACTGATCACTAATTACCAATTACCGATCACCTTACCTCCGGCAGCCACAGCCGGAAAGTGCTGCCCTGCCCCACACCTGCGCTTTCGGCCGTGACACGTCCCCCTTCCGTCTGGACGATAGCCTGCACCAGGCTCAGGCCGATGCCGACGCCGCGCACCTGCAGCAATCGCTGGCGACCCCGGAAGAACTGGTCGAATACGCGCGGCAATTCGTCGGCGGGAATGCCGACGCCAGTGTCGATCACCGAGATGCGCACCCAGCCTCGTCCCTCTTCTTCGACTCGTTCGACCGCCAGCGTGACACGGCCGCCTTCATCCGTGTAGTCGAACGCATTGGACAGGATTTCGTTGAGCGCCGTGCCGATGCGCTGCGGGTTGGCTCGCACGCGTAGTTCGGCGCCGCCCACGACGACGTCGAACTGGATCGACTTGGCGGCCGCGTCCAGACGATAGCGCGCCGTCAGAGGATCGACGACGTTCGCAATCGGCCACGGCACGTAAGGGCGCGCGTCAGGCGCCAGGTCGACTTCGGCGAACGCGGTGACGGTCTCGATCAAGCGCTTCAGCGCCTCTGTCTGATCGTTCAAGACGGCCATGTAGTGATCGCGCTTTTCCGGCCTGCCGGATTCCAGCAGGCGCAGGTGCGTGCCGATGTTCGCCACCGGCGTGCGGAACTGATGCCCGATCTGCTCGATCAACTGGCTCTTGAGCCGATCGAGCGATCGCAGTTGCTCGTTGGCGTTGCGAAGCTCTTGCGTGCGCAGAGACACTTCTTCGGACAGGCTGTGCGCCCGCTGGCGTAATTCGTCGTGCAGCCGCGCATTGTCGATCGCCAGCGCGACGAGGTGGGCCGCGCTCTGAGCAAGCTCGATCTCGGCCTGCGCGAATCGGCGCGGCGTGTCCGATGCGATCAGGAGCGCGCCAAGGCGGCGGTCATGGGCGATTAACGGCAGACCGAGCAGCGAACGCGTCGAGAACTTCTCGGCGAAGCTCCGGCGCAGGAAAGGCGTGTGTTGCACATCGTACACGCCAATCGGGCGTTTGGCTTCCAGCACCGCCTGCGTGAGAGTCGGTTGGTCTGCGGGCGTAGGTGGCAGCGAGGGGTAGAAGTCGCGATAACGACCATAGGCAGCGACATGCACCGTGGCATGTGTGACGTCGTCCCACCGCGTGATGAACGCGCCGTCGGCGCCGAGCAGGCGGCCGGCGTGTTCGGCCAGAGCCGACAGCAAGTCCTCCGTGCGCATCGATTGAATCGCAAGGCTCAAAATGTCGACCAACGTCTGCTGTTGCGCTGCGCGTTGATGTTCACGCCGAAACAGCCAGGCGTTCGCCAGCGCATGCCCCACGTGCCCAACCGCCATTTCCAGTAAGTGAAGGATAGCTTCGTCCACCTCCGTGACGCGCGGGTAAGCGGCTGCCAGCACGCCGCGCACCTTTCCGCCGACGACGATGGGAAGCAAGACAAGCGTGCGCACACCCTCGGCGGCGACCAGTCGCCGTATGCGCGACGGCAGGTTCGTATCGTTTCGCACGTCGTCAATAATGAGCGGAAAGCCGAGGGTAGCGACCTGCCGGATCAGTCTATCGGCCGTACGCGTGTGTGCGACGAAACGCGCCTTGAAGGCATCCGATATGCCCGAGGAGTAATAGATGGGCGTCGGCGCATCGCGCAGGTCGTCTACGACGGCAATCGCGGCCGCATCCAGATCGGCGAGTGCCCGGATCCGGTTTACCGCCGTCTGGGCGATCCAGGCGCCGTCGAGCGACTTCGACAGCACCTTCGACAGGCGGTTGAGGCGCGCCAGTTGAGCGCTGCGTCCGGCCAAGGCGCGCTCCAGCCGTTTCTGGTCGCTGATGTCGCGCACGCTGACGAGCCACAGCTCCTGGCTACCCAGTGAGGTACGGTGTCCGACAACCTCGACGGGAATCAGACGCCCATCTTTGTGACGATTGACCGTCTCCAGACGAAAGCGCGCCTGAGTCTGAAGAGCTTCCTCGTCGGTCGGGTCATGCGGCGTGTCGAAAGGCAGCAGATCGGCTACCGATATGCGTCGGAACTCATCGCGGGTGTAGCCGAGCAGCTCGCAGGCACGCGCATTGACATCGAGAATCCGGCCGGCTGTGTCCTCGACGAACAAGGCATCGTTGGACGTCTCAAAGAACGCCCGGTAGCGTTCGACCCCCTCGTACCTGACGGATTCGTCAGCATCATTAGGAATAAGCTCGGACGGCTGCATCACAACTCGCCTGAGATGAACATATGACGGTATCCCATTGCTGCCTCGTCTCCTGGCTGCGCCTTATCGCCGAAGGCATCCATCGGCTTGCCGCAGGGCACGCACACGCCATTTTACGCGATCTCGCCGTTCGCAACCAGTTTGAATCCCCGCGCGCCCGTGCTATGATTGTCCACGATGGACACGCTCGAGGGCATCGTCGAAAGAATCACATATTACAACGACGAAAACGGCTACACGGTGCTGCGCCTCAAGCCACACGGGCGCGCGGGTCCGCTCATGGTCGACCAGGGGCTTGTCACGGTGGTGGGCAACCTGCCGGAGGTCACTCCCGGCGAGTCGCTGAGATTGCGCGGCCAATGGACGACGCACCGCGACCACGGCCGGCAGTTCAAGGCCGAATCCTGCGAGCAGATTAGGCCGGCGACCGTCGAGGGCATCAGGAAGTATCTCGGCTCAGGTTTGATTAAGGGTGTCGGGCCGGTGACGGCGGAGCGCATCGTCAAGAAATTCGGCCTCGACACGCTTGACGTGCTCGATCATCGGCCGGAGCGCATACGGGAGGTGCTGGGCGTCGGGCCGAAGCGCGCCGAGTCGATCGCCCGGGCATGGGAAGACCAGAAGGTCATCAAGCAAGTGATGCTCTTCCTGCAGTCCCACGGCGTGACGACCGGTCTGGCTGTCAAGATCTTCAAGCAGTACGGCGATGCGGCGATCGATCTGGTGCAAAGCAACCCATATCAACTGGCGAGCGACATCTACGGCGTAGGCTTCAAGACTGCCGACAAGATCGCGCGCCAGCTCGGCTTGCCGCCTGACGCGCCGTCGCGCGTCGCCGCAGGCGTCACGTACACCCTCAGCCAAGCCGCCGACCAGGGACACGTGTTCCTGCCTCAGTCGGCGCTGATGCGCGAAGCGTCATCTTTGCTCGAGGTCAAGCCCATGCAGGTCGAAGCCGTGCTGGGACCTTTGGAGGAAGCCGATCAGATCAGGCGCGAGGTTCTCTATCCGATCGTCGGCTCGCAGCGTGGTGAACACGGACGCCGGCTCGAGCCGGCCGGAGACGAACACTCCGAGGCCCTCATGCGGACGGACGAGTACCCAATCGTTGGCGAGCGCTCACCGGCGCCGCCATCTGAATCACCGAGCATTCAGGCGCTCAAGGAAGAGCCTGCCATTTACCTGACGCCATTCTATCACGGCGAAGTCGGCGTTGCGCGCCGCCTGACGGCGCTGGTCGAATCGGCGGCATCGCGGCTGAACGAGTTGGCCGGCCTCGATTGGCCGCGCGTGTTCGGCGGCCTCGACGCCGTCGCCGGAAAGCATGCCACGACACGACTGTCGGATAAACAGCGTGAGGCGGTGAGGATGGCATTGTCACCACACGGCAAGGTCACCGTTTTGACGGGCGGCCCAGGCACCGGGAAGACGACCACCGTGCGCGCGATCATCACACTTCTGGAGCGCTACGGCAAGCGCTACGCGCTTGCCTCGCCGACGGGCCGCGCCGCCAAGCGTCTGAGCGAAGCGACGGGTCGCCCGGCGAAAACGATTCACCGCCTGCTGGAGTTCGCGCCCGCCGAGGGGTTCAAGCGCGGCGAGCAGCACCCGCTCGACGTCGATATGCTAATCGTCGACGAAGCCAGCATGATCGACTTACTGCTGATGAACAACCTGTTGAAGGCGGTGCCACCCGGTGCGCACGTGCTTCTCGTGGGCGACGTCGATCAATTGCCAAGCGTCGGCGCGGGCGACGTGCTGCGCGACGTGATCGGGTCGGGCCGCGCCGCCGTCGTCCGCCTGGACGTGATCTTCCGCCAGGCGCAGGAATCGCTGATCATCGCCAACGCGCATCGTATCAACAAGGGGCAGATGCCTTACACGCCGAAGGACGGGCGCGATTTCTTCCACTTCGTCAAGGAAGACCCCGACGGAGCGGCGGCGATGACGATCGACGTCGTGACGAAGCGCATCCCGGCCAAGTTCGGCATCGACCCCTGGGACATCCAGGTGCTCGCGCCGATGTACCGTGGCGCGGCGGGCGTCAATGCGCTGAACGCCAGCCTGCAGCAGGCGCTCAACCCCCCATCGCCCAACACGCCGGAGCGACTCCTGAGCGGCACGCTGTTCCGCGCTGGCGACCGCGTGATGCAGACGCGCAACAACTACGACAAAGACGTGTACAACGGCGACATCGGACGCGTAACCGGCATCGACGTCGAGAATCAACTGCTGCGTGTGACGATCGACGACCGCTCGATCGACTACGACTGGGCCGAAGCCGACGAGCTTGTGCTGGCGTACGCCGTGTCGGTGCACAAGGCGCAAGGCAGCGAATACCCCGCCGTCGTGATCACGATGCTCACCCAGCACTACCTCATGCTGCAGCGCAACCTGCTGTATACGGGCGTCACCCGCGCCAGGCGGCTGTGCGTAGTCGTCGGCAGCCGCCGCGCGCTGGCAATAGCGGTCAAGAACAACAAGGTCGCCGAGCGTTATTCGGGATTGCAGGCGCGCCTGCAGCGCTGATCGGCATCTGGATCGGCATCTGGAGATGCCTCCTACTGTCACCCCCTCGGCGTGCCGACCGGCACGCCGCCGTACCGGCTCTTGCTTTCGAGCTCTTTCACCCGCCGCTCGATCTCCTGAACGATCTGCAGCAATTGCCCGACCGCCTGCTCGGTCGTAATCTCGTGCGTGAACCACCGGCGCACCAGCTCGTCCAGCGAATAGGTTCCCATCGTCGCCTCCCTCTACACGTTAGCGTGTATCGCTAAGGTAAAATAAGCGCAGCCGTCTGCTGCGTGCGCCGTACAGTTTAACACGATACCGTGTATTTGTCAAGGCCCAATTTTGGTGAAAGCCCTCGTTCGTCCTCTGCCTTCACTTCTGCTGCTTCGTCGTGTATGTGAATCGGGCGCGCTCGGCGATGAGCGTCAGGTACTTCTGGGTCGATCGGCGGGGAGTGTACACGCCAAGCTCCCACTCGCTGATCGTCTGCTGCCGCATGCCCAGCTCGTCTGCCATCTGCCGCTGGGTCATCCCCAGATGCTGGCGCAAGGCCCTGATTCGCTCCGAGTTCCACTCGACCTCGTACTTCGCGCGGCGCTTGGCCATGCCTCACTCCTGGCCGGAGTTTAGCACGCCGAAACGCCGCGCGCAACTGCCCAATGTGTCACCTACGCAACTGGCTGACCAGCAGCGCCACGCCGACGACGACCAGGACGAGCGGCCACCACGTCGAGAAGGAGAAGGCCGGCAGCACGTTACCCAGCAGGAATATCACGCCGATCCCGATCAGGATCAATCCGAAGATCTTGGCCCCCTCGTTCGAGGTTTGCGCCGGTCGCGCCTCCGCCGACAATGCACCTGGGGCGCCCGTCCCGGATGCACCCCCGAAGGCCGCCTTCACGTCTTCGCCCAATTGCTTGCCGCGCTCGGCGATCTCCTGAGTGTTCGCGCGGACCGTCTCCTCTGATGAAGCGTACGCCCTACCCTCCTCCGGCAAGACGATCCATAAGATCAAGTACAGCAGGAAACCCGATCCGCCGAAGACGAACAACAGCGCGAACACGAGCCTAACCAGGGTCGGATCGACTCCGAAGTAGGCGCCCAAGCCGCCACATACACCCCCCAGCATCCGGTCGGTTCGGCTACGATAGAGTCGCTTTTCCACGATTGCCTCCTAATGCCAATACTGTTTAGATAAGGTAGCGGAGGCGGCTCCCATGCCGCCGGGCGTGGGGGCCTGGCCCGCTAACTAAACAGCATTGCTCCTAATACGATGATCAATTCGGCCACAGTATAGGCGAGCCTACAAGCGCGGCCAACCGCCTCGAGACCGATTTGCGCGGCAGTCTTTCGATGTAGTCCGTCTCCGAACGCTTGTTCAGTCGGCCCCGCACGCCGTTCACGGCTCGACCGTCCGGTAACGATGCGCATAATAGGCCAGCGCGTTGCCCGGCGCGCCTTCGCCGAGCGCCACGACGCGCCCAATGAACAACGTATGATCGCCAACCTCGACGATCTGCTCGACACGGCAATCCAGCCAGCCCAGCGCACCTTCGAGGATCGGCGCGCCGGTCACCGCGAAACGATGCGGCACGCCGTCGAAGCGCCGATTGACCAGCGGGGCGCGGCCGGCGAACCGTTCGGCCAGGAACTCCTGCCTGTCGCTCAGAAAGCTCACGGCGAAGATTCTGCTCTCTTTGACGAAATCACAGCTTTGGTTCACGCTCTCGAGCGCAATCAGCGTGAGGGGCGGATCCCACGAGACCGCCAGAAAGGCGCTGACGGTGAGGCCGTGCAGGCCTTCCGCATGGCGCGTCGTGACGACCGTCACGCCGGAGACGCACAGCGCCGCGATACGCTTCATGGATTGCTCGTCAACGGCCATCGGATCGCCGGTTGATGGCGACTTGTGCGTCGGTAACTGGCTCCCAATCCTGGAAGACATAGCTTTGACTCATCCGCGCCCCAACATCTATCGTGCCCCTGGCCGTCTACCATGTCCAAGCTGCCAGAGTATAGTGGATGGGTCGCGGGCGGAGGTCCGTTTG
>DASSFZ010000133.1:0-2744 GCA_035693785.1 Anaerolineae bacterium | reverse complement strand
ACTTCATCCCGCCCGAGCACCCCATGTACGCCGAGGACGTCACGCAGTGGCCGGATGACCCGGCGGCGGGCATGGCGCTGCTGGACGAGATCGGCTGGGTGGACGACGACGGCGATCCGGCCACGCCGCGCGTGGCGCAGGGTGTGGAAGGCGTCCCCGACGGCACGCTGCTGTCATTCAAGTGGCAGAGCACGACGGCCGAGCTGCGCAGGTCCTACATGCCGATCTACCAGGAGAACCTGCGCGAGTGTGGCATCGAAGTGACGCTGGAGAACCTGTCGGCCGCTGAGTACTTCGCGGATGGCCCGGATGGCCCGCTGTTCGGGCGCGCCTACGACGTCGGCTCGTTCACCTGGCTGACAGGTGTCGTGCCGTCGTGTGACCTGTACATCACCGACCAGATCCCGGCGGAAGAGAACAACTGGGGTGGCCAGAACAACCCTGGATTCACCGACGAGGAGTACGACGCCGCCTGCAAGCAGGCGCTCGGCCTGCTGTACGGCACGGACGCCTACGTCGAAGCGCAGAAGGAAGCGCAGCGCCTCTTCTCCGAGAAACTGCCGGTCGTCCCGTTGTTCCTGCGCCTGAAGATTGCGGCCTATCGGCCGGAGGTCGTGGGCTTCATCATGGACCCGACCGAGAACAGCGAGATGTGGAACATCGAGAACTTCGACCTTCCGTAAGAGGCTCGCCGAATGGTTGTGGAGATGGCCGCGCTCTTGGGCTGCGTTTCACTGCGCTCAGGATTCGCGGCCATCTGCCTAATGTCTATACGAAAACTAGCGGGCTGGGCTCCCACGCCCAGCCAGCCGGCGGCATGGGAGCCGCCTCCACTGGGGTTTCGGTCGGATTTATTCATCCCATTCAGGTTCGGCGCCCCACACGCGCGAAAGCCGGTCGCGATGGGCGGCGACCCAGCGATACGCCCGATCTTCGATCCACCGGATCGGCGCGAAGCGGTGCAGCCGGGCAAGCCAGGCCCAGATGCCGCCCAGTTCTCGCAGAACACGATTGATCGCCGCCGCGCCGGCGAACCTGCGGCCGTCGGCGTCGATCGCCCATACTTCCCGATCCACCTCTTCGCGCGTCAGGCCAAACTGCTCAATCAAGTGAGGCGTCTGATTGGGGAGCGCCAGCACCCGGCTGGCGGTGTCGCGCGCGCGAATCCACTGCGCGCTGCGCGTTCAAAACCTTCAAGCGCCGTCGAAGAGGACGATCAGGCGATGCCCATCCATGCATGCCCCAATACAGTTTAGTTTGCGGCTCCCCAACCGCGAGGACGCGGGCGCTGGCGGATGAACCACAGCAGCCCGTCACCGATCACTGACAACTGATCACTGATAACTGATCACTGATGACTGATAATTGACGCTTGCCCTCATCCGCGCAAGGCCGCACTGAGCAGGCCGGCGAGCGCCCCGCCCAGCACCAGCCACGTCGAGTTGATCTTAAATCGGAACAAAAGAATCGCCGCGACGACGCCCAGCGCAACCGACAGGATATCCACGAACGCGGCCTGGGCCAACTGCACGGTCACGGCAGCCATCAATCCCAACGAGGTGACGTTCACGCCGTCCAACAGGCTGCTTGCCCACGGCGATTGGCGCAGACGCGGGATGAAGGGGTTGCTGATCGCGACGAAGACAAACGAGGGCAGGAAAATGCCGATCGTCGCGACGATCGCGCCGGGCAGCCCGCCGAGCACGTAGCCGACGAACGTCGCCGTCGTGAACACCGGGCCGGGCGTCACCTGCCCCACGGCGACGGCGTCGAGCAACTGGCGATCGGTCAGCCAGAATAATCGCTCGACGAACTCAGTGCGAAGAAAGGCGAGCAGGACGTAGCCGCTGCCATACAGCACCGAACCGATCTTGAGAAAGGTGAAGAAGAGCGTCGCCAGGTCGAAGGGAACAGGTGACGTGAAGAGCACAGGCAACCCCAGGCCGCTCAGGGGCGCGATTAGCGTGGCTGCCCGTCCAGAGCGCAGCCTGCGCGCGTTGGCGACGATCATCGCCGTCAACCCACCGGCGATCAACAGCGCGATGGGGTCGATACCGGCAAAGTACGACGCGAAGACGGCCAGGCCGACCAGAGCCGTCAGCGGACCCTTGACCGCCTGGCGGCCCAGTCCCCATAGTGCCTGGGCAATGATGGCGATGACGACCGGCTGCACGCCGTACAGCAGCGCCGCAGCACTCGGCGTCGTCCCGAATTGCGTATATGCCCAGGCCAACCCCGTAACGATAAGCATCGCCGGCAGGATGAAGCACGCGCCGGCGACGAGCAGCCCGCGCCAGCCGGCTCGCACGTAGCCGATGTGGATCGCCATCTCGGTCGAATTCGGGCCGGGGATCAGATTCGTCGCGCCCAGCAGATCGAGGAAATGCTGATCGCTGAGCCATCTGCGCCGCGCCACCACTTCGTCGCGCATCATCGAAATGTGGGCCGCCGGGCCGCCGAAGGCGGTCACGCCGAGCCGGAGGAAGAGCCGGGCGAGTTCGGACATCAAATGCCCAGGCGCGCGCGGAACTGAAGTAGCCAGTGATCAGTCATCAGTGATCAGTGATCAGTCATCAAACGCCCAGCCGCACGCGGAACTGGAGGATGTGCTGCGTGTGGTCTCGCTCGTGCCAGATCGCGCGGCGCAGCATCTTGCGCGGCGACCAGACTTCGCCGATCCTCAATTCGATGCGCGCGACGCCTTCGAGCCGGGGCAGGACTTCCCGCAAGCGCACGCGGGCCAT
>DASSFZ010000132.1:0-9110 GCA_035693785.1 Anaerolineae bacterium | reverse complement strand
TAAGTCGCAAGCTGATAACCCTGTTTCAAGATTCGGAGTTCGATGCGTGAGACGTAAAGCGTAAAACGTGAGGCGTAAAACGTAAAGCGTGGTCGCAAGCTGGTAACCCCATTTCAAGATTCGGAGTGCAGGCTTCAGCCTGCTCAGCCAAGCCGGCTAAAGCCGGCACTCCGGTTCGGCATTTTCATGTGTGGCCGGTATAGCGCGTCGACGCCGGCCGATGCGTTCTGAGCAAACGCGCGCATGATACCACAAAAATGCGTCGCCTCGGCAGGAGGCATAGCCATGACCGCTTTACGAGGACGCATGATTGAGGAGATGCGCCTGCGACTTGGCTTAATTTCCGAGTTGCTCTAAACTTAGCATCGGGTGGACGAAGCGCCGCCTGCCCCGCCGCATCTCTGTAGCTTGCCTTGAACGGGCTGTTCATAAGGGAGGATACCATGAAGAAGATCGATCTAAGAAAGGAATTGAAGCACCTGTATGCGCCGTCGGCGAAGAAAGTCGAGGTCGTCAACGTGCCGAAGTTCAGTTTCGTCATGATGGACGGCCAGATTGAACCCGGCGAGACGCCAGAGACATCCCAGGCCTTCCGAGATGCCATGATGGCATTGTACGGTGTGTCCTATACGCTGAAGTTCATGTCGAAGCTTCGCAAACGCAATCCTATCGACTTTACCCTGATGGCGCTCGAAGGGCTGTGGTGGGGGGATGCCGGTGAATTCGATTTCGGCAAGAAGGCGACATGGAAATGGACCATGATGATCATGCAGCCGAAGCACATCACGGAGAAGATGGTCCAGGAGGCGTTGCGGCAACTCCAGGAAAAAAAGGATAACCCGGCCTTATCCCGGATGCGTTTTGAACCCTTTCACGAAGGATTGTGTCTTCAAATCATGCACCTCGGTCCGTATTCGGAAGAACCCCGGACGATTGAGAGAATGAAGGCCTTTGCCGAGGAGAACGGCTATATCTATCGCGGTAAACACCATGAGATTTACCTGGGCGATCCGCGACGAGCCAAGCCGGAGAAACTACGGACGATTCTGCGGCATCCGGTTGAGAAGGTTGCTTAGAGGTCGAGGGCGGGGGTAATGACGCGCTCGTGAATCAACAGGGAGGTGGCGGGCATGGATCTGTCCATCGTTTTCCCGATGTTCTGGGGTAGAGAAAAGAAGGAAGTTTTCAAAGAAGACGACCATTTTTATGATCACCCGACGGCGCTGGACGACGAAGGCACGATTCCACCGCTCTTCGAGAGCCTGAGGATTTTGCGGGATCGGGCGTTTGATATCATCGCCGTGGCCGGCGCCAACCACCCCTCCCTGGCGCAGACGGTTGAGAAGCGGGCCGGCGAGCTGCTGCGCAAATATGCCAGCCAGGCCGGCGTGACGCTTCATTACTTCAGCTACTCCCATCTGCAACGCCTGCACGACTATCTCCGCGAGTTGGGAAAGGGAGATCTGCTCGAGACCATTTCGCTCGTCGGCTACTCGCCGCTGCGGAACGCCTGTCTGGTGGCCGCCCACATCCTGGGCAAGGATATTGCCGTGTCGATCGACGACGACTGCCTGTTCATCGAGCCTGGGTACATCGGGCGGATCAAAGCGAAGATGCTGTCGGACTTCGAGGGACAGCCTATTCGGGCCTACTGCGGCCCCTACATCACGGCCAGGGATACGATCTATCTCGATCGCCCGGCAAGCCCCCACGCGGTGTACTGGAACGTCGTGGAGGTCATGAACCAGGCTTTCAGACAGTTCATCGTCGAGTCGCCGGGCATCAAGGAAGTCCCGTTCGCCATCATGGGCAACATTGCCGTGCATCGCGACTTCTACACGCGCTGCCCGCTCGACCCACCCCTGCGCCGAGGCGAAGACATGGATTGGGTCATGAACGCGCACATTCTCGGCGAGCGCTTCATCTTGGACACCGAGCTGGTCATCAAGCATGATCCCCCACCGCGCCCGTACCCCACCTGGCGCCCGCTGCGGGAGGACATCTATCGGTTTCGCTATCAGCAGGCCAAGATCGCCAACAGCCGGGACGGGGACGGCTATCATGCAGTCAACCGGGAGCGCTATCTGCCCTATCCCGGCGCCTTCTTCCAGGATGATTTCCTGGCGCGCGTGACGCAGGCCTGTACGATTCTGGCCATCGATTATTTGACGAAGAATGAGCCGGACAATGCCCGCGAGTCGCTCAACAATATCACCCACGCCCACTCTCTGGCGATCCCGGACGAAGATCCGTTCCAGTCGTTCCTGGCGTTCCAGAAGAAGTGGGAGGAGATGATGGGCATCATCGAAGAACGGCGGCCAGAAGTGCAAAAGAGAGTGTTCGGCGACGTTTGACCGGACAGCCGTGATGCGGTATACTGCTTTCAACTCGACCTGGAGTTTGGCAAATTCCGGAATAGAGGCCGGTTCGATTATCCGCCACATCTCCGGCTAAAGCCTCGAGTCCAGCCGAAGATATGGGCGCTTGCCAAAGTCCAGCTCAAGCGAGGAGAGAGGATGGCGAAAGAGGAGAAGATCACTGTCGAAGGCACCGTCATCGAAGCGCTGCCGAATACCATGTTCAAGGTCAAGCTAGACAACGGTCACGAGGTGCTCGGATACCTGTCGGGCAAGATGCGCCGCCATTACATTCGCATCCTGCTCGGCGATCGTGTGAAGCTCGAGCTGTCTCCCTACGATCTGAACAAGGGTCGCATCACGTTCCGATTCCGCGCGGGCCAGGTCGTGCCGCTCGATCGGTAAGCGGCTGCGCGCGCCCCCGCAGACAGCGCGCGAGGGCGGGTGGCAGGCCGGCAGGCAAGCCCGACCCAGTCCTTATCTTGAAATCGTTCGATCACTTCTAGCCCGGCGCGCTCGAGCGCTTCGCGCACTTCATCTTCTTGCGATTCGATCAACCCCGCGCAGACGATCTGTCCGCCGGGGTTGATTGCTTCAGCCAGCCCTTCATCGCAGAGCTGGACAATCGTTTTCGCCAGGATGTTGACCAGCGCCAGGTCGAACGCCAGGCGACGGCGCTGGACTTCCGCCAGCGATCCGGCCTCCACGCTCACGACGTGGTCGACCGCGTTGCGGCGCACGTTGTCACGAGCCGACTCGACGGCGACGGGATCGGTGTCGAGCGCAATGACCGACGACGCGCCGAGCTTCGCGGCTGCGATCGCCAGGATGCCCGAGCCTGTTCCGAGGTCGAGTACCTGCATGCCCGGGCGGCAGCGCGTCTCGACCGCCTTCAGGCACATCTGGGTCGTGGGGTGCAAGCCCGTGCCGAAGGCCATGCCGGGATCCAGCTCGATGACGACGTCGCCCGGCTCTGCCGTGTGCTCGCGCCACGACGGCTTGACGACGATACGCGGCCCGACGCGCAGCACGTGATAATGTTCCTTCCAGGCAGTCTCCCAGTCGCCCGGCGCGATCTCTCGAAAGACGGGATCGGGCATGGGGACAATCTGGCGCAGGTGCCACAACGCCTCGGCGGCCTGCTGCCGCTTCGCGTCGACGCCGGCGTCGACGGGCAGGTAGGCGCGCACGACGACCGTCGGTTCGAGTGGCGGGTTGGTCAGGTAGTCGGGTGGTCGGGTGGTCAGGTTGTCGCGCGCCCGCTGCTCAAGCGCCACAGCATTTGGCGCGTAACGCGACAACACCTCGGCAACAGCCTCGGCTGCCTCTGCATCGACGGCGATGCTGATCTCAAGCCAGTTCATAGGCCCGTAATCAGTAATCAGTGATCAGTGATCAGTGATCAGTAGGCCACAGATGCAGCGGGAGCGCAAAAGGCAAGTAACTCTGTCAACGAATGTCCAACGAATAAACGCATAACGCCAGCGGCCATAGGTCATTCGTTTATTCGTTCCCCCATTCGTTGACAGACAGGGGCGGCAATACCTGCCATTCCGTGTAATCCGTGGGAAATCCGTGTGTCAAATACTGAAGAGATTTTTCAGCTTGTCCAGAAAGCCCTTGTCGTTCTGCGCGATGACTTCGCGCCCGAGCGTCTTGGACAGCTCCGTGAACATCCGCCTCTGATCGGCGCTGAGGCTGGTCGGAATGCTGACCTGCACGACGACGAGCTGATCGCCCCGGCCGCTGCGCCGCAGGTGCGGGATACCCTTGCCGCGCATCCGGATGACCTTGCCCGGCTGCGTGCCCGGCGGGATGTCGATCGCTTCGTCGCCGTCGAGTGTGGGAATAGTGACCCTGTCACCCAGAACGGCCTGCGCCACGTTCAGCGCGACTTCGAGAACCACGTCGTCGTCCTTGCGCCGGAAGTACGGATGCGGCTTGATGTCCAGGACGACGTAGAGGTTTCCAGATGGGCCGCCGCGCTCGCCCGGCTCGCCTTCGCCCGCCAGCCGGATCTGCGTGCCGGTGTCTACGCCCGGCGGGATTTTCACCGTGAGCGTCCTGCCGAGGCGGACGTACCTGGAACCCCGGCACTCGATGCAGACGATCGGCACCGTTTCGCCTTCGCCTCGACAGGTGGGGCAGGTCGTGACGTTGACGAACGAGCCGAGGATGCTCTGCTGCATGCGGCGGACTTCGCCCGTGCCGTTGCACGTGGCGCAGCGCACAGGTGTAGTGCCCGGCTCGGCGCCGGTTCCACGGCAGCGCGGGCATAGCTCGTGCCGCGTGACGTCGATTTCCTTCTCGACCCCGAACGCCGCTTCGACGAAGTCAATCGTCAGATCGTAGCGCAGGTCGGCGCCCCGGCGCGGCCCGCGCCGCGCCGTCCGCGTTCCGAACCCGCCGAAGAACTCTTCGAAGATATCGCTGAAACCGCCGAAGCCTCCGAAGTCGGTCGAGAAGCCGCCTTCCGCGCCGGCGTGTCCAAAGCGGTCATACGCGGCGCGCTTGCGCTCGTCCGAGAGGACTTCGTACGCTTCGTTGATCTCTTTGAAGCGGGCTTCGGCGCCGCCGTCCTTGTTCACGTCCGGATGGTGCTGGCGCGCCAGCTTGCGATACGCGCGCCTGATGTCTTCGCCGCTGGCGCCCCGCCCAACCCCCAGGACGTCGTAGTAATCGCGCTTAGTCGTGGCCATTCATCAGTTCTTTGAGAATTCGCCCTCGACGACGTCTTCGCCTTCAGAGCCACCGGGAGGCGGAGTCGAAGGGCCTCCGCCCGGCTGCTGGTACATCGAAGCGCCAATGCGCTGCAGCGCCTCGTGCAGCTCCTGCGTGCGCTGCTTCAATTCTTCGGCGCTGGCCGTTTCGAGCATGCCCTTCAGCGCGTTCGCCTTCGCTTCGACGTCGCTCTTGATATCAGCAGGCGCCTTGTCGCCCAATTCGCGCAGCGTCTTCTCGGCGGTGTACACGGCGGAGTCGGCCGCATTTCGCGCCTCGATGCGCTCGCGGCTCTTCTGGTCTTCGGCCGCGTGCTGCTGCGCTTCCTTCACCATCTTCTCGACTTCCTGCTCGCTCAGGCCGGAGGACGCCGTGATCGTGATGTGCTGGCTGCGGCCGGTGGCCTTGTCCTGCGCCGAGACTTTGATGATGCCGTTGGCGTCGATATCGAACGTGACTTCGACCTGGGGCATGCCGCGCGGGGCAGGGGGAATGCCGTCCAGGATGAACTTGCCCAGGGTCTTGTTGTCGGCCGCCATCGACCGCTCGCCTTGCGTCACGTGAATCTCGACGCTGGTCTGGCCGTCGCTCGCCGTCGAGAAGATTTGAGATTTGCGGTACGGGATCGTCGTGTTGCGCTGGATCAAGGCTGTCGCCACGCCGCCCAGCGTCTCGATCGCTAGGGTGAGCGGCGTCACGTCGAGCAGCAGCACGTCCTTCACTTCGCCGCCCAGCACGCCGGCCTGGATGGCCGCGCCGACGCCGACGACCTCGTCGGGATTGACGCCCTTGTGCGGCTCTTTGCTGAAGAAGCTCTTGACGGCTTCCTGAACGGCCGGCATACGGGTCATGCCCCCCACCAGGACGACTTCGTCGATGTCGGCCGGCGACGCCTTGGCGTCTTCGAGCGCACGCCGGCACGGCTCGATCGAGCGCTCGATCAGGTCGCCGGTGAGCTGCTCGAGCCTGGCGCGTGTGAACTTCATCTGAAGGTGCTTGGGGCCTGTCGCGTCGGCGGTGATGAAGGGAAGATTGATCTCCGTTTCCATCAAGCTGGACAGCTCGATCCTGGCCTTTTCGGCGGCTTCCTTCAGACGCTGCAGCGCCTGCCGATCCACCCTCAGGTCGATGCCCTGGTCTTTCTTGAACTCGTCGGCCACCCAGTCGATGACGCGCTCGTCGAAATCGTCGCCGCCCAGGTACGTATCGCCGTTGGTCGACTTGACTTCGAATACCCCGTCGCCGACGTCGAGGATCGAGATGTCGAACGTGCCGCCGCCCAGGTCGTACACGGCGATCGTCTCGTCCTTCTTGCGGTCGAGACCGTAGGCCAGCGAGGACGCCGTCGGCTCGTTGATGATGCGCAGCACTTCCAGCCCGGCGATCTTGCCGGCGTCCTTGGTCGCCTGGCGCTGGCTGTCGTTGAAGTAGGCCGGCACGGTGATCACCGCCTGGGTAATCGTCTCGCCGAGATACGCCTCCGCGTCTTGCTTGATCTTCTGGAGGATCATGGCCGAGATCTCCGGCGGCGAGTACTCTTTGCCGCCCATGATGACGCGACAGTCGCCGTTTGGCGCTTCGATGATCTTATAGGGGAGGCGCTTGATCGCTTTCTGCACCTCCGCGTCCTTGAACTTGCGGCCCATCAGGCGCTTCACGGAGAAGACCGTGTTCTCGGGATTGACGATCGCCTGGCGGCGAGCCACCTGACCCACCAGGCGCTCGCCGGTCTTTGGATTGATGGCGACGACCGACGGGAACAGGCGGCTGCCCTCGCTGGATGAAATGACGACCGGCTCTCCCCCCTCCATCACCGCCACGACCGAATTCGTCGTGCCCAAATCGATGCCGATAATTTTTCCCATAGCCAATGTCTCTCCTGTCTCCTTACAACTGGAGTTTGGCAAACTCCGGAATAGAGGCTTTAGCCGGTTCGATTATCCGCCACACCTCCGGCTAAAGCCTCGAGTCCAGCCGAAGATATGAGCGCTTGTTTAGGGCCTATCCGAAAACGTAGCTTAGCCCCTCGTGGGCGCGGGCACAAGGCCCGATGCTACGGGGTTTTCGGATAGGTTTTAGCGGGCGACGCGAACAAGCGACGGTCGCAGCACGCGGTCGCCGATGCGATAGCCTTTCTGAACCTCTGCGATGATGCGCCCTTCCGCGAAATCGTCCGATGCTTCGTGCGTGACGGCTTCGTGCACGGCGGGGTCGAACGGGTCGCCGGGCGCGACCGGAATGATCGACAGGCCTTCGCTTTCGAGTATGCCGATCAGCTTGTTCCGCGTGAGGCGGACGCCCTCGACCCAACCGTTGCTTTGAAGCCCCTCCGGCAAGTTGGCCAGCGCGCGATCGAAGTCGTCGATCACCGGAAGCATCTTCTCCATGATCTTGACGCCGGTGAGAAACACGAGCTGGCTGCGCTCGGCCTCGTTGAGTCTCCTGTAGTTCGTGAACTCGGCGAGCGCGCGCTGCCAGCCGTCCAGGTTGGCGGCGGCTTCCGCTTTCAGTCGCTCGATTTCCGTCCCAAGATCGATCTCCTCACCCTCAGCGGCCGGCGCTTCAGGCGCGCCCGCTTCGGCGGCTTGCGCCTGGCCGCTGGCGATCTCCGTGGGTTGAACCTCCCCGTCGCCTGACGTTGCGTCCAGCACCTGCTCGTGCACGTTATCAGTCACCCGTCATCACCTCACTTCAAACTCGAAACCTCAAACTTCAAAATTCAAACCCTGTCGCCACTACGTTTCGCTGTGAGATAATCTCCTAGCCCTGCGCCATGTCGGACACCAGGTCGCTGAGCAGGCGGGACACGTAGCGCACGGTGCTCACCGCGCGTCCATACGGCATGCGCATGGGGCCGAGCACGCCCAGCGTGCCGGTCGCGTAGTCGGACACGCCGTATCGCGCCAGCACGAGGCTGAAATCGCGCAGCTCCGTCCAGTTGTTCTCTCCGCCGATGACGACCTGGACGCCGCCGATGGCAGGGCCGGGCGCCTGGGTCAGCACTTCTTCGAGCAGCGACTGCTCTTCCAGAATGCCCAACAGCGCCTCTGCCATTTCGCGACCCTCGTATTCCGGCAGCCTGAGCACCTCCGCCAGGCCGTCGCGGTATACCTCGGTGGCCATCCAGGCGTCGGCGCGCCGCATCACATCGCTCACGACGCTGAGCACTTCGGCGTGCAGCGTCTCGTCGACTGAGCCCAGCCGCTTTGTCAGTTCCTCGGCCGTCAGCCCGACGACCGTCGCGTTCAGCCGCGCAGACGCTTCTGACAGCGTATCCTGGCTCAGCGGCTCGGCAAGCGTGAGCATCTCCTGCTTCACCGTGCCGTCGTGAAGCACGACGACGAGCAGGACCAGACGGCCCTGCGTGGAGATGAGCTGGATGTGCTTGAGGCGCGCCTGGTGCGCATGAGGCGGCGTGACCAGGGACACGAGCGCCGTGCTGCGCGTGCCATCCGGACGCGTCGCGATATTGGCGCGGGCCAGCACGCTCACCGCCAGTTGCATCCACTGGGTCAGGTCGAGCCGCGACTGGTGGAACTGGTGTGCGATCATGCGCTGCTCGGTGATGGGAAGCTCGACCTCGCCCATCAGGCGCTGGACGAAGTAACGATACCCCCGGTCGGTCGGCACGCGCCCGGCTGAGGTATGGGGATGGGTCAGGTAGCCCATCTCCTCCAGGCGGGCAAGCTCGGCGCGGATCGTCGCCGGGGAATTATCCAGCCCGTACTTCTCGGCGAGCACTTTCGAGCTGACCGGCTTGGCCGACTCGACATATTCTCGAATAACGAAGACCAGCATGGTCTGTTGGCGGGGCGTCAGGTCTAGCATATTCGTTCTTCACCAACGATTAGCACTCGCAGCATGCGAGTGCTAAGTCTCACAAAGCTAATAATACCATGCGGAAAATCCGGTGTCAAGAACAGGCTCCTGGCGTGGGCACGCAAAGCATGTCAGCGGAGGCGGCTCCCACGCCGCCGGATAAGCCGGGCATGGGAGCCCGGCCTGCTTTCCGGGTGGCATACCCGGCGGCTA
>DASSFZ010000131.1:0-5189 GCA_035693785.1 Anaerolineae bacterium | reverse complement strand
ACGCCGTACCTGTCGCCTATCTTGCCCATCGGGCTGGGACGCCTGGGCAACGATCCGCCGTGGCGCTATCTCTTCGCCGATGGGATGCAGCGCATCGAGGGCGGCGAAGTTGTTTTTCGGGATGCGTCCGTGCGCGAGACCTTTCTAGCCTCCATGCGGCGCGCCTGAGCACTCGTGACGCACCGGTTTCCCAGGGGACGTTTTCTGGCTCAGAAATTTGCAAATATCCATCTATCGACGCAATCCGTGTAATCCGTGGGAAATCCGGGTGACATGTTTCGCATTCTGGTATCCGATCATCTGAATCCCGAGGGCTGGGATGTTCTGCGCGCTGCGGACGACGTCGAGGTCGATGGGCCGTGCGCCGATCGCGAGAGCGTTCTGAAAGCGGTGGGCGACGTCGAGGCGCTGATCGTTCGCTCGGCCACGCAGGTCGACGTGGAGCTGCTGGATCGCGCGCCCTGGCTGCGTGTTGTCGCGCGCGCCGGCGCGCGGCTCGACAACGTCGATATCGAAGAGGCTACGCAGCGCGGCATCATGGTGATCAATGTGCCGGATGCCAACGTCATCGCCGTCGCGGAGCACACGCTGGCGATGATGCTCGCCCTGGCGCGCAGCATTCCCGAGGGTTATGTGTCCCTGCGGGCGGGGCGATGGGAACGATATCACATGCTGGGCATCCAGTTGAAGGGCAAGGCGCTGGGCATCATCGGCTACGGACGTCACGGGCGGGAAGTCGCGGGGCGGGCGCAGGCGTTCGGGATGCGCGTCCTGGCATACGATCCGCACATCGACGAGACGGTTGCGCGCGAGCGCGGCGTCAGCATCGTTCCTCTGGACGAGCTTCTGAGCCGGTCCGATGTCATTTCGCTGCACGCAGCCGTGATGCCCGAAACGACGCGGGTCCTGGATGCCGGCGCCTTCGCTTGCATGCGCGATGGCGTGCGCATCGTCAATTGCACCCACGCCGATCTGATCGACGAAGCGGCGCTGCTGGACGCGCTGAATTCCGGCAAGGTAGCCGGGGCCGCGCTCGACACCTTTGCCCAGGAGCCGCCGCCGGCGGATCATCCGCTGATTCATCATCCCAACGTGATAGCCGTTCCGCATCTCAGCCAAAACACGGTCGAATCGCAGCGCGAGACGTCCCGTCTCGTGGCCGAGCAAGTGTTAGATGCGCTGCGCGGCGACGACTACCGCAACGTGGTGAACTTGCCATACGGTCCGGGTGCGGAGTATCTCACGTGCCGGCCGTATGTCGAGCTGGCCGAGAAGCTGGGCCGGCTGTTAGGACAGCTCGCCGGGCGCGAGGTACGCCGCGTCGAAGTCGAGGTGCAGGGCGACGGCATGCAGCGGCTGGTGCGCCCGATCGCGGCGGCGCTGCTCTCCGGCCTGCTGCGCCGATTCCCGGCCGGCGCGCGCCCGATCAATACGGTCAGCGCCCCGATCGTCGCGCACGAGCAAGGCATCGAGACCAGGCAGGTCATGGGCATGGAGCTGGTCGATTACCCCAGTTTGATTTCGTGCCGCGCGCATTGGGAGGGTGGATCCCAGGTCGTCGCCGGCGTGCTATCCGCCGGCGGCGAGGCGCGGCTGGTGCAGTGCGGCTCGATCCGGGTGGACGTGAAACCGGAAGGTCACCTGCTGTATCTGGAGAACAAGGACGTGCCGGGCGTGATCGGGCGCGTCGGCACGCTGCTCGGCGCGAACGGCATCAACATCGGCGAGTGGCGGCTGGGCCGCGATCGGCCCGGCGGGCGAGGCGTGTCGTTCGTCAGCCTCGACTGGCCGTGCCCGCAAGACGTGCTCGATCAGTTGCTCCGGCTTCCGGATGTCTATCAGGCCAAGCTGGTGAAGCTGTAAGCGGATTGGTCTGCGCGTGCACTCGTCCCGACCTGCTCTGCCCGACGCGTTGATCACCTCTGTCACCGAGGCTCTCGCCTGCTGGCTGCCGTCCGGCGACGCGTCGCTTGCGCCGCGCGACTGGGGGCACGACGAGTGGCTGGCCGCCGAATGGATCGCTTACTGGCAAAACGCGATCCCCTGGCTGCACGATTGCGCTGCGAAATCGGGTATGCCTACGCCCGATTCCGCCCGCGAAAGCCTCGCCTCGATCGCCGCGCTCAGCCGCGAACGCACCGTGCGCATGCTCGATGCAGCAGTCGAGCTGATCGACGCCTTGCGCGCCGCCGGCGTCGAGGCTGTGCCATTCAAAGGGGCACTGCTCGCGCCGCTGGTTTACCCCGATCCGACGCTGCGCCCGTTGGCCGATCTCGATGTTCTGATTCCAGAGCGCGACGTGGCGAAGGGCCTTGCCGTGTTGGAGCGACTCGGTTACACCTATTACTCACGCTCTGCCGAGGACTTCGTGTATCTGCGAGGCACGCGCCGATCCAACGTGTGGCACCCCGAAAACGTGCAGCCGGTAGAATTGCATTTCAGGATCCGCGAGGAATACGCCGGACTGGCTTACGATCTGACCGATGCGGTATGGTCCTCCGCAGAAAAACATGCTTACTGGCGCGGCAGCGAAGCGCTCGCGCCTTCTCGGCCGGTCCTCCTGCATCACCTGTGCGCTCACATGACGAGCGACCTGCTGATTCAGCGCGGCAAGCTGATGGAGATCGGAGATATACAGATCGTCGCGTCGTGCATGACGGAGGATGAATGGAGCTCGTTCCTCTCAGCGGTTCCACCGCACGGCGTGCGCTTTGTCTATCCGGCCCTGGCTGTCACAGATCGATACGCCCCCGGCGCGATTCCAGAGGGTGTGCTGTCGGCGCTGCGTGCTCATCTCACGCCGGCGCTTCGCGAATGGTGCATGCGCGTGACGCTGGCCGAGGCGTCCGAATCGAACCCGCGCTCGCGCAGCGGCATCGGCTTGGGTATGGCGCGCATGCTGACCGGTTCTCGCGCCGAGCGCACTCGCATGTGGCTGCGCTCGTTTTTTCCGCGCCGCTGGAACCTGGTCAAGCGTTATCCGCGCCTGGCGGTTTCGCCGTTCTACCCGCTGTGTTACCTGCTGATCAACCTCGATCGGGCCTGGCATCTGTTGGTTCTCCAAGCTTCACTGAGAATTGGGACGCGGATGAACGCAGATGAACGCGGATAAATCTGAAAAACAAGCGCGAATCTGCGCAATCCGCGTCCAAATATCTGAGCTGACGTGGGCTTGACGCGCACGAAAAGTTGCGGCGCGTATGGAAACGCGCCCTACGGTTGATGACTCCCTTGCATGCACACGGCTATCGGGGGCCTTGACGTGCGCGAAAAGTGTGCTAACATATTGGCCATCATGATAACGAGTAGGTCGACGTCTGCCCAGTACGCCTATTATTACGCGACGGTTAAGCAACCGCCGCTGTTTCGGCTTGGCAGGCCTTAGACGCACGAACCAGGACACCAGGGCGCGAAGCATCGGCTTCGCGCTCTTTTTATTTTCCCTGCACGGAGGCGGCTATCATGATTCGAGGAATTCGCGGCGCGACGACTGCCGACGAGAACACGCTGGAGGCGATCCTGGCGGCGACGCGCGAGCTGCTGGAGGCGCTGATCGGCGCGAACGGCCTCCAGCCCGACGACGTGGCCTCGGCCATTTTCACGACTTCACCCGATCTGAATGCCGCGTATCCGGCGGGGGCCGCGCGGGCGCTCGGCTGGCGCGATGTCGCGCTGCTGTGCGCGCGCGAGATAGACGTGCCGCACGGCCTGGAGAAGTGCATTCGGGTCCTGATTCACTGGAACACGACGGTGCGCGCCGGCGAGGTGCGGCACGTATACCTCAGAGGCGCGGTCGTTCTCCGGCCTGACCGGGCGATGCCTGATAGCATAGGAGGGATGCCATGATCATCGTGATGCAGCATGGCGCGGCGGCACGTCAGATTTCGGATGTTGTGTCACGGGTCGAAGCCATGGGCTATCGCGTCCATCTCTCGCAGGGCGAGGAACGGACGATCATCGGCGTGATCGGCGACGACCGGCCGATCGACGGGACGCAGTTCGAATTGATGGACGGCGTCGAGAAGGCCGTGCGCATCTTGCAGCCGTTCAAGATGGCCTCACGCGACATGCACCCGCAAGATACCACCGTTGCGTTGGATGGGATCAGAGTCGGCGGGCCAGAAGTGATCATTATGGCCGGGCCATGCGCGGTCGAGAGCCGTGAACAAATTTTGGAGACGGCGATTGCAGTCAAAGAGGCGGGCGCGCACGTGCTGCGCGGCGGCGCGTTCAAGCCGCGCACCTCGCCGTACAGTTTCCAGGGGCTGGGCGAGAAGGGACTCGCGCTGCTGGCCGAAGCACGCCAGGTGACCGGGCTGCCGATCGTCACCGAAGCCATGTCGCCCGACCAAGTGCCGCTGGTGATGCGGCACGCCGACGTGCTGCAGGTTGGCGCACGCAATATGCAGAATTACCCGCTGCTGCACGCCGTCGGCGAATCGGGCCATCCGGTGCTGCTCAAGCGCGGGATGATGTCGACCATCGAAGAGCTGCTGATGTCCGCCGAGTACATCCTATCGCACGGCAACAATCGGGTGATGCTCTGCGAACGCGGCATCCGGACTTTCGAGCGCTATACTCGCAACACGACAGACATCAACGCGATCCCGGTGCTCAAGCGCCTGTCGCACCTGCCGGTGATCCTCGATCCTTCGCACGCCACCGGCAAGTGGGAGTACGTGACGGCTGTCGCACGCGCCGGCATCGCCGCCGGGGCGGACGGGCTGATCGTCGAGGTGCATCCGCATCCCGAAGCGGCGGCGTCGGATGGTGCGCAGAGCTTGAAGCCGGAGAAGTTCGCACAGCTCGTGCGAGAGGTGCGGCGCGTGGCCGAAGCGGTGGGGCGAAGGTAAGCAGACAACGCGGGGTGTAAGATAGATACGCGCTGCTCAGGCTGGAACGCTAAATGCGGAAATCTCCAAATGAACCAGGGGGATCGGATCCCCCGCCTTAGGTATGTAGAGTGAGGTAGTCAAGAAGCGATTCACTGGCGGCGAAGTCAGCAATTCCAGAACCGTCTCTTTCAAATCGCCTGGAAGCTGATTCAGTTCGGTTAACGGAAAGCTGCGGAGGCCTGCTTCGGTTGGCTGCATCAAGACGGAAAAGTCTAACAGCATTAATCCTATTGCCGTTTTGGTCTGAGGCTGCAGGCGCAGCAGGATATGTTCCGTCAGGTGGACGTTCATTGC
>DASSFZ010000130.1:0-6616 GCA_035693785.1 Anaerolineae bacterium | reverse complement strand
ATAGCTCATGGCTCTGGCCGTGGCGAAGAGCTGCTGGAAGTGAAGCTCTTGCGGCTTGCCGACGACGTAGATGATCTTCGCCGGATGATACGTGTCTTGCCGGAACTTGATTGTGGCGAGGTCGCGCGTGTGGTACAGCGTGCCGCCGTCGGAGCGCTGCAGCAGAAACGCCGGCAGCCCGGCGACGTCGACGATGACGGCGCCGTCCGCGTCGCGCCGCGCCGCGCCGCTCGACAGCGCGTCGTCGATCACCTGCTGCGTCATGTGCGCGTAGAAGCTCTCGCCGTGCTCGATATCGAACCGCACGCCGAGCCAGTCGTAGTTGCGCTGGTTGACCTGCTTCGTCAGATCCACACAGCGCTGCCATATCTCGTGCGCAGCCGGGTCGCCCTGTTCGAGCCGCAGCGACCAACGGCGTGCTTCGTCGTCGAGCGCGGGGTCGCGCTCCGTCGCCTTCGCGAAATCGGCGTACAGTTGCTCGAACCGCGCGAGCAGCTCCTCACCCTCTCCCTGAGGCAGGCCGCGCCGGTCGATCGCAGCGAGCAGCACGCCGAATTGCTTGCCCCAGTCGCCCAGGTGGTTGTCGCCGACGACGGTGAATCCTTGTGCGCGAAAAATGTTCACCAACGCCTGGCCGATGATCGTCGAGCGGATGTGCCCGACGTGCATGCGCTTGGCGATGTTCGGCGACGAGTAATCGATCACCACAGTTCGGCCTGCGCCCCGATCATCCGACCCGTAGCGATCGCCGTGCTGGGTAATCTCGGTCAGTGTCTGGACGATGAGCGCCTGTTCTGCGATGCGGAAATTAACAAACCCACTATTGGCTTCCGCAGCGTCGATGAGCGAGCCTGGCTGAATCGACGCGCCGACTTCGATTGCAACCTGCCGCGCCAATCGTGACGGACTGTCGTGGCGTCGCCTTGCGGCCTCGAAACAGGGCAGCGCAAGATCCGCCTGCACGCCGCGCGCCGTCGGCGGGCCAAGCTCGATCTCCTCAGGCTCGACCAGTCCGGTGTTCAGCAATGCGTGTGCGATTTCGGTTCGAAACCGATCAAAGGCGTACTGCATGGCAGAGGGTTAGCGCTTGCGCCACCAGTTCCACAGCATCTGGCCGTCATTGAAGCCGAGCGGCACGAAGACTTGCAGCGTGAAGATGAAAAGGTTTTCCAGAAAGGCGAACAGCGCCAGCCACCAGACGAGGGTACCCTTGGCATCACGAAGAGCCAACAGAATGATCGCCGCCAGGAAGGTCATCGCCACCCCCCACAGCGGCCCGCCCAGTGCCCGGCGGACGTGAATGCTCGCCGGCAGCTCCGGTTCGTCGGGCGGGTAGAGCGAGATGGCGAAGATGTACCACGCGCCGAACCGTACGCCGATCATCGGGTAGCCTGTGCGCCGCGCGGCCCAGGCGTGACCGAGCTGGTGGATCAGCTCGAAGAGCCATTGCAGCGCCGTGGCCGCCAGCCCGAAGAGTATCGCCTCGCCCGCCGGTAGTTTCATCAGCCAGAGGGCGATTCCACTAAACGTCGCCCACAGGCCGAGTGTGCCGACGATTACGGAGGGCATGACACGTATCTCCAGCCTGGCCAGCCGGCCGAGCCTGTATTCAGCCGTCACACACGACTCCGTTCATATCAGCGCCGCCAAACCGGCCACGAGGCCTTGCCCCTCAATCCAGCCGCGCCACTCTGAATCACGCTCACGCCGATATCGCCAGATGAGGATAGCACTGTAGAGGCTGGTCAATAGAAAGGGTAGGGGAGCCATCGAAAGCGGTATCAGCGCTCCTGCCAGGACCAATATGAGGGCCACGCGTCGCGCAGCAGGCTCGCCCAGGACAACGGGAAGTGACTGCGTGCCACTCATGCGGTCGCCATCGACGTCACGCAGATCGTTCAGAAGGATCTGTACCATGATCAAGGCGCAGGCAGCGCAGGCCAGCAGCCAGGTATCTCGTTGCCAGACCCGCCCGTAGGCCGCGGCAGGTGTGATGACGATGACCAGCACCCATAGGACGGCGACAAACAGCGTTTTCATGCCCGGCAGGTGTTTCCAGCCCACCCGGCGACCCTGCCAGGGAAGCCAGCGCACGGTGTACGTCAGCGCGAAGCCGAGACCCGTGAGCAGGGGCAGCACGGCGGTAGGGCGCAGCGTCAGCAAGCTGACAGCCCCGAATGAGCCAATCCATATGACTCGCTTGAGAAGCGGCGTATGCCGCTGCACCCAGGCGGTTCGCTCCGGCATCGTAGCGAGGTCGGTCAGATGTTCTCTTTCGTCCAGGCGGTCGCGTGTGTAAAAGACGAGTGCTAAGATAAAGCCCAGGGCGATCAGGCTGAAATCCGTCGGCAGAGCGAGTGCGCGAAGGGTAACGACCACCCAGCCGGCAGCGCTGCTCGCGATAAGTATATTTGTCCAGATGAGCGCGCGCCCGATCACGCCTTCATCCCACCGGGATCGGCGCCTGAAGCATGGCTGCGCGCCACGCAATCGCCGTGACGGGACAGATCTTCTCGCAGGCCATGCAGGCGATGTCACACGGCGTGTCCACGGCAATGGTATCGAACGGCGTCGTGAAGCCGGGCGCCTGAGGGCACACCGCCACGCACGCTCCGCATCGAATGCACGCGTTCCAGTCCACAGAGAAGACGACCGGATGTGGCTTGGGCATTGGATCGTTTACACTTTGCGGAACTCTGAGCCAGGACGGAAATAACCGGCCAGCGTTTGGTACAGTATCTGGTCGCGGCGCGCGATGTCCTTCTGCCGGAAGATGGTTGTCTTCATCTGGTGCAACTTACCCATCGCATGGCCGAACTCCTCCAGTCATCGCTGCTGATAGCCGCCGAGCGCGGCGGCGAGCGGCCGCTCACCGGCGGATAGCAGGTCGGCCAGGAATTGCCCGGCAATCACGCCACTGCGCAGCGCGGTGTGGATGCCACCGCCCGTGATCGGGTTGACATGGCGCGCGGCATCGCCGACCAGGATGATGTGATCGGCATACGGTCGTTTGAGCGGAGCCGCCAGCGGCACGCCCCCACCTTGCACTTCCAGCACGCGGCATGCCTCGAGCCGATCGGCGAGAAAGGAGTGACGCATAAAATGATCCAGATGCCAGCGCGCATCTTTGTCCGTCAGTGTGCGAATCACGCCCAGCCCCACTTCGGCGTAGCTGTGCCCCTTGGGGAAGACCCAGGCATAGCCACCGGGCGCCCACGCGTGACCGGTGATGATCTCCAGCAGCCCGTTGCACTCGACGCCATCGACGATGAGCTGCAGGCACGAAGCCAGCTCGCTGAGCCTGATGTGCGTGGACAGGTCAGCCCATTTGCCTACCTGCGATTGCACGCCATCGGCCCCGACGATGACGCGCGCACGCACCGCCGTCGGTTGCCCGAAGCGCTTGAGGCGCACCTGGGTGAAGCCGTTTTCCTGTGGGCTGTGGCCGAGCGCCTCGGTCTTCAGCCAGACCTGTGCGCCGGCTCGCTCGGCCAGCATCGCCAGGTGACGATCGAAGCGCCGGCGATCGACGACGTAGCCCAGGGGCGCCTGGCCGTATACGTCGGGTTTCAGGGCGCGGTAGTCGACGGTCGTGACGTCGCCTTGCGCATCGTAGACGGCAAAGCCGTAGATGTCGCTGGCGACGAACTCGTCGATAGGAATGATGTCTGCATCGCGGAGGGCGTGGGCGCTGACCGCGCCCGAGCATTGGATCGGCGCGCCCAGCTCCTGCTTCTTGTCGACCAGCAGCACGCGTAAGCCGCGCTGCGCGGCAGCGCGCGCCGTGCTGGCTCCCGCAGGCCCCGACCCGACCACGACCACATCATAATCGACCGACTCAGGCACATGGCCCTCCTGCTGAAAACTTTATCTTCCCACTCACCCATCACGCATCACGTTTTACGTATCACGTAACGTGCGCGGCGACGGAACCGCAGCACGAGCCGATGTAGTTCACGCCTATATCGCGCGCTTGCCTGGCGAAGTCGGCCATTGCCATGCGCGGCAGTTGCAGCGGGTCGAGCGAATGCCGGCTGGAGGTGGGGGTGAGGTCTACTTGCCCCTCGTGTACCAGATTGATCCCGGGCTGTCGTAGTTCAGCCCTTCGCCCCAGACCGCGTGTGTCGTTCCCCGATCGTCGATGTCGATCTCGAAGTAGTCGCCGAACGGGAAGCTGAAGCCGTCCGGAAAGATGTAGCTGAAGCCGGCGACGAGCGTGGACAAATCGGCTTCGGCCGACCAGGTTGCGCCGCCGTTCGTCGAGCTGCGGTAGTAGGTGTTCCACAACCCGTCTGCGCGCGCGTCCATCCACGAGATGCGCACATCGCCGTCCGCCCTGGCGGCGATGGCCGGGAAGGCGTGATTGACCCCATCCGGGGCAGCCGAAATATCCGACCGGGGCGACCAGGTTTGGCCGGCGTCGGTCGACTTGGCGAAGTAGATGCGCTCCGGGCCTTTGTCCACTTCGCCCGCGTTCCACAGGGTATACAGTGTGCCGGCTGCGTCGGAGGCCATCGTGATCTGCGCGCCGAGGTAGGCCCAGCCGCACAGAAAGTCCGAGCAGTCGGGTGGCGAGCCGGACACGTCGATCAGGATGGTCTGCCACGTGGCGCCGCCATCTGAGGACTTGCTGATGTATAGATTCACCGGTCCCTTAGCGCCGCCGTTCTGCTCGTAACCATCCCACGCGAAGTACACGTTACCGGCCGGATCGACCGTGCCGCCGCCGGCCAACGACCAGCCTAGCTGGCCGGTGTGGGTTCTGTTCGCGTTAACCGACGTAAAGGTCGCGCCGCCGTCGTGCGAGGCCGACACCCAGATTTTCTGCGCCTGGTTGTAGCCGACGTACACATCTTGGCCGCGCACGGCGAGAATTGGCTTATCGGTCGCCGCGTTGGTGCTGTTCGCGACGACGACCGACCAGGTCTCGCCGAAGTCGGTCGACTTGGCGACGACGGTGTCGCTCTTGCTGTTCTGCAGCCATGCGGCGTACACCGTGCGACCGTCGATCGGATCCACGACGATTTGCGCATCCCACTGGCCTGTCGTCGCGCCCGCCGGGTGCATCAACTCGGGCGAGGTCCAGGTTGCGCCCCGATCGCTGCTGATCTGGAGGATCATCGTCGGGCTGAAGCATTCTTCACAACCGGGCACGCCCAGGTACTGCGGATACAGCACGTAGACGTGGCCGAAACGGTCGGCGGCGATGGACGGTTCCCACTGGTCGCCAGTGGTGAACCCGAGCCGTGTTTGCGGCGCGAAGCCGGACCTTGGCGGCGAAGGCGCTCTCGCCGGCTGCACAGCCGAAGCGGCGACGACTTCGCTTAACACGACGCCACTGCGGCGTTTGCCCTTTGCGCCCGCTTCGGATTCGCCGCTTTGAGTGAAGTGCAGCGTCAGCGTGGCGAGCGCAAGCAGCAACGAGAGTACAACGAGCGTAATAAAGAACCTTGAGCGTGATCGTTGGACATGGACAGTCATGGCGCCCTCCTCGTAGGTGATGGGAACAGATTCTACACCAGTTAGCGTCGTATGGGGAAATGCTCGGCCGTGCGCGCCAATCGTATGTCCATTGCTGGCTCGCCGGTTCATCCACTCCCGGCTATACTTGCCCGTATTCCATTTCGGAGGTCGCACTCATATGCCCCTTGCCGCTGACATCCTCCTCGTGCATGCCCGATGCTTCACTGCCGACCCGGCCAACCCGCGCGCCGAAGCCGTCGCCGTGTGCGGCAATCGTATCGTGTTCGTGGGTAGCGATGTCGATGCCGCGGCCTGGCGCGGCCCCGGCACGCGCGTGATCGACGCGCAAGGCTGCACGCTCATGCCCGGCTTCATCGACAGCCACTTTCACCTGCTCCTAGGCTCGATTGGATTGGGCGACGCACAACTCGGAGACGTTAGAAGTTATGGCGCGCTTAGCGAAGCGATCCGCGCCTTCGCCGGTGAGCATTCGCGGCGCGAGTGGCTCGTCGGGCACGGCCTCCCGTACGCAATTCTACCTGGCGGCCGGATGCTCACGCGGCACGACCTCGACGCGATTATCGTCGATCGCCCGCTGATCGTCTTCGCCTACGACACACACACGGCGTGGGCCAATACCGAAGCGCTGCGCCGCGCGAGCCTGCTGGAGAACGGCAAAACGGTTGCGCCCAACAGCGAGATTGTCCTCGGCGACGACGGGCTGGCGAGCGGCGAGCTGCGCGAGCCGGGCGCCTATCAGCCGGTGCTCGATCTCATTCCCGAGCCAAACGATGTCGAGAAACGGGCGCTGCTGCGGAAAGGACTCGCGCAGGCCGCCGCGTTCGGCGTGACGAGCATCCACAATATGGACGGCGACGCCGGCCAGCTCGCGCTGTATGCAGCGCTCGAAGACCTGGGCGAGCTGACGCTGCGCGTGTACGTCCCGTACAGCGTCAAACCCGATACGCCACTCGAGGCGCTCGCCAAAGACGCCGTGGCGATGCGCGAGATGCATCGCAGCGATAGGGTGCGCGGCGGCGCTGTGAAGTTTTTCATGGACGGTGTGATCGAGTCGTACACCGGCCTGCTGCTCGACGACTACGCCGACCGGCCCGGCGTGCGCGGCGATGCGAACTTCAGCGCAGAGCACTTC
>DASSFZ010000129.1:0-4063 GCA_035693785.1 Anaerolineae bacterium | reverse complement strand
TGGCATTGGCGCTCCACTTGAGGCGCTTAGCCTAGCCGATGACTCACGCGCGTTTGCGTGCGCTATCATCAAGTTGCTTCGAGATCAAGATGAGTGGATTCGTCGCGCTCAGGCCGTGCGGCATTTTGCGTTGACGACATTTGATTGGCCCCGCTCGGTCCATCGGTTGGAATCCACTCTGCTCCAGCTCGTCGATCAAATGAGGATTCACAACCCATGAGCGTGCTGATCAGCGCCATCGTCGTTAACTGGAACAACAAAGAAGACACGCTGGCCTGTCTCAATTCCTTAGCCCAGTGCACGCCGTTTAAGCCGGAGATCATTCTGGTAGATAACGGCTCGGTCGATGATACGCTGGCTGCTGCACAGGCTGCCTATCCTGATGTCGACATCATCGCTCTGCCAACCAACCGACATTTTGCGGCAGGAGCCAATCACGGCCTGCAACTGGCTCTGGCGCGCAAGGCAGATTATGCGTGGCTCTTGAATAACGATGTGATCGTCGCGCCAGAGGCGCTGGCCGAAATGCTGCGCGTTGCCAAATCTGATCCCGCTGTTGGCATCGTGGGAGCTCGACTCGTGCATCCCGGCCAACCGCCACATGTCGTCATCGGTGCACGCTGCGATTTTCGCACCGGAGCAATCCACGAGCCTGAGCCGCCGCTCGATCTTAGCCTGGATCGATTACCTGTCGATTACGTGTGGGGCTGCTCCATGCTCATTCGGATCGGGGTGCTGCGACAAGTGGGACTACTGGATGAACGCTATGTGGCTTATTTCGAGGATGCCGACTTCTGTCTGCGAGCCACGCAATCCGGTTGGCAAACGGTGACTGCTTTGCAAGCTATCGTTTATCATTCGGGGTCTAAGACTGCCAATCGGGTCTTCTTGCAACAAATGTGGCTGCGCGGCCGGAACTGGCTCCGCTGTTATTGGCGTCACGCACCACGCACCTATCGACCCCGGCTGCTGCTAGGCCTGCTGGGCTATCACTTACCGCGCCTAGCGTGGAGCAGCTTGCGGACCATCGTCGTTCGCACACTAAGACCCAAGGGCCGACCTATACGGTTGTGGTCACGAGAGACTTAATCATGGGTTTTGTCTGTCTGGCCTATCATCGTGTTACGCAAGATCAAGCAAGCTTAGGTGATCCATACGCTGTCACCCCAGCGCACTTGCGAGCGCACCTGGTCTGGTTAGCTCGCCGGGGCTACCGCGGCTGTTCGCTGGCTACCCTCATCAACGCTAGCAAAAATCAACAGCGTCAATCGATCGCATTAACGTTTGACGATGGTTACCTTGATTTTTACACGACAGCCTGGCCCATCTTACAGGAATTTGGTTATGGTGCGACGGTCTTCGTCGTCACCGAAGCGGTTGGACAGATCGCTAATTGGGCGGAAGCGCCTGTCGCACCTTTGATGAGTTGGAACGACTTACAGCGATTGGTAGAATCCGGCGTCGAAATCGGAGCGCACGGGACAAGCCATCGCCCTCTTGATCTGAGCTCGTCTGCAGAGCGGTGCGCCGATCTAAGCCAGGCTTATCATGCCTTATCAACTCGCTTAGGCTATTCATCGATCGGGTTTGCTTATCCCTATGGACGTTGGTCGTCGTCAAATGCAGTGGCCGTAGCGAACGCTGGATTTCAATGGGGCTGCACTGCTCGCGGCGGCATCAATTATCCTCAGACTCCGCGCTACAAACTGCGTCGCACACTCATCCACAGCCAGACCAGCCTGCTTCAATTTGCCTGTCAGGTGTGGACTGGCTACGCTCACTGGCGCGACTGGCGCATGGATGTGAGACGAATACCGTGAGCATTGAGTTGAGTATTGTCATCCCCACCTGTCAGCGGCGCGAATATTTGCGCCAGGTGCTGTTGGCCTGTTCGCGGCAATCGATGCCAAGCCAACAATTTGAGATCATTGTCGCAATCGATGGCTCCACCGACACGACGCAAGCAATGCTGACCCACCTCGACACGCCTTACTGCTTGCGCTGGATCTCGCTGCCGCGCTCCGGCGCAGCGACAGCCCGTAATCAGGGTACGGTTGCCGCTCAAGGCGACATTGTCCTGTTTCTCGATGACGATATTTCTCCTGCTCCTGGATTATTCGCCGAGCATTTGGCTGCGCATTGGAGTAAGAGCGGAGTGGTGGGGTTGGGTCAGGTCCAACAGCTGCCGGGGCAAGCGCTCTCGAGCTGGGAACGCTATCTCTGCCAGCGTTACGAAGAACACTACACCAAGCTGGCTCGCCCGAACTATCGACCGGATTTCTGGGATTGCCTGTCGGGCAACCTATCCATCGAGCGACAGCTGCTGGAACAGAGTGGTGGCTTTGACCCTACACTGGAGCGACACGAGGACACGGCCCTGGGTTACCGATTGTCGCGCTTGGGCGCGCAGTTCGTTTATCTTCCCCAGGCCCTGGCTTATCATCAATTCACGCGCAGCGTGCGCGCCGGCCTGAGCGACGCTTTACGAGAAGGACGGTCGGCGCTGCAGTTGGCACGACAACACCCTGAGCTGACCCCGCAGCTCATTCACGCTCGCTGGAAACACTATCGATTTGCGGTGCAGCTGATGATGCGCTACGCCCTAGCCCAACCAGATCGGCATATACGCCTCACAACGATGGCTCGCTATTTAGCGCAGTCGATGAATCGCATCCCGTTGCCCTTTATGGCGCAGAAACCGTTTTATCAGATGGCTCTCCATCTATCCTTCTGGCAAGGCGTACGAGCTGGCGTATCGGACTTCACCGATCTGCTCTCATTCATCGCACCTGAACATCAATCCGACACCGTCGCTGGCTAACTGGCGATCAGGCGCTGCCCCAACGTGCGCGCCCGCTCAGCGGCAGAGGGTTGATAGTTGCAGTTGAGCAAACGGCAGCCCAATTGGCACGCGCGTATATCGCCGCGCACGCGAGCGGCCATGGTCGAAGACCATATGACCTCTGGCCGTTCGGTGCGAATATTGCCGATCGGGTCCATGGTATAACACAAGCGTACACCGCCGTAGGGATCGATTAGGAAATTGTTGATCCCCACATAGCAGCGCGTAGGCGGTACCTTCGTCGGATCATGCAAGTAGGCGCCCATTAAATGCAACTGCCGGACTGTGCCGAGAATAGGATAGCCCTGCTGCTTGAGGGCGATCAGCTGCTCGATCGCCGCATCAATTTGCTGTCGGTCGCCGTTCCACAGATCGTTGTTTGCCGTCCAATCGGGCCGGTAAGTCACCTGCGGCGCATGGTAGGGTTGATATGAGGAGACATCCACTAGAGGCTGGAGCCCGACGGCATCCAGTCCGACCTCGCGCGCCCAGCGCACCAGCTCGGGCAGCTCTGCTGCCATGGCACCACAGACGATCGTGTTTAGCGAGATCGTTGTGTGTGTGCCACGGCCTCGGCCCTCGGCGCGGGCTCGCTGCATATGGCCGATGCCGGCCACGATACGCGCATGGCTGCCCGGCATGCCGCGTGTGCGATCGTGTGTCGCGGGATTGAACGAATTCAGCGAGAACGTAAGGTTGGTCAGCCCGGCCTCAACCAGCTCTTGGGCAGTCTGGGCATCAACCAGCCAGCCGTTGGTCATGAGGTTCGTCGTCACGCCGTGTTCACTGGCCCAAGCGATGATCTGGAAAATATCGCGGCGTCGTAGCGGCTCGCCGCCCGACAAACTGAGATGATACGGGCCGAGCCACTCAAATACGCGTTGGAGAGCATTGAGCCACTCCGCCGTCATCAACTCAAGCGGCGTGGCCCGGCTTTTCCATTTGTCACAAGTCATGCACCGGAAAAAGCAGCGATCGGTGATATCAACGATCACCTGCTTGGGACCGACACGCGGCCGATCGGCTTGCCAGAGTAGCCAGCGTACAAAATGTGAATGAGGTTCCCGCCACATCTTATCCGGTTTCATCGATCTCACGCATCCCGTAAAGGCAGCGATCTCACAATGGCAATTATAACCTCACTTTCAGAACGTGTAGCCCACCAGGTTGTTGGTAGGTATCCGTATTCAGCACATCGTGGACACCATGAGCGCAACTTCC
>DASSFZ010000128.1:0-4498 GCA_035693785.1 Anaerolineae bacterium | reverse complement strand
AGGAACTCGAGGAACTCACGTTCGGGGGTTCCCCCAGTTCCCTCAGTTCCTTTAGTTCCCTGAGTTCCTTGTCGTTCTCAAGGAACTCACGTTCGGAAAAAGTACCTCGTTTCACCTGCCGTGTTGACGCCCTCCAGCGGATCGACCTCGAACATCAGGGGGTACTGCGCGGTGACGTTGCCGATGACGAGCGCGTGGCGCTGCCGCAGCCGGCGCACGAACGCCGTCATCGTCTCGTAGTCGGTCGCCGCGCCGCGCGACACGTGCCGCACGTCGTCCTCAAATGGAATCCGCAGCAGGAACAGGTTGTCCGCCTGGCGCAGCACCGCCTCGTCCAGGCCGTGGATCATGTTGGTGACGAAGAAACTGGTGATGCCCAGGTGCCGCGCCCGGGTGACGATGTAGTCGATGCTCTGGCGCGAGACGTACAGGTGCGCCTCCTCGAAGAAGATGAACGGGAAGCGGTGCGTGCTGTGCTCGATCTCCCACATGCACAAGTCCTTCACCAGCTCGATGATGGCCTGAACGAAGCCCTCGCGCGCCAGGTTCGACAGGCCGGAGACGTCGACGACGAGCGCCCCGCCCTCGCGAATCTTGCGGTACGCCTCGCCGAGTGAGGCAGCTTCCTTCGGCGTGCGGGCGAAGATACGTGTGTTTCTCAAAGCCTCCAGCCGCGAGCGGATCGCATGGTTGACGACCATCGCGCTCGAGCCGCCGCCGAACTCGCTCTCGTCGGCCATCTGCATGAGCTGCTCCAGGCCGATGTAGGGCGGCTTGCCGCCTTCGCGCTCGATAGCTTCGGCTTCGGCCCACAATCGAGCCACCCGGTTCTCGAAGTGCAGCGCCGACACTTCGGGCAGGCCGAAGCGTGTCAGCAGCGTCATCGTCGGCGCCAGGCCGAACTGTCGCACGCTCAGCCGGAAGTTGCCGCCGGCTTCGAGATGGACGATGCCGCGCCGGATCGTCTTGCCGGTGCTCGGATCGACCTCGGCCCTGGGCAGGTGGATGTACTCCTTGTTGATGTCGAACACGACACACGGCGCGCCCTGCGCGATGAGCTGCAAGAGCACGACTTTAGAGAGGTGACTCTTCCCGGAACCCTTCACGCCCGTGATGACGTTGACCTTCTCCAGGTCCTGCCCTTCGACGAAGAAGTCCGTCCCGGCCAGCGTGCGGCCCAGACGCAGGCGATGTCCCATATCACGCGTCGAGTTTGCGAAGACCTCCTGGTCGTCGGTGCGCAAGACGTCCACGTCCCGCGCCGGGATCCAGCCATCCCACTGCTCCCAGACCCCCACCCCCGGCCCCTCCCCCGTCTGAACGGGGGAGGGGTGCAGGGGTGGGGGCGGAACCGTCTTGCGGATCTTCGCCAGGGCCAGCTTGATGTTCCCCATCTCGACATCGTGGCCGTCGAGGTTATCCGGCAGCATGATCTGGTAGCCGATCGCTTCGAGCAGCGGCGCGCGGATCGGCTCAGGCCCGACGAGGCTGTGCAGTTGGTCGAGGACGAGCGAGGGATACGTCGCGGAGCGAAAGGCGATGACCTGCACGATGACGCTGCGATCGGAGTCACGCTCGCGCAGCGTCAGCGTCTCGCCGACGCGCAGGTCGACCTCACGAGGATTGAAAAGCAGTTCAGCCAGGTCGCCGTCGATACGGCGCACCTGGACGTTGAGAGTGTCCACTCCCCACCTCTGGCTCCCGCGACGTGTGAGAGACACAGGCTCTCGTCACGTCGCCTTAGAACTCGCGTTCTATCTGCCATTCTACACAAGTGTGTGACACCTAGTGTCACAAAGCAATTCAAAACCACTTTGGCCGACTACTAACCGGTGGTGCTAGTTGCTATCTCGCCTCAAAAACTGGCTGTTCCAGAAAGCCAACTTCTCGATCGGCCTGCAAAATCGGCGCTTTATTGGGTTCGCTACTCTTGTACCTACTTGACAGCACCTTCACTATGGTTTATACTACCCACCGTAGTGACAGTATGTAACTATAGTTGTTTATGAAACGGACACTTAGACGACATGACGCACCGACGTGACCGTATGCGTGCTGCCACGTTAGCCGAAATCAAGCAGCTTGCGCGGAAGCAGATGGCTGAACAAGGGATGGCAGCCCTCTCGTTCAGCGCTATCGCCGAACAGATGGGTTTTACCTCTCAGGCGCTCTATCGCTATGTTCCCAGCCGTGATGCGCTGATTACGTCGCTGGTTGTGGATGCCTGCACGGACTTGGCGGCGGCCATGGAAGCGGCGCGCGATGCGATAGACCCTGAACACGATGCCGACCGTCTGCTGGCCGTGATGCTGGCCTATCGGGAATGGGCTGTCGGCCATCCCATCGATTACGCGCTGATTTATGGTAAACCGATTCCCGATTACCGGGCGCCAGAGACGGTCATTGGGCCCGCAATCCAGCGTATTCCAATGGTGGTACTGGGATTGCTGCGCACCGCTTGGCTGCGCGGGCGAGTGACGGCACTCCCCGAATATGGCCCGCTGCCTGCCGAACTAGAGACGCAGCTCGCCGCGCTGCGGCACGCCGATGTGAGTGATCTGCCGCTTGACCTGCTCCACACCGTCCTCGTGGTCTGGAGCCAATTACACGGCCTGATCACGTTAGAGATTTTCGAGCATCTTCACCCTGCGCTGGGCGATTTCGGCGCCCTCTATCGCTTTGAGGCACGGACTCTGCTGAAGCGGGTGGGGCTGCATCCAAAGGCCTGACGGTGCCGCCGTTCCACACTTAGCGAACAGGAGGAGAAGTCTGCTGTGGCAAAGAACTATCAACTCACGCCGATCACACGACTGGGGAACGTCGTCATTGGTGCATTGTTGCGTGCTGGACTGCCTTTAGGCTCGATGGCGCTCCTCTCGGTTCGGGGGCGCAAAAGCGGCAAGATGCATACCACGCCAGTTAACCTGGTAGAGCAGAATGGCACGCGCTGGCTGGTCGCGCCTTACGGAGTGGTGAATTGGGTGCACAATATCCGCGCCGCAGGGGAGGCACAGCTCACGCAGGGCCGCCGTACCCAAACAGTCACAGTTGCCGAGGTCGGGCCGGCTGAAGCGGCCCCTATCCTCAAGGCGTATCTCCAGAAGGTGCCGCTTGTCCGGTCCTACTTCGACGTAACCCCAGATGCCTCACTCGCAGAGTTCGAGCGGGAAGTGCCGTGTCATCCCGTGTTCCGCATTATTGGTGCGAGAGCAGGTTAGCACATCATGAGACTGCCAGACCGAGCGAAGTTCTGGAATGCAACGCCGGAAGAGCGCACGGCGCACTACCCGTGTGACCGCTATCTCAACGTACCTCACGAAGGGTTGGTGCGGGCCATTGACGTGAAAGCGCCACCCGCAGTGCTCTTCCGTTGGCTGTGCCAGCTCAAGGTTGCACCCTATAGTTACGACTGGATCGACAACCTGGGGCGGCGCAGCCCGCGCCAGCTTACGCCCGGAGTGGAACATCTCGAGCGAGGGCAGCACTTCCTGGTAGGCGAGATTGTGGACTTCGAGCCCAATCGCCACATCTCCGGCGTCATCCGACCAGAGTTCGAACGCCTGTATGGCCCGATCGCGTCGACCTACATCATCTTTCCAAAGGGCGAGAGTCGATCCCGGCTGGTCGTTAAACTTAATGTGGGCAAGTCAGGTACAGGGGTATGGCAGCAGATACGCCGGGCGCTGCTCGCGTGGGGAGACCTCATCATGATGCGCAAGCAACTACTTACTCTAAAAGAGCTTGCCGAATGCCAAGCGGCAATGGTATCGCCGTCAACACTTCCGGAGTGATTCTCTCATCGTACAGGGCGGTGGATGGCGACTCTTGCACATCGCTCAATATGCCCTGTAAACTAGCACCAACGGTTACCAGGTAAGGGTTACGGCTTGAAATATTCGGAGATCAGAGGCTTCAGGTTGGCGTCAGTATGCGCGGGCAGCAGGTTGAAGAAGCCGGCAGCCGTCATCTGGTTCAGCTCACCTTGACGCGCATAGGCTTGCAGGAAGGCGAAGAAGCGCTCGTCGCCCATCGCTTTGCGCAATCCATCCAGAAACATTGCGCCGCGCAGGTACACTGCGTCGACGTAAGGCCGGAAGCCGGCGTGATCGGTGATGGCGCTGTTGACCCACCCCGCAGGATTGAAGCGCCTCACGCGGAACGACCACCACCAGTCAGTCAGGTCGGGATACGCCGTTTCGTAGAACAGCAGCTCGCTGTAGGTGGCGAGCGACTCGTCCAGCCAGGGCGCGACCGCCTGGTCATTGCCCACCATGCCATACCACCACTGGTGCGCCGTCTCGTGGACAGCGATCGCAGTCAGATAGCCCTGGGGACCGCCGTCGTAATCGGCGAAATATTCCTGACCCAGGAAGAACAGGCCGTGATACTCCATGCCGTCGGGGAACTCCGACTCGATCACGGTCAGCCCGGCATACGGGTAAGGCGCAAAGCGTTCGGAATAGATCGCGAGGGCGCTGGCGACCGCCCGCAGCATGGC
>DASSFZ010000127.1:0-14133 GCA_035693785.1 Anaerolineae bacterium | reverse complement strand
TTGTGCGTCGGTAACTGGCTCCCAATCCTGGAAGACATAGCTTTGACTCATCCGCGCCCCAACATCTATCGTGCCCCTGGCCGTCTACCATGTCCAAGCTGCCAGAGTATAGTGGATGGGTCGCGGGCGGAGGTCCGTTTGAAAGTTTACATCGGAATCGACCGGAGTCAAGCCCAACAGGACGCATTGGTTCCTGCCGGTTGATCAAATCCGCGTTTCGGGGAATAATCCACGGTGCCGATGCATCGCACATCGCGCGGGGGAATCGTGACAGAAGAACGCCAAACGCAAGCCGTATTTGAAGGGCTGGTATTCGACGAAGCCGGCCATCCGCTTGAGGTGGTATTGCTTGGCGGCGAGCCGCATTACGTGATCGACGATGGCGGTTTCAAGCGCCACGTCGAGGCCGCCTACATCGATCGCCAGGTGTTGGGCGCCATGCAGGCGCAGATCGACGAGAACAAAGACGCAGTCGAGGAGAGCATGCTGCGCCTGATCGGGCAGGACGATCTTTTCACCAAGGCAGCCGTCGACTCATCGCTGAGTCACGTCGATTGGCTCATGCAGCGCGGCATACCGCTCGAAGCCCGGCAGTGGCTGGGCATGATGGGCTTCCGCATCGTCGTCGACGTTCACGGCGACGTGGTGAGGATTGAGGGCGGCGGCATCGTCGACGAGGGCGATCAGTAATATTTTTCGTTTTTACCGTTGCCGGTTGACTTCTTGTGTGTTATAATCTCGGACGCTTTGTGACCTTTGCAACAAAGACACCCCCGCCCGACGACTTCAAGCTGATCACAGCCGCGTGCCGGTTCGGCGGCCGTCGAAGCGACCGCGTCGCGGCAAGCTAAAGGGAGGAATTCCGTGGTCGAGCCCTTCGGTTTCATCGGCATATTCATCGCCGTCGCCTTCATCCTCGCGTCTGTCCCGGTTCTCCTCAACTGGCTGGTCGCGCCCAAAAAGCCGAATCCGATCAAAGACGAGACGTACGAGTGCGGCATCGAAACCGTCGGGGATACCTGGGTGCAGTTCAAGGCTCAGTACTACATCTACGCGCTGATCTTCGTCGTCTTCGACATCGAGGCGGCGTTCCTGCTGCCTTGGGCAGTCGCCTATAAGCAGGTGCCGCTCGTCGGCGTCATCGCCATGTTGCTCTTCATCGTTCTCCTGGCGGACGGGCTAGTGTATGCCTGGCGCAAAGGAGACCTGAAGTGGAGGTAAGCTCCCGGGCGTAAGCCCAATGCCCCGCACCCGGAGTCGGGCGACGGGGCGTTTGTTATCGCTTGACGGAGAAACGATATGGATCCCTTCAGCAGCATCGCCGTCGCTCTGGAGAACTTGCTCGCCAGCCTGGGGTTTGCCGACTGGCTGATCGACTTAATCATGGCCGTCCTGCGCTCGGTGATATTGGGGACGGTCGCCTTGCTGGCGTTCATGTTTCTGACCTGGCTCGAGCGCAAGCTGATCGGGCGCATCCAGGATCGCCTCGGCCCGACCTACGCCGGCCCGATCGGCATCCTGCAGCCGATTGCCGACGGTATCAAGACGCTGACGAAAGAGATCGTGGTCCCCAAGGGAGCAGACCGCTGGATCTACTTCTCAGGCCCGATCCTGGCGGCGATGGCGGCGCTGGCCGTCTTCGCCGTGATTCCGTTCGGCCCCGATACCGGTAACGGCCCCCTCGTCGGCACCGCGCTCAACGTGGGCCTGGTCTACGTCCTGGCCGTCGGCGCGGCCGGCATCGTCGCCACGATTATGGCCGGCTGGGGAAGCAACAACAAATTCGCCGTGCTCGGCACGTTCCGCGCCGTCGCGCAGTTGATCTCCTACGAAGTGCCCCAACTGTTGAGCCTGGTGGCCGTGGCCATGGTGGCCGGCACGATGGACATGGTGAAGATCGTCGAGGGGCAGACGGTGCCGTTCATCCTCCCCTTATTCGTCACCGCGCTATTGTTTCTGATCAGCGGCGTCGCCGAATCCGGCCGCTCGCCGTTCGATCTACTCGAGGCCGACTCGGAGATCGTGGCCGGCTTCCACATCGAATACTCGGCGATGATGTTCGCGCTGGTGCAGATGGCCGAGTACATCCACGCCTTCGCGATCAGTTGCATCGTCGTCACCGTGTTCCTCAACGGCTGGGCGTGGCCGTTCCTGCCCGGCCTGGCGCCGATCTGGTTCCTGGTCAAATGCTTCGCCGTGTTCTTCATTCTGATCTGGTTCCGTGGCACACTGCCGCGCTTCCGCATCGACCAGATGATGGCCTTCAACTGGCAGTTCATGGTGCCGCTGGCGCTGGTCAACGTGATGGTCGTCGCCGTCGTGGATCGGACGCTGAGCGACGCAGCCGGCTGGACGAGCGCGAGCCAGCCGTGGGGCTGGGGGCTGGTGATGTTCGCGGCCAACGTCGTGATGCTGCTGGCGGCGCTGGGCTTGATGAGTCTCAAAGGCCGCGAGGCGCGCATGCGTGACGCGGAGAAGGCGCGCAGCCGGAGCGCAGTGGCGGCGACCGGACGCTGAACTGATACGTGATGCGTGAGAGGCAGGCGCTTCACGTGCCACGCAGCACTTGCTGGAGTGGGTATGACTGCTCAACAAGGTTTCTTCGTTTTTTTCTCACTCGTCACACTGATCGCCGGCCTGCGCGTCGTGACGGCGCGTAACCTGTTCCACGCCGCGATCTGGCTGGTTCTGGCGCTGGCCGGCGTGGCCGCGCTGTTCGCCGTGCTGGACGCCGGGCTGCTGGCCGCCGTTCAGGTGCTCATCTACATCGGCGCGATCGCGATCCTGATTATCTTTGCCATCATGCTCACGCGCGGTATGATGGCCCCCGAGCGGCGCCGCCTCAATTCCTGGAGCGCGACGGGCGCGGTCGTGTCGCTCGTGCTGCTGATTGTCCTGGCACAGGCGATCATCGCCTTCCCGTGGGTCACGCCGGGCGCGGGTGTGCCGGAGCCGCCTGCCGACAGCATCGAGACCCTCGGCGAGGCGCTGGTCGATCCGAACCAGTTCGTGCTGCCGTTCGAGCTCGCCTCGGTGCTGCTGCTCGTCGCGCTCGTCGGCGGGATTTTCGTCGCACGCGAGCGGCGCGGCAACGAATAGGAGAAACCTGGTTTCGCGAAGGCTCCCGAAGCGCAGCGAGGGGGTAAGCAACCAGGTTTCTGACTGAGTGGAGGACGTGAATGGTTCCCTTGCAGGGGTATCTCATCGTCGGCGCGGCCCTGTTTTGCATCGGGGTGTTCGGCGTGCTGGCGCGCCGCAACGCGATCGCCATCCTGATGGGCATCGAGCTGATGCTCAACGCGGTCAACATCAACCTGGTCGCGTTCTGGCGCTACGTCGAGCCAACCGCCGCGACCGGTCAGGTCTTCGCGCTGTTCGTCCTGACCGTCGCCGCCGCCGAGGCCGCCGTCGGCCTCGCGCTCATCATCGCCATCTACCGGCATCGCGCCTCGGTGAACGTGGAAGAAATCAACCTGTTGAAGTGGTAGTCGGGCAGTCAGATGGTCGAATAGTCACGTAGTCGGATGGTCAGGTCCTCGACCGATTATGTGATTAGGTGATCACGTGACCACGTGACTACACGACTATGCGATTACGCGACTAACGGACTAAGGATGACTATGTCGCCAGAGACTCTCGCACTCATCACCCTGCTCATCCCCATCCCGCCGCTGCTGGCGTTCTTCGCCATCATGTTATTCACGCGCAAGTACCATGCGGCGAGCCATACAATCGCCATTGGCGCCGCACTCGTCTCCTTTGCCCTGGCGCTGATCATCCTGGTGAACGTCCTGCCGGGTGGCGGCGCGGAGCTGGCGGACGAGCCGATCCACCTGTCGTTCCCCTGGCTGCCGACCGGCGCCACGACGCTCGACGTCGGCGTGATGGTCGATCCGCTGACGGCGGTGATGCTCGCCATGGTGCCGCTCGTGTGTCTGTTGATCATCTTCTACTCGGTCGGCTACTCGAACTTCAACAAGAAGCCCGACGAGCACGATCATCCCGGCCAGCCGCCGCACCACGGGCGCGAGCCGCTGTACAGCCGCTTCTTCGCTTTCCTGTCGCTGTTCACGGCGGCGATGCTCACGCTGGTCGTGGCCGACGACCTGCTGCTGCTGTTCATCGGCTGGGAAGTGATGGGGCTGTGCTCGTACCTGTTGATCGGGTTCTGGTACGCGCGCAATTACGACGACCCGAACCAGATCACGCCGCGCCAGGCCGCCGTCAAAGCCTTCATGACCACGCGCATTGCCGACGTCATCATGCTGATCGGCATCGTCGCGCTGTACGCGGCGACGGGCACGCTGAGCTTCCGCGAGATCTTCACCGAGGAGACGACGCACGCGCTGGCGACCACGCTCTTCCTGGGCATCCCGCTCGCGCAGCTCACCTTCCTCCTGTTGTTCATCGGCACAATCGGCAAGAGCGCGCAGTTCCCGCTGCATGTGTGGCTGCCGGACGCGATGGAAGGCCCCACGCCTGTCTCGGCGATGATTCACGCCGCCGCCATGGTCTCCGCCGGCGTGTACATGATCATCCGCATGTTCCCACTGCTAGCCGGAACAGCCGAGCACGGCCACGTGCCGGCGTTCGACGCGATGACGTGGATCGGCGCGTTCACGGCGCTGATGGCCGCGACGATGGCGCTAGGCCAGAACGACGTGAAAAGGGTGCTGGCCTATTCGACCATTTCGCAGCTTGGCTACATGGTCGCCGCGCTGGGCATCGGCGCTTACGTCGCCGCCGCGTTCCACCTGATCATGCACGCCTTCTTCAAGGCGCTGCTTTTCCTCGGCTCCGGCTCGATCATCCACGGCGTCGAGCACGGCATGCACGTGGCCCACGAGACGGCCGACGTCACCCACCACGCGGACCAATTCCTCGGCTCCGGCGGCGCGCACGGCGGGCCGGAGAAGATCGATCCGCAGAACATGATGTTCATGGGCGGCCTGCGCAAAAAGATGCCGGTCACCTTCTGGACGTTCCTTATCGGCGGCCTGTCGCTGGCGGGCTTCCCCTTCGTCACCTCCGGCTTTTGGTCGAAGGATGAAATCCTGGGCGACGCCCTGCTGCACGCCCCGCCGGTCTTCTGGGTATTGGCGACTGCCGCGTTCCTCACCGCGTTCTACACGATGCGCCAGATCAGCCTGACTTTTCTCGGCAAGCCGCGCACGGCGGCCGCCGAGCACGCGCACGAAAGCCACTGGACGATGATCCTGCCACTCGTCATCCTGGCAGTCTTGTCCCTCGCGGCCGGCTTCGTCGGCGTGAAGGGCGATATGCCGTTCCTTGGGCCGATCTTCCGCAGCGGCGAACCGGGCACGGCAGTCGAGGAATGGCTTGCGCCGACGATCGAAAATGTGATCGCGCTTGAAGCGCCGGAGTTCAGTTGGACGCCGGTCGCCGCGTCGATCGTCATCGCGCTGGGCGGCCTGGCCGCGGGCTACTGGGTCTACGCTCGTAGGCCCCTGGCGGCCGGCCAGCCCGACCCACTGGAGAGGCTCGGCGGCGTGTACACTTTCTTGAAGCATAAATGGTACTTCGACGAGCTGTACGGCCGCGTGTTCGTCCGCCCGTCGATCGCGCTCGCGGCAGCCGTCTACAAGTGGATCGACCGCTGGCTCATCGACGGCGTCCTGCACGCCATCGCGCGCGGCATGTGGCGCCTGGCCGGGTCTTTCCGCGCCTTCGACCGTCTCGTGATCAACGGCGGCGTCGACTGGTCCGTCGACCAGCTCAAGGTCTTCGGGCGTTGGTTCCGCCAGACGCAGACCGGCTGGGTGCAGCAGTACCTGTACGTCGTCGTAATCGGCGTGCTGGTGCTGGCGGCGTTGTATCTGGCATTGTCATTGTAAGTCGTAATTGGAGATTGGAGATTAGAGATTGGCTCAATCTCCAACTACCAATCTCCAATTGGAGAGTGACTGATGGACCTCATTAACGCGAATATCCTTCCCCTAGTCACCTTCACACCGCTGGTGTGCGCGGTGATCGTCATGCTCATCCCACGCGCGGTGGGTGACAGGACCGTCAAGTGGATCGTCTTCGGGCTGAGCCTCGTGCCGGCGGCCCTGGCGATCTACCTGTGGCTCGTCTACCCTTCGGCCCCAGCCGACGCCAGCGGATTCAAGTTCGTCGTCGACTTACCGTGGTTCCCGCAGATCAACAGCCGGTTCATCTTGGGTGTGGATGGCATCAGCGTGTCGATGATCCTGCTGACCGGCATCCTCACCCCGCTGGCGATCCTGATCTCGTTCAGCATCCACGAGCGGGTCAAGCAGTACATGGCGCTGTTCCTGATGCTGGAGATGGGCCTGCTAGGCGTGTTCGTCGCCCTGGACATGATCATCTTCTTCATCTTTTGGGAGATCGGCCTGGTGCCGATGTACTTCCTGATCAACCAGTGGGGCAGCGGCAACCGCGACTACGCCTCGTTCAAGTTCTTCATCTACACGATGGCCGGATCGATCGGCATGCTGCTGTCTTTCCAGGTGATCTGGATGGCGCTCGGCGCGCAGGGCGGCGGCACCTACAGCATCGTCGAGATCGCCCAGCGCTGGCCGACGTTCGACGGCACGCTGTTCGGCCTGCCCGCGTCGACCGTCAAGTCGATCACGTTCTGGCTGTTCACGATCGCTTTCGCCATCAAGGTGCCTGTGTGGCCGTTCCACACCTGGCTGCCCGACGCCCATACCGAAGCGCCTACCGCCGGCTCGATGCTGCTCGCCGCCGTCCTGCTGAAGCTCGGCGCGTTCGGGTTCCTGCGCATCGTCCTGCCGTTCTTCCCGGCCGAATCGGCGCAGTTTGCGCCCGCGTTGGCCATCCTGGCGCTGCTCGGCATCGTGCTGGCCGCCTTTTCGGCATTCGGGCAGGATGACTTCAAACGGCTAGTCGCGCTGTCGTCTGTGAACCACATGGGCTTCGTCGTGCTGGGCATCGCCGTCGCCGCGTACGCGCTGGGCAGCAGCGATCCGGCGGTGAAAGAGAATGCCGTCATCGCGACCAACGGCGCGGTGCTGCAGATGTGGGCGCACGGCCTGTCGTCGGCGGCGATGTTCGCGCTGGTCGGCGTCGTGTACGATCGCGCGCACACGCGCGACCTCAATCAGCTCGGCGGATTGTGGGCCGTCATGCCGATCTACGGCGGCGTGCTCGTTTTCAGCGCGATGGCTAACCTGGGCTTGCCCGGGTTGGCGGGTTTCCCTGCCGAGTTCTCCGTCGTGCGCGGCGCGTGGCCGGTCTTCTCGCTGATCACGGCGCTGTCGACGATTGGCCTGCTGTTCACCGGCGCCTTCATTCTGAAAGCCATCGGCAAAGTGTTGCACGGGCCGGAGAGTGAAGCGGCGCATCACGTCTCGGAGATGAACTGGACCGAGCGGATCGCGCTGGCTCCCCTGCTCGTCCTGATGCTGGCGACCGGCCTCTTCCCGGCGTGGGTGCTGAACGTCGTCAATGAGACTGTCGCGCGGTTGATCGGTTGATCAGTAATCAGTGATCAGTGATCAGTAATCAGTTATCGGAAATTGGTGATTGCTGGTCACGAACACCGAGGATTCGACTATGACCTTTCCCTTCCTGACCGTCATCACTTTCACGCCGATCGTCGCGGCCGTCATCTTGCTCCTGTTGCCGCCCGACAAGAAGACACTGATCAAGACCATCGCGCTCATCGCGACGGCGATCAGCCTGGCCCTGTCGATCTTCGTCTTCGCCACGTACGATCAGCAAGCCGGCGCAACCGATCCGGCGCGGCAGTTCCAGTTCCAGGAACAGGTGCAGTGGGTGCCGTCGCTGGGCATCTCGTACCATGTCGGCGCGGACGGCATCAACCTGCCGATGATCCTGCTGACCGGCATCGTCGCCTTTGGCGGAGTGATGATCTCGTGGGGCATCGAGGATCGCACACGCGAGTTCTTCACCTTCTTCATGCTGCTGGTGGCGGGCGTGTTCGGCGTGTTCGTCTCGCTCGACCTGTTTCTGCTGCTGTTTTTCTACGAGCTGTCGATCTTCCCGATGTACATCTTGATCGCCACGTGGGGCAGCACGCGCAAGGAATACGCCGCGATGAAGCTGACGCTGTATCTGCTGATCGGATCGATCGTCGCGCTCGTCGGCGTGCTGGCGATTTACTTCTCGGCCACCACGCCCGGCGGGCAGCGCTCCTTCGACCTGCTGGTGCTGCGGGAGTCGAGCATTCCGATCGAGGTGGCGCGCTTCTGGTTCCTGCCGATCTTCCTCGGCTTCGGCGTGCTGGCCGGCATTTGGCCGTTCCACTCGTGGTCGCCGGACGGCCACGTCGCCGCACCAACGGCCGTATCGATGATCCACGCCGGCGTGCTCATGAAGCTGGGCGCGTACTCCGCGCTGCGCGTCGGCGTGGAGGTGCTGCCCCAGGCGGCGCGCGAGATGCTGCCCATCATCATCTTGCTGGTGACGATCAACGTCGTCTACGGCGCGTCGATTGCCATGGTGCAGCGTGACTTCAAGTACGTCATCGGCTTCTCGTCGGTCAGTCACATGGGCCTGGTGACGATGGGCTTCGCCACGCTCAACCAGACCGGGCTGAACGGCGCGGTCATGCAGATGTTCAGCCACGGCGTGATGACGGCGCTGTTCTTCTCCGTCGTCGGCCTGGTGTACGACCGCGCCCATACGCGCGACATTCCGAGCCTGGGCGGTATGGTCCGAGTGCTGCCCATCGCGGCCGTCGCCTTCATTATCGGCGGTCTGGTGTCGATGGGCATGCCCGGCCTGAGCGGCTTCGTCGCCGAGCTGCAGGTGTTCATGGGCGTTTGGGAAGGGAACGTGGTCGCGGTCTGGTATCCGTGGGTGGCGATCATCGGCGCGCTGGGCATCATCCTGACTGCCGCCTACGTGCTGCGCGTCGTGGGCCTGGTGTTCTTCGGCAAGTACGACGAGCACAAATGGCACGACATGCGGCCGGCCAACGTGCTCGACAAGACGGCGCTGGTGATGTTTTGCGCCACGATGATCGTGGTGGGCGTGCTCCCCACGCTCATGATGAACATGATCCAGGCCGGCACGACGCCGTTCATCGCCCGGCTGTTGGGAGGGTAAAGCGTGGACCTCAGCCAACTGAACACCGGCCTCCTGGCCGTTCTTCCCGAGATTCTGCTGCTGGCGCTGGGCTTCGTCGTGATCGGCGCCGACCTGTTCGTCGGCGCGCACCGCAAGCGCGCGCTGGGCGGCTTCACGACGCTCGGCATGCTCGTCGTGCTGATCGTCATCGGCGTTCAGAGCGCACCGCTCGTCGCGGGCGCGCAGGCGCAGCCCACGCTCGGCAACATGGTCGTCGGCGATCTGACTACGCAGTTGTTTCGCGGCATGTTCGTGATCGCAGGCGCGCTCACCTGCCTGATCTCGATGGATTTCAAATCGCTCAAGCAGGCCGGCGAGTACTACGGGTTGGTGACTTTCGCGGTGCTGGGCATGTGCCTGATGGCGGCGGCCAGCGACATCATCATGCTGTACGTGGCGTTGGAGACGACGTCCATCTCCCTGTATCTGCTGGCGGGCTACCTGCGCGGCGTGCCGCTCTCGTCGGAAGCCGGCATGAAGTATTTCTTGTTCGGCGCGTTCACCTCCACGATCCTGCTGTACGGCCTGAGCCTGCTGTACGGATTCACCGGCCAGACGGGTTACGGGGCGCTCGTCGACGCCCTGTCCTCGCTCGGGCCTGAAAGCGTCCTGCCCACCGTCGTCGTGGTGATCCTGATTCTGGTCGGATTCGGATTCAAAGTGGCGGCCGTGCCGTTCCACATGTGGACGCCCGACGTGTACGAAGGGGCGCCGACGCCGATCACCGCGTTCATCTCGGTCGCCTCGAAGGCGGCGGGGTTCGCCGTGCTGCTGCGCGTGTTCCTGACCGTGTTCACGCCGCTGCAGGACCAGTGGGTCACGCTCATCTCTATCCTGGCCGTGCTGACGATGACGCTCGGCAACCTGCTCGCGATTCCGCAGAGAAACATCAAGCGCCTGCTGGCCTACTCGTCTATCGCGCAGGCCGGCTACGTGCTGATCGGCGTCGCCTCCGCCAGGAGCGGGGCGAACGCCGTGTTCGGCCCGGCTTCGGCGTTGTTTTACCTGGGCGTGTACGTGCTGACGAACATCGCCGCGTTCGTCGTCGTCGAAGTCGTCACCAACGAGACCGGCACCGAGAATCTGTACGAGATGGCCGGGTTGAGCAAGCGCTCGTTCTGGCTGGCGCTGGGACTGATGATGGCTATGCTGTCGCTGGGCGGCGTGCCTCCGCTCGCGGGCTTCTTCGCCAAGTTCTACGTTTTCCAGGCGGCCGTCGGCTCGGGGCTGGTGTGGTTGGCCATCGTCGGCGTGCTGAACGCCATCGTGGGCCTCTACTATTATTTGATTGTGATCCGGGTCATTTTCGTCGATCCCGGCCAGGGTGAGCTGACGGCGTTCAGGATACCGCTCACGCTGCGCACGGGGCTGTTCGTGACGACAGCGGGTATTTTGATCCTGGGCGTGTTGGTCACGCCGTGGTACAACCTGGTGACTCAGGCCGCGACGACGCTGGTCAGCGGCTCGTAGTATTCGTTCAATTTGGCACATTGACGAATGGGATTGAGTGTGTTAACATTTTTATCGAAGCGCGCCCCCTCAATATGAGGGCGCGTCGTGTTGTACAATGAATGAACGTGAGCCGGAACCGGCCCCACTCGCCACCATTAGTAAGGGACTCGTCCAGGGCAGCGCGATCGGTGTGCAGGCGGGCTGTCTGGGCGCAGGGCTGGTCATCGGCGCGCTAGTCCTGGGGCTGTGGCTGGATGGTCAGTTGGGCACACGCCCCTGGCTCACGCTTGGTCTGCTGTTTCTGAGCATGCCGATAAGCGTGTACGCCATCTATCGAGTGGCGCTGCGCGCGGCGCGCTCGATGCAGAGACGTGAGCGTACATCGAAAGAGGATGGGCCTCTACCATGACGAGATTCCGCAAGCTGATCACGCGAGTCGTCATCATTGCCGTGGTGATGTTCCTGTGCGGCTGCACGGCTCTGTTCAATCTCCCGGGGCTGCCCCAGTTGTTCCCGGTCGTGCTGCCGACGATCAGCGTCGAACCGGAGCCGGTGGCGTGCATCGGCGGCGGGCTGCCCCACTGCGAAGGCGGTTTCCCGATCACGAACTCGCTCGTCGCCACGCTGATCGTCGACCTGCTGCTCATCGCGGTGTTCTTCAGCGCGGCTCGCCGGCCGAAGCTGGTGCCGTCCGGCGTGCAGAATTTCCTCGAATCGCTGATCGAGATTCTGTACAACCAGGCCGAGCAGGTGGCCGGCAGGAACGCTCGCATGATTTTCCCCGTCGGCGCGACGATCTTCCTCTTCGTCTTTTTCGCCAACTACATGGAACTGCTGCCCGGCGTCGACAGCGTCGGCTACGTGCATCGCGTCGAGGAAGAGGGCGTGCAGGGCTACGAGCTCGACCGATCGACGCCCGAGGGCGCGCCGATCGTGTTCCTTAACCCGGCCTGCCCGGTCATCGCGCAAGACAGGTATGACCGGCTGACCGACGCCCAGAAGACGGCGCGCGAGGAGGCGGGCTGCCGTGAGCCGATCCAGGTCGCCGAGGCGGCGGGAGGCTCGCACGCGGCCGAGGGCGAGCACGAGGTCGACCGGGGCTGGACCGTGGTGCCCACGGTGCGCACCGCGTCGACCGACATCAACGTCACGCTGGCGCTCGGGCTGGTCGCCTTCGCCGCGACGCAGGTGTACGGCGTGATGGGCCACATCCCGCACGGCCGCAAAGGTGCGGCCGCCGTGCTCACCGGCATCAAGCGCTACCTGAGCAAGTTCTTCAACGTCGGCGGCTTCCGGCGCCCGGGGCCGGGCAAGATTTTCGGCGCGATCGACTTCTTCGCCGGCCTGCTGGAAGGCCTGAGCGAGTTCGTGCGCGTCGTCGCGTTCACTTTCCGGTTGTTCGGCAACATCTTCGCCGGCACGGTGTTGATCTTCGTCGTGATGTACCTGGTGCCGTACTTCGGGCCGGTCGCCGCGCTGCTGCTGGAGACCTTCGTCGGCCTGATTCAAGCCTACGTGTTCATGATGCTCACGTTCGTGTTCATGCACGCGGCCGCGCAAGTGCACGGCGAACACGGCGAGGCCGCTCATTAGACAATCGTAAGGTCAGGGCTTGCCCCTGCCCCATCGGGCGGCCGCGACTCGCTCGCTTCGCTCGGAGCGCATCGCAGGGGTCGCCCCTACTCTAACTCATCACTCTAACTCTTTCAGGAGGAGACGACGTGGATATCGCAACCGCAACGGCTCTGGCTAAATATCTCGGTGCGGGCTTCGCCATGATCGGCGCGATCGGCGCAGGAATCGGCATTGGCCTGTCGGTCGGCGGCGCAGTGCAGGCCATGGGCCGCAACCCGGACGCCGCACCGCTCATCCAGACGAACATGATCCTGGGCGTGGCCTTCGCCGAAGCCATCGGTATTTTCTGCCTGGTGGTCTCTCTGATCCTATTGTTCGTCGTTCAGGCATAGTCGAGATAAGAGGAGGCCTGGCGTGGAAGGGTTACCCTTGGGAATTGTGCCCGGCATTGTCCTGGCACAGCTTGTGAACTTCGTTATCCTGTTTTTGATCCTGCGCGTGGTCGCGTTCAAGCCGCTGCTCAACGTGCTGCAGCAGCGCAAGGAGCGCATCGCCAAGGGCCTGGAAGACGCGCGCAGAGCCGAAGAGAAGCTCGCCAACATCGAGAAGGACTATCAGGCCAAGCTCGACGAGGCGCGCGCCGAGGGCCAGAAGGCCATCGCCGAGGCGTCGGCCACGGCGGACAGGCAGGCGGCCGCCATCGTCGCCAAGGCCAACGAAGACGCGGCTCGCCTGAAGGCCCAGGCGCAGGAAGAGGCCGAGCTGGAGCGCAACCGCATCCTGGCCGACCTGCGCTCGCAGGTGGCGTCGCTCGCCATTGCCGCGACCAACAAGCTGATCGGCGCCTCGCTCGACGAGCAGCGCCAGCGCGCGCTCGTCGACGAGTTCTTCAGCGGCGTCAGATCAGGCCGGGTCGTGGTCGTCGAAGCGGGCAGCCTGCCGGCCAAGGTCCAGGTCACCAGCGCGCTGCCCTTGAGCGAGAGCGAGCAGGCGGCTATCAAGGTCGATCTGAGCGGGCACGGGGCGTCGGAAGTGGAGTTCCACGTCGACCCGAAGATCCTGGGCGGCCTGGTGATCCGCGCCGGCGAACGCGTCGTGGATGCGTCGGTGGCAGGACAGTTGGAATCGCTGCGGCAGAGCCTGGTCTGATCACGTTATACTAAACGCAGGGTAGACCTGGCAGGTCTTCGTGGTGTAGCCCGCGGCTGACATCGGCGAACAAGACCTGCCAGGTCTATGTTCGAAACGTTGAGATCAATTTTGGTCTCGGCGTTTTTTTTATTTGTGGTCGTATTTCTTATTACGAGATGCTAACCACTCGCGGCGTCGAACGTGGTTCGATCGATGCAGGTGAAGTCTTTGGTCGTTAGAGTTGCGTCAGAATTACGCGTGACCGTATTGACGCGTGGTGGAATTCAGTCCTACAATGAACACGTATGCTGAACGGACGCAGAGGGAGATGATGCATATAGAGATCATAAGTGCAGTATCGTTCGCTGCTCGCCGCAGGCTCGGCGACCTCGATCCTTCAGAGTAGTTCGACTCGTGTCTCCCTTTCATGGGTGACTGTGTCTCAAGACGCACAGGAGGAAGCACAATGAAACGGCTCATGCTTGTGTTGGTAGTGCTCGCATTATTGATCGCACCATCGACTGCGATGGCCGATGGGTCAGGTGGATGCGCGACTATCAAAGATGGCACCATAACAGACAGTGCAGGCAATCCGATCACCACGGGTTATGACCAGTTTGGATACGACTACCAGTCGCACATGTTCAATGGCACCTACGACGGCGTCGATCGAATCTGGGACGGCAAGTACTGGGGTCAGACGGGTGATTTCGTCGATGATAAGCTCATGATGAAGTGGAGCGATGCCTGGCTCGCCAACGTGGACTGCAACGACGATGGCAAGCTGGATCGCGGCCTTGTCGACGGGATCGTGGGTGGCATAAGCAAGGGTTGGCTGACCAACCACGTCGAGGGCGACTACCTTGACGGAGCGGG
>DASSFZ010000126.1:0-4011 GCA_035693785.1 Anaerolineae bacterium | reverse complement strand
GGCACGGTCGCCGCTGACAACCCCTGGGAGTTCCTGCACAAGGCATCGTTCGGTCACACCGGCGTGCCCATGCCGGCCGGGAGGGCGCTAGGCTGGTCACTCGAAGACATCGTCAACGTGCTGGCTTTCGCTCAGACGCTGCCGGCGAAGTAGATCCACCGGGGGGCGAGACTTCCGAAGTCTGCGTGGCTTCGGAAGTCTCCCCTCTCGAGGAGCGGTATGACCCGTTTATCTCTGACAACGCGCTTGTCCCACTCTCGCGTGTGGCGCTCGTTCTTCCGGCACGGCTGGCCGGACAACCCGCTCGACCGCTCGCTGGCGATGACGAGTAACGTCTTCTTTCATCTGCACCCGGTCAAGGTCAGCCGCAAGAGCATCCGGTGGTCGTACTCGTTCGGACTGGGTGTTATCACGGCGATCCTGTTCGGCGTGCTCGTCTTCACCGGCGTGCTCTTGATGTTCTACTACATCCCATCGGTCGAGCGCGCCTATCCGACGATGAAGGACATCCAGTTGTCCGTGCCGCTGGGCCAGTTCACGCGCAACATGCATCGCTGGTCGGCGCATCTGATGGTGCTGGCGGCGATCCTGCACATGGCGCGCGTGTTTTACACAGGCGCGTACAAGCCGCCGCGCGAGTTCAACTGGGTCGTCGGCGTGTTCTTGCTGATATTCACACTCGGCGCGAGCTTCACCGGCTACCTGCTGCCGTGGGATCAGCTCGCGTACTGGGCGATCACCGTCGGGACGAACATTGCCGGCTACGCGCCGGTCGCCGGTCCTGCTGCGCGCGAGATGCTGCTGGGTGGAGCGGAGGTCGGCCAGGAGGCGCTCATCCGCTTCTACACGCTGCACATCGCAGTCTTGCCGCTGCTCATCACGCTGCTCGTCTCTCTGCATGTCTGGCGCGTGCGCAAGGATGGCGGCCTGGCCGCGAACGAGAATTCAGTGATCAGTGAACAGTAATCAGTGATCAGTTTTGCCACTGACCACTGCTCACTGATCACCAATAACTGATTACCAATAACTGATAACTGATAACTGATTACTGATAACTGATAACTGACAACTGATGACCGGAACGTGTTATGGCAACTCAGACTCCCGTCACCGACGAAATCTTCCCCAAAGGCACAGGCAAGACCTACGCGCTGGTCGAAGTGGTGCGCGGCGAGGGCCTGATGGTGGACAAGGGGCCGGAGGGTACCGTCTTCTCATTCCCGATTGTCTTGCTGTGGGAAATCCTTCTGCTGCTGGGCGTCACTTTCGCAATCTTCCTGTTTTCGCTGTTCAAGCAAGCGCCGCTGGAGGAGATCGCCAACCCGCTCGTCACGACCGACCCGGCGAAAGCGCCGTGGTACTTCGTCGGCCTGCAGGAACTGCTCGAGCACATGCATCCGACGCTGGCGGGCGTGATCATCCCGACGATCCTCGTGGTATTCCTGATCGCCCTGCCCTACCTCGATCACTCTCAGACGAACGTCGGCGTGTGGTTCCACTCGATGCGCGGCAAGCGCATCGTGCTCTGGACGGCGCTCTATACACTCGTCGCCATGTCCGCCTACATCCTACTCGACAACGCGTTCAGCCTGCGCGAACTGCTGCGCGACGCGGCTCCGCAGTGGCTGGCGCAGGGGCTGCTGCCGGCGGCCATTATCGGCTTCATCGTTATGCTGCCCGCTCTGGCTCTGTGGCGGCTCAAAGCCAGCACACGCGAATTCATGCTGGCGTTGTTCACTGTCATGCTCGTCGCGGCGATTGTGTTCACCGTGAGCGGCTTTCTTTTCCGCGGGCCGGGCTTCAAGTTGTACTGGCCGTGGCAGATGCCGGATGGCTACAACCCGTGGGACGGTCTGTAGCAAGGGATGAAGGCTGAGGGCTTGCCTTGAGCCCTGCCCTGAGCGAAGTCGAAGGGGCAGTCGAAGGGATGAGGGAAGTAGCTTCATCCTTCAAGACGCGGAGCGTAAGATATGGCCGTCAGTCCCAAAGCGCAGAAAGAAATATCCCGGCGCAGATTCCTGGGGTTCGCGTTTGGCGTGTCGCTGGTCGGGCTGGTCGGGCAGGCCGGCGTGGCGCTGCTTCAGTTCATCAAACCGCGTAGCGAGCCGGGCGCGTTTGGCGGCGCAGTCGCGGCTGGCGCGGTCGAAGAGTTCGCGCCGGGCACGGTCAGTTACATCCAGAAAGGCCGCTTCTACATTTCCCGCCTGGAGGATGGCGGCGTGCTTGCCATGTGGCAGCGCTGCACACATCTGGGCTGCACCGTCCCGTGGCGAGAAGACGAAGGCCAGTTTCACTGCCCTTGTCACAGTTCGCTGTTCAATCGGAACGGGGAAGTCACCGGCGGCCCAGCGCCTCGCCCGCTCGATCTGTTTCCGGTGAGGCTGCAGGACGGCAATCTGGTGGTGGACACCGGACAGCCGGTTGAGCGAGAGACCTTCGACGCGTCGCAGGTTTTCTATCCCGGATAAGGTGTTCCTATGCGGCCCCGCGAGAATTTCACGCCCTTCCTCGTCGCCAGCCTCTTCCTGACCCTGGCGATTCTGGTCGCGTTTCAGATTTACATTTTGAGCGAGCCGAGACGCATTCAGACCGTCGAGGCCGCCGACCGGCTGGCGGCGGAAACGGCAGGCCGGACGCTGTTTGCAGACAACTGCACGGCCTGCCACGGCGAGAACGGCGAAGGGGGTGTCGGGCCTGCGCTCAACTCGCGTGACCTACTCAAGACCGCCTCAGATGAAACATTGTTCAGTCTGACGCACACCGGTGTGCCTGGGACGGTGATGCCGGCCTGGGGTCAGGCCTTCGGCGGCCCTTTCACCGATGAGCAGATCAGGCAAATCGTCGCCTTCGTCCGCGCCTGGGAACCGGCCGCGCCCGAAATTAAAGAAGCGTCGAACGAGCCGGACCCGGTGCGCGGTGCGACGATCTTCGCTACCAACTGCTTCATCTGTCACGGCGCGAATGGCCAGGGCACCGACCGCGCTCCGAAGCTGAACGATCCGGCACGGCTCGACGACTTCCCCCCGGCCTGGTATCGCAGCACCATTTCCTTCGGTCGCCCGGCCAAAGGCATGCCCACCTGGGGCACCGTGCTGTCGCCCAGACAGATCAACGACCTTGTCGCGCTGCTCATGGCCTGGCGCGACGGCCAGGCGATCGAGCCGGCCATCCCGCTATCGAAACACCTCTCCAGCGCGCTGTTCGCCTTGCAGCAATTCGACCCGGTCGATGCCGAGTTCCACCTGACGGCCGCGCTCGATCAGGCGACCAGAGAGCAAGCCACGGAAATTCAGGCCGCCCTCGACCTGATCGGTGCGAAGGATCGGGCAGGGGCCGAAGCGCGTCTGCTGGCACTGCTGCCGCCCGAAGAGGTGGGGAAGGAGTTGTACGCAGCTTACTGCGCGTCGTGCCATGCGCCCGACGGCACCGGGGGAATCGGAAGAAACCTGCGCGGCAATACCTTCATCCAGTCAAAGAGCGACGAGGAACTCATCGACTTCATACTGGCCGGCCGGCCGGGGACGGCGATGGATGGTTTCGAAGGGATTCTGTCGCCTGAGCACTTGATCAACGTCGTGGCGTTACTGCGCACGTGGCAAAAGTAGGTCTGGCCACCCTTATTCGTTCCGATTCGCCCTCAACCATTCGTACATCAGCACGCCGCCCGCCACGGCCACGTTGAGCGACTCAGCCTTGCCGGAGATCGGCAGCCGCGCCCAGGCGTCGACGTGGCGGCGCACGTTGTCCGACAGCCCTCGCGCCTCGTTACCCAGCACGAGCGCGACGCCGCCCTGCAGCAGGCCGTGGCCATACGCTTCACCCAGCCGCGCATCGGCGCCGACCAGGCGCAGGCCGGATCGGCGCAGCCGATCGAACAGGCCCAGGACATCCGCCGTGTGAGCCAGCGGCACGTTGAACAGCGACCCCATGCTGCCGCGCACGGTCTTGGCGTCGAATGGATCGACACACGGCTCGATCAAAATCACCGCTGACGCGCCGACCGCGTCGGCA
>DASSFZ010000125.1:0-2316 GCA_035693785.1 Anaerolineae bacterium | reverse complement strand
TGGCGCTGCGCATCCGACAGCCGCAGTCCCAGCTTGGTCCGCCGCCACAGAATGTCGTCCGCCGTCACTGCCCATTCGTTTGCAATCAAATAGCTCACTTCCGCTGCAGAGAGCCCGGCACCATAGTGCTCGCCGAGATCGCCCGCGCTCGCCGCGGCGCCGAGAACCTTTTCGACGCGAGTGCCATAGGCGCGCGCCAGGCGCCGGGCGGTGTCGTCGGACAGAAACGACCAGCGTTGCTTCACGCTGCGCAGGAAGGCGTCGAAGTCCCGCTGCGGGATGTCACCGCCGGGCAGCGGCGCGCGGTGAGTCCAGCAATGTGTGCTGCCGCCGATCTTGCCGTGGAGCCGCGCGAGCACGGTTTCGGCCAGCCGGCGGTAGGTCGTGAGCTTGCCGCCGAAGACCGACAGGATCGGCGGGTGCTGCGCCGTTTCGGCCAGCTCGATGCGATAGTCCCGCGTGACGCGTGATGCATTCGCCGCCGCGTCGTCCCACAGCGGCCGTACGCCCGCATAAGTCCAGCGCACATCATCGGCGGACACCGAACGGCGGAAGTAGCTATTGACCGTCTCGCACAGGTAGCGGACCTCGTCATCCGCTATGTGCACCTCGGCAGGATCGCCCGCGAAGGGCACATCTGTCGTGCCCACCAACGTGCAGTCGTGCTCGAACGGAATCGCGAACACGATGCGTCCATCCGGATTCTGCAGCATGAACGCATGCGCGCCGTCATAGAGGCGCGGCACCACGATGTGACTGCCTTTCACCAGCCGCACTTGTGCCTCAACGTCCACGACCGGCAACGACCGCAGCACCTGCGCGACCCAAGGCCCGGCAGCGTTGACGAGTGCGCGGGCGCGGACCTCGTGCGCCGTGCCCGTATCCTGGCTCACGCACTGTGCGCGCCAGAGCCGACCTTCGACGGCGGCGGAAACGAGACGCGTCCGCGTCCGGATGACGGCCCCGCGCTGCGCGGCATCGATGGCATTCAACACGACCAGGCGGCTGTCGTCGACCCAGCAATCGGAATACGCGAACGCGTGATCCAGCCCTGTGCGCAGCTCGCCGTATTCGCCGCTCGCCACACGCACGCTGCGCGAAGGCTGCAGGGTGCGGCGGCCACTGAAGTAGTCGTAGAAAAACAGCCCGAAGCGGATTTGCCAGCGCGGCCGCAAGCCGGGCACGTGCGGCAAGATGAACTGCATCGGCCTGACGAGGTGGGGGGCGATTCGCAGCAGCCGTTCCCTCTCGACCAGGGACTCCCGCACCAGCCGGAACTCAAAGAACTCCAGGTAGCGAAGACCGCCGTGGATCAGTTTCGAGCTGGCGGAGGAAGTGCCGGCGGCCAGGTCCGACTGCTCGACCAGCGCAACTTTCAGGCCCCGGCCTGCCGCATCGCGTGCAATGCCGGCACCGTTGATGCCGCCGCCGACGATCAGAAGGTCGAAGCACTCGTTCGCCGTCACTCCAACCCCTTGGTGAGCCCCCCAGCGCGGGGCGTAATGATACTGAAGTGCCGCGGATTGCGGATAGCGGACCGCCGGGACTGGCGGCTTGCAACCGCCACCGGTATCAGAACGCCGCGGCCATGAAGGCGTAGACTTGTGTCATGGAGCGCCAGGATTCCGACAGCGGCCAACGCATCGACAAGTGGCTTTGGTTCGCGCGTTTCTTCAAGAGCAGATCGCAGGCCACCCAGGCCGTCGCAGGCGGGCTCGTGCACGTCAACGCCGAGCGCGTGAAGCCCTCACGGGCCGTGCAGGTTGGTGACCGCCTGCAGATCACGCGCGATCAGCTGCGCGTGGAGGTCGTCGTTCACGGCCTCCCGTCGCGGCGCGGACCGGCAACGGAAGCACGTTCGCACTACGTCGAGACGGACCAGAGTATTGCAGCACGCGAGCAACATCGGGAACGCGCGCGACTTGCACCGCCGGCGCCGGAAGGCCGCCCCGACAAGCATGCTCGACGTGCGCTGAGGGATCTGCGGCGCGGATAGCCGGAGAGGAGCGGATAGCGGATAGTCAGAAGCCATAGCCAACAGTCCTTCTCCGTCTATCCGCCATCCGCTTCTCTCCGACTGAACGATCCGCCGGGTCGGCCAGCGAGCACCGACTGAATTTCGCTGACGATCGCCAGGGCGATCGTCTCCGGCGTTTTCGCGCCGATGTCCAGGCCGATCGGTCCATACAATCGCCCGGCGAGCGCATGTGCCTTGAGCCCGAGCTCTTGCATGAGGCGCGCGCGCCGGGGTGCAGGGCCAAGCAGCCCGATGTAAGGCACGGCGTGCTCCGACAGCGCGGCGAGATAGGTCTGGTC
>DASSFZ010000124.1:0-16006 GCA_035693785.1 Anaerolineae bacterium | reverse complement strand
TGCTACACGACGGCGACGTCATGCTCTCGGCTTCCGGCCGGATGCCGTTTTCGCGCTATCTGGCAATCGAGAAGCGGTGGGGTGAGCCGATCGCAGCGCGCCCAATACGCGCCCTCGTGGCGATCTCGAATCCCGACGATCTGGAGAGCAAGTACCGCCTGTCGCGGGTCGACGTCGAATTGGAAGCGGGCACGTTGAGAGAAGCCCTGGCCTCGATCGGCGAAGTCGAGATACACATCGACTTTCTTCATCTCGAATCGCGGGTGACGCTGGCAAGCATCGAGAAGCGCCTGCAGCGCGAAGCAGGGTATCACATCCTGCACTTCGTCGGCCATGGCGCGCTCAGCCACGGGACGCAGCGGGCCGCGCTGTTTCTACAAGATGAAGATGGGCATGTTGCGCGCGCGCTCGACGACGACATCGCCGCCATGCTGGCCCGGCTGCGAACGCCACCGCATTTGGTGTTCCTGACCGCGTGTCAGAGCGCGGCACGTTCGACGGCGGACGCCTTTCGCGGGCTTGCTCCGCGTCTCGTCGAGATCGGCGTGCCGGCCGTCGTCGCCATGCAGGCCGCCGTCACCGTTTCGACCGCCCGCGCGCTCAACGCGACTTTCTACGCGCGCCTTTTGGAGCACGGCCAGATCGATCGGGCGATGAACGAAGCGCGCGCCACGCTGCTGACCGCCGGCCGGCCGGACGCCGCCGTGCCCGTGTTGTTCATGCGGCTGCCGTCCGGTCGATTGTGGCCCATCGCAGGGCAGGCAGGCGATGGCCGGGCAGAATGAGGCCGAGCATCTGAAGACGACGAGGATCGGGAAGAAGATCCTCGTCATTCTGTCGCTCGGTATCGGGATCGCGATCGCCGGCGTGGCATTGGGCGGTAATTGGGGATTGGTAATTACCAATCCCCAATTACAACGTGAGTGGATCGTGATTGACGGGGACGCGGGCACGCAGTGCGCGCTGGGCGATCCTTACCGGTTCTACTACCGGCGCGGCGCGGACGACGACAAGCTCATGATCTACTTCCAGCTCGGCGGCGCGTGCTGGTCCGGCCCAACGTGCCAGCCTTTCAGTCCGGTCTACGACAAGCGCGTGAGCGAGTACGAGCTGCGCTGGTACGGAGGCATTTTCGACTTCGAGAACCCCGATAACCCCGTGACCGGCTATCACATCGTCGTGATACCGTATTGCACAGGCGACGTGCATATCGGAGCCGCAGAAGTCGAGTACGACACGATTCCGGGTGATGCGCTAAAGGTCGCCCACTACGGCTACACCAACACGATGTCCGTCCTGAACTGGGTGTACGAGCGCTTTGAGGCACCGGATCACATCCTCATCGCCGGGAGCAGCGCCGGCTCGATGGCGTCGATCTACTACGCGCCCGAGATCATGCGCCACTATCCCGGCGCGCGCATCGTGCAGCTCGGCGACGGCTACGTGGGCGTCGCGCCCGCCGGCTGGGACGCGCTCGAAACCTGGAATGCCTACGCCAACCTGTCTGATGAGATTGCAGCGCCGGCAGACATTGACCCCAAGACGTTCACGATAACCGATCTGTACGGCGCAGTCGCGGATCGCTTCCCCCAGCACACGTTCGCGCAGTATACCCACTCTGCAGACGTGGTGCAGATGGGGTACTTGCTCGTGACGGGGGGAGACGCGGCGTCGTGGGCTGATACGAAGGCGCAGATCTTGGAAGAGCTATTGACCCTCGACAACTTCCGCTACTACGTCGGCGAAGGGATGCTGCATACGATCCTGCCAATGGACGAATTCTACACGATGGAGGTGAACGGGGTTCGATTCCGGGACTGGTTCGCGGACCTGATCGCCGGCGTGGACGTGCCGAACGTCAGTTGCGCTCGAGGCACGCCGATCTGCCCGTGAGGTGTGACTCACCACCAAGACACGAAGGCACCAAGAGTTGTATGTATGCCGAAATATGGCTTTGTGTCTTGGTGTCTTCGTGGTGAAAGGCCCCACAGCGTCGGGCGAGTCGGTCAGGCCAGCGCCTGCCGCAAATCCTCGATCAGATCGTCGACGTGCTCGATGCCGACGGACAGGCGCACGAGCGATGGGTCGATCTCGAGCGGCGATCCGGCGACTGAGGCGTGCGTCATCGGCGCGGGCAATTCGATCAGGCTCTCGACCCCGCCCAGCGACTCGGCCAGCGCGAAGATTCGCGTTCGCTCGACGATTCTGCGTGCGGTCTCCTCGTCGCCAATCGGCAGGAACGAGATCATGCCGCCATACATCTTCATCTGCTTCTTCGCGATGGCGTGATTCGGGTGGTCTTCGAGTCCGGGATACATCACTTTTCTGACCGCGGGATGGTCGGCCAGGAATTCGGCGATGCGCATCGCGTTCTGGCTGTGCCGCTCCATTCGCAAAGGCAGGGTCTTGATGCCGCGCAGCGTGAGGAAGCAGTCCACCGGGCCGGGCACCGCGCCGACCGCGTTCTGCAGGAACTTCAGGCGCTCGTAGGCTGCCTCGTCGGAGGTGACGATCGCGCCGCCGACGACGTCGCTGTGACCGCCGAGATACTTGGTCGTGGAATGGACGACGAAGTCCGCGCCCAGCTCCAGCGGCCGCTGGATGACCGGCGACGCGAACGTGTTGTCGACGGCGACGAGCGTCGGGTGATGCGCCTTGTTCGCGCGCGCGATCTCGCTCAAGGCTGCCAGGTCGGCGATCTTCATGAGGGGGTTCGTCGGCGTCTCGAGCCACACGAGCCGCGTGTTCGGCCGCAGCCCGGCGCGCACTGCGTCGAGGTCGCTCATGTCGACGAAGTCGAACTGGATACCGTACTCGGCCAGGATGTGCACGAACAGCCGGTATGTGCCGCCGTACACGTCGTCGCCGGCCAGGACGTGCTCGCCGGGCTTGACCAGCCTCAGCAGCGTATCGATCGCCGCCATGCCGGACGAAAAGCACAGCCCAAAGCGGCCGCCCTCCAGCTCGGCCAGGCACGCTTCGAGCGCGGCGCGCGTCGGGTTGGCCGTGCGCGCGTATTCGTAGCCTTTGTGCTTGCCGACGCCGTCCTGAACGTAGGTGGCGGTCTGATAGATCGGCGTCATCACCGCGCCGGTGCTCGGATCGGGCTGCTGCCCGGCGTGCACGGCGAGCGTCTCGATGTGGGGTGGGCGTGTCATGTACGATCCTCGGGAGGAGTGTGACGCGATTGTACTTGGGGTCGCTGGGGCGGTCAACTGTGGAGTTAGAGTGTGGAGTTAGAGTGTGGAGTTAGAGTATGGAGTTAGAGTATGGAGTTAGAGTGTGGAGTCAGGGCTCTGTTCGTCGTCCGTCCTTCGTCTTTCGTCAGATGGTGCGGAGGAAAAGCGTGAAGATCGACAAGAGTCGGCTGCTGCTCGTCGGAGTTGCGTTTCTGATCATCGTTGCGATGGCAGCGATCGGCCGGTCGGCGCGCGTGCCGATCGAGCCATTGCCGGCCGGCGTGGAAGAGACCGTGCAGGCCCGCGTGCTCGAGGTGTTGGAGGAGGGCGAGATCGATCGGGGCGGGATCGCGCAGCCGTATCAGAAGCTGCGCGCGGTGCTGCTGGACGGCGAGCTGGCAGGCCGCGCGGTGACCATCGATCACGGCCGATATTCGCTGCTGTCGCCCGAGTCGCTGTATCGCGCCGGGGATCGCGTGCTGGTGCTGCGCAGCCAGGGGCCTGATGGGGGCGATGTGTTCATCATCACCGACGCGGTGCGCCTCGACGCGATGGCGTGGCTGGCGATCGCGTTCGTCGCGATCATCGTCGTCGTCGCGCGCTGGCAGGGCGTGCGCTCGCTGCTCGGCATGCTCGTCAGCCTGCTGGTCATTACGCAGTTCATCTTACCGATGATTCTCGCTGGGGGCGATCCGGTCGCGATCAGCGTCGCCGGCTCGTTCGTCGTGCTCGCGGTGACGCTTTATCTGATCTACGGTTGGACGCGCAAGACGCACGCCGCCGTGACGGGCATGCTGTTCAGCCTGGTCATCACCGGCCTGCTGGCGGCTCTCGCCGTCGGCCTGGCGCGGCTGACAGGGCAGGGGGCTGAGGAGGCGCTCTTTTTGCAGGCATCCGGCGCGGCGATCAACCTGCGTGGGCTGCTGCTGGCCGGCATCATCATCGGCGCGCTCGGCGTGCTGGACGACGTCACAATCAGCCAGGCGTCTGCCGTCACCGAGCTGGCGGCGGCCAACCCGAATCTCGCGCCGCTCGACGTCTTCCGCCGGGCGATGAATATCGGCCGCGATCACATCGCCTCGACGGTCAACACGCTCGTGCTGGCATACGTCGGCGCGTCGCTGCCACTGCTCCTCTTGTTCTCGATCTACCCGCAGCCTTTCGCCCAGACGCTCAACCGCGAGTTCATCGCCGAGGAGGTCGTGCGCACGCTCGTCGGCAGCCTGGGCCTGGTGCTGTCGGTGCCGATCACGACGTTTCTGGCAAGCACGATCTTCAGAGGCGAGACGGGCGACGCAGGCGCAGCCGGGCCGGGGCACGGGCATTAGCGGAATGTACAAATCATTCGCAAACTGTAACACGGTCTTTACTTGTCGCTCGTCATAGCGCAGTGTATAATCTTGTTTGAATTGCGTTGAGGTCAGTATCATGTCCGGCCCCATTCACTTCTTCGATACCTCCGATGAAACGCCCCGCCCGCTGGAAGACATTCGCATCACCGGCGTTCACGTCGAGGTGATGCCGGACCACCGGCGGGTTCTCGTCTCGGTCGACCTGACGCCGTTCTTCGAGAAGCCCAGTTTCGACGTGACGCTGCTGCGCGACGGCGTCGAGGAGCGCGCAACGTCGGTCGTCGGCGCGATGTCTCCACAGGTGCAGCTCACGATGCACCTGCCGCCGGGCGATCCCGGCGGCTCTTATGTCGCACGCGTCGATCTGCTGAACGAGGACGCCACTGTCCTGCAGACCGAAAGCGTTTCCTTCGAAGTGCCGCAACGTGTCCCGTGAGCGCCGTTTGAACTTTGCAATTTGAAGTTTGGAGTTTGAAGGTTTTCCGGTGGAAGGCTTAATCGGAAAGACCGTCGGGCGTTATCAAATCACCGAGCATCTGGGCCGCGGCGGCATGGCCGAGGTGTATAAGGCGTTTCAGCCCAGTCTCGATCGCTACGTGGCGATCAAGATCATGCACGCCTTCCTCGCCGACGACAAGGATTTCCGGACGCGCTTCGAGCGCGAAGCCAAGTTCATCGCCACGCTGCGCCATCCGAATATCGTCCAGGTATACGATTTCGTCGTCGAGAACGGCCAGTATTACATGGTCATGGAGTTCATCGACGGCGTCACGCTCAAGTCGATGCTCGAGATGATGCACGAGCGGGGCGGGTGGGTGACGCTCGACGATGCAGTCACGATCGTGGTGTCGCTCGGCTCGGCGCTCCGCTATGCCCACGAGCGGGGCATGCTGCATCGGGACGTGAAGCCGGCCAACGTGATGATCACCAGCGACGGCCATGTCATCCTGACCGATTTTGGCATCGCCAAGATCCTGAGCGCCACCAACCTGACCGCCTCCGGCGCGATGGTCGGCACGCCGTCGTACATGTCGCCCGAGCAGGGCATGGGCCAGGCGGGCGACGAGCGCAGCGACATCTACTCGCTCGGCGTGATGCTGTACCAGCTCGCCGTCGGGCGGCTGCCGTACGATGCCGATACGCCTCTGGCCGTCGTCCTCAAGCACATCAACGAGCCGCTGCCGGTTCCACGCGCGCTCAAGTCGGACCTGCCCGAGGGCGTCGAGCGCGTCATCGTCAAGGCGCTGGCTAAGAACCCGGACGATCGATACCAGACGGTCGCCGAGATGACGGCCGAGCTGAAGCGCGCGATGGGCCTCCCGGCCGACGTCACGCCGACCGAGCAGATGAAGGATGGCTCGGCCATGAAACTGGCGGGCGCGACCGTCGTCGGCCGTATCGGCGCGGTGACGCCGCAGCCGGAGCGGGCGGCATCCTCTGCGACCGTCGCGCGCACGGGTGCCAGCTCGACCGCCGCGCGGCCGGCGGCGCCGGCCACAGCCGTCCCACCGCACGCTGTGCCTGAGGTCGCCCCGCAGCCGGTCGTTCAACCGGCTGCCGCCGGGCGACCCAAATGGCTGATTCCCGTTATCGCGCTTGTCGTGCTGGCGCTCGTGGCGGGCGGGATCGCCGTGGTCGCATCCGGCACGCAAGCGCCGCCGCCGCCGCCGCCGACGGCGGCGCCGTCGCCCACGCTTGCACCGAGTCCGACGGAGGTCGGACCGCCCGAAGGCCAATTCACGTCTGAAAGCGTCGAACTGCGTGACGAGCCTGGCGCTGAGGCGCGCATCAAAGGTGTCGTCGGTCCTGCGTTCGGTCCGTTCACGGTACAAGCTCGAACGGTCGATTCCGAATGGCTGAGGATCGAGTTCCCGGATGGCACGGATGGCTGGGTGCCGGCGAATGCCGTCGATATGGGAGGTGTGCCGGTCGACGCGCTCCCGATCGGCAGACCGCCCGCGACGCTGACGCCGGCGCCGACTGCGACACCCGCGCCGAGCGACACGCCCAGGCCGACGTCTACCCCGACACCGAGTCATACGCCGGCCCCGACTCGGCCGCCCGCAACGCGCCCACCTGCGACGGCGACGCCGCCGCCGTTGGAGACGCCTACGCAGGCTGCGCTGGTCCCGCTTGGCTGGGGTTTCACCCACGACTTCTGCACTTATGATGGCGACAACTACACTTGCAACGTGACGATCTGGGGCACCGGTGGCGATGGGAAGTATCACTTCGCGGTCGAGAACCCGGATACCGGCATCTGGGAGGAGAAGACGGGCGGCCAGGCGACCTACCTGGTGCGTTCGCGGCGGTGCCGGGTCAGGGTGCAGCAGGTGCGCATCTGGGACGAGTCCGGCAATCACATCGAGCCGAACCTCACGACGGATCCGGATGTCCTCGGTCATCTCTTCCCCGGAGGCGCGTGTACCCAGCCGTAGCCGGCCAGTAGACCTGGCAGGTCTTCAAGACCTGCCAGGTCTATCTTTTCAATCGCGTGATCGCGTGCTATGATACGCGCCGCTGGCGAACGGCAGAAGGGAGGTTTTCATACCCGCCCAAAAGAAGGCGGCTAGTGAAAGCCGCCCTACGTCGCGCCAAATGTGAAAGGCAGCGCGTGAACACATCCAGGCGAACCTCTCGCGCCCCCGGCCCACAGGCCGGGGCTTTGTTGTCTCCCCTCCGGGCGCGCCGCGCGCCGCCCGCCCGCACACCGGGCATGACGCGCGCCGTATTCCGGCTAGCCTGGCCGGCCGTGGTCGAGCAGGTTCTCATCGCCGGCGTGGATCTGACGGACCTGTTCATCGTCGGCCATCTGGGTGCGGCCGCGCTCACCGCCGTCGGCCTGACCGGACAGGTCGTCATGCTGAGTATGGCGTTCTTCGGCTCGATTGCCGTGGGCTGCATGGCGATCGTCGCTCGGCAGACGGGCGCGGGCGAGCGCGTCGAAGCCGCGCGCACGATTCAGCAGTCGCTATTGGCGGCTGTGCTTTTGGGCGGCGGCGCGGCGATCGTCGCAGGTGTGTTCGCGCCGGGCATCCTGCAAGCGCTCGGAGCAGAGCCAGGCGTGGTCGAGCTGGGCGCGCCCTTCATGCGCACGATCGCGCTGTCCATGCCGCTGGCTGCAATCGCGCTCGTCGGCAACGCGGCCATGCGCGCGACGGGCGATACACGCACGCCGATGTATCTGACCGGGCTACAGCTCGTCGTCAACGCCGTCCTCGGCATCCTGCTCGTCTACGGCCCGCTGCAACTGGGCGTTCAAGGCTCTGGGATTGCGACGGCCATCGCGCGCAGCACGACGGGCGCGCTGGTGCTGTGGCTGTTGTGGCGCAGTCGCCGCCTGGCCGCGAACGGGTGGAGACCGGACGCGCGCCGCCTGAAGCGTATCCTGAGTGTCGGTTTGCCGGCGGGCGCGGAGCAAGTCTTGCTCCAGTTTGCGTTGTTGAATCTGGCGACTGTCATCGCGAACCTGGGCACGGTGACGTATGCCGCCTACAGCGTGAGTATCCGGATCATGTCTTTGTCGTTCCTGCCGGGGTGGGGCTTCGCTGTCGCCGCGACGACCCTGGTCGGGCAGTGGCTTGGCGCGGGCGCGCCCGAACGCGCACGCGAGAGTGCATATGCGGCCTTCCGGTTGGCGCTCGGCGTCATGCTCGTGATGGCGGCGGTGCTATACTTCTTCGCCGAGCCGATCTTGCGCATCTTCACCGGCGATCCGGGCGTGATTGCCGAAGCCATCACCGCGATCCACGTCGGCGCGTTCGCGCAGCCTTCGATGGCGGCATCCTTCGTCTTCATGGGCGCGCTGCGCGGCGCGGGCGATACACGCACGACGCTCGCCATCACCGTCACGTCGATCTGGGCCGTGCGGCTGGGCGTGGCCTACCTGGGTGCGCAGGTCCTGCACCTGGGATTGGCGGGCGCGTGGCTCGGCATCTGGGCCGATTTCAGCGTGCGCGCGCTATTTGGCTGGCTCCGATTTCGCAGCGGTCGCTGGCAGGCGATTCGCGTGTGACCCAGTATGTCGGACGCAGATAAGCGCAGATTTCGCGGATTTTGATTTAGTCTGCGTCCAAAAACCCTCGCGATCGACGTTCATGTTGTAGAGGATTACTTCCTTAATATGCGCTCCCTGATTCGGCTTGCAGCGTTCTCTCGACCGTACTGGCTTCGTATCGTCGTGACGACGGCCTGCCTGATCGCGATTACGGCGCTCAGCCTGGCCGTGCCGCGCCTGCTGCAGACGGCGATCGACTTCGGCCTGGCGCAGGGAGACGCCGCCGTCATCGCGCAGATCGGCCTGGCCTTGATCGGCGTCGGGCTTGCTCGCGCAGTGCTGAACCTCGTCCAGCGGTACAATGCCGAGTGGCTCAGCCACCGGCTGGCCTACGACGTGCGCAACGCTCTATACGAGCACATCCAGCGGCTGCCGTTCGCCTTCCACGATCATTCGCAGACGGGACAGCTCCTGGCGCGCAGCACCGAAGACGTGGGCAACGTCCAGCGCTTCGCCGGCTTCGCTTTGATCGATCTGATCAATGTGATCCTCTTGTTCGCCGGCATCCTCGCGATCATGCTGGCGACGGATGCGCGCCTGACGCTGATTGCCTTGATCCCGTTCCCGATCCTGATCGCCTACACGGTGCGTTTCGGCATTCGCATCACGCCGTATTTCAACCGCATCGATCAGGCCCTCGCCCGCATCAGCACCGTCCTTCAGGAGACCTTGAGTGGGATGCAGGTGGTGAAAGCTTTCGCGCGCGAGCCGAACCGGCGCGAGCAGTTCGCGGCGGGCAACCGCGAGTTGTATGACAGCCGCGTCACGACGATCCGCTACTGGGGCAGCGCGTTTCCCACGATGTCGCTTATGGTCGCGGCATCGGTCGCGCTGCTCATCGGCGTCGGCGGCCAGATGGTGATCGCCGGCGAGCTGACGCTGGGCGAGCTGGTCGCGTTCAACTCGTTCATCCTGCTGCTGTCGCAGCCCGTGCAGCGCCTGGGCTTCATCGTGAACATGATGGGCGAGGCGACGGCCTCGGCCGTGCGCATCTTCGAGGTGCTCGACGAGCCGGCCGCCATCGCGGATCGGCCGGGCGCGGTGACGCTGCCGGCGCTGCGAGGCCGGGTCGACTTCGATCGCGTCACGTTTGCCTACCGGCGGCCACCGTCTCCCGTCCCGGCGCTGGGGGCGGAGGCAAGCCATCAGCAGGCACGTGCGGCCCTGCAGGATGTCTCTTTCGTCGCCGAGCCGGACCAGGTCGTCGCGCTGATCGGCCCGACCGGCTCGGGAAAATCGACGATCATCAACCTGATCCCGCGCTTCTACGACGTCACGTCTGGCGCGGTGCGCGTCGACGGGTTCGACGTTCGGGATGCGACGCTCGAATCGCTCCGCTCGCAGATCGGCATCGTGCTGCAGGAATCGATCCTGTTCTCGATGTCGATCCGGGACAACATTGCCTACGGACGAGAGGATGCGACAGACGGCGAGATCGTCGCCGCTGCGATGGCGGCCCGGGCGCACGATTTCATCACGGCGTTCCCCGACGGCTACGACACGATCGTCGGCGAGAAAGGCGTCACGCTGTCAGGTGGACAGCGCCAGCGCGTCGCCATTGCACGCGCGCTGCTCATGAACCCGCGCATCCTGATTCTCGACGACTCGATGTCGTCGGTCGATACGCAGACGGAGTACGCGATCCAGCAGGCGCTCGCCGAGCTGATGAAAGGGCGCACGACGTTCGTCATCGCCCAGCGGTTGACGACGGTGAAGCGCGCCGACCAGATCCTGGTGCTCGACCAGGGGCGCATCGTGCAGCGTGGTGTGCACGACGATCTGCTGCGCGAAGGCGGCCTGTATCGTGAGATCTACGACCTGCAATTGCGCGACCAGGAAGCGCTGCGCCACGACCTGGCGTGGATCGAGGAAGCGCCGGACGATGGCCGGCAGAGGCGCTTCGCATTCAAGTCGCGACAGGAAGCAGTGACGTGATGCGTGATACGTGTTGCGTGGTGCGTGTTGCGTGATGCGTGATAAGTAATGCGTGATAACGTGATGCAGTGAATACGTGATCCGCGATAAGTCATGTGTGACCGGCGACGTGTGATAAGCGCTACACGATACGCGATATGCGATAGGCGATAGGCGATAGGCCAGCATGAGCCAGATTGCAGCAAAGCGGATTAACCTGCATACAGACGACGAGGTGCTCGGCAAGGCGTACGATGCGCGCGTGACGCAGCGCCTGTTGAGCTATCTCGCTCCGCAGCGCCGCGCCATCTCGATGGCGATGGCGCTGATGGTCGTCGGGACGCTGGCCGATCTGGCCGGGCCGTACCTGATCAAAGTCGCCATCGACGGAGGCGTCGCGGCCAGGGACGCGACTGCCTTGTGGCTGGCGACGCTGGGCTACCTGCTCGTCAATGCCGCCTGGTGGTTCGCCACGCGGGAGCGCATCCGCACCATGGCGATCGCCGGCCAGTCGATCATCTTCGCTTTGCGCGCCGAGCTGTTCGACCATCTGCAGCAGTTGGCGCTCGGTTTCTATGCGCGCCATTCGGTCGGCCGCCTGATCTCGCGCGTCGTCAACGACGTGGGCGTGATGCGCGAGTTCGTCACCTGGGCGCTGGTCGCTGTCGCGCGCGACGCGCTCCATCTCGTGGGGCTGGTCGTTGCGATGGTCGTGCTGGACTGGCGGTTGAGCCTGCTGACCTTCCTGGTGCTGCCGCTCATGGGCGTCGCGACGGCGGTGTGGCGCTCTCGCGCGCGCGAAGCCTATCGCTGGACGCGCCGCTCGCAAAGCCGCGTCACCGGCACGCTCTCGGAAAACATCGCCGGCGTGCGGGTCGTGCAGTCGTTCTCGCGCGAGGAACGCAACTGCCGTCATTTCGCCGGCGACATCAATCGCGACAACTTCGATGCGAACGTCGCTTCGGCGCGGCTGTCGTCCGCGTTCTTCCCGACGGTCGACTTCATCGGCTCGCTGGCCGTGGGGCTGGTCGTGTGGATCGGCGGGACGCAGGTCCTCGGCGGGGGACTCACGGCGGGCGTGCTCGTCGCGTTCGTCCTGTACATCGATCAATTCTTCAATCCGATTCGCGACCTGGCGCAGCGCTATAACACCTTTCAGGCGACGATGGCCGCCGGCGAGCGCATCTTCGAAGTGCTGGATACCGAAGCAGAGGTCGTCGATGCGCCCGGCGCGACCGAGATGCCCCGCATCGAAGGGCATGTCGTGTTCGAAAACGTCAGCTTCGCCTACGAGGATGGCGTGCCCGTGCTGGGCGACGTGTCGTTCGAGGTACAGCCTGGCCAGATGGTCGCGCTCGTCGGCGAAACGGGCGCGGGCAAATCGACGCTCGTCAAGCTGCTCGCGCGCTTCTACGACGCGACCGGCGGCCGCGTGCGCATCGACGGGATCGACGTGCGGGACGTGACGCAGCGCTCGCTGCGGCGGCAGCTCGGCGTCGTGCTGCAGGAGACGTTTCTGTTCAGCGGCACGGTCGCGGACAACATCCGCTTCGGCCGCGTCGACGCGAGCGACACCGAGGTCGTCGGGGCGGCGCAGGCCGTCGGCGCGCACGAGTTCATCTCGAAAATGCCGAACGGTTACGACACCGAAGTCGAAGAGGGTGGGGCGATCCTGTCGGTGGGGCAGCGGCAGTTGATCTCGTTCGCACGCGCGCTGCTCGCCGATCCGCGCATCCTGATCCTCGACGAAGCCACGTCGAGCGTCGACACGCAGACAGAGAAGAAAATCCAGGCGGCGATGGCGACGCTGCTCGAAGGGCGGACGGCGTTCGTCATCGCGCATCGCCTGAGCACGATCGTCAAGGCTGACCTGATCCTGGTCATCGACGGTGGGCGTGTCGTGGAGCGTGGCACGCACCACGAGCTGCTCGCGCAGCGCGGGCGGTATTACAATCTGTATACGATGGCATTTGAGGAGAGGTAAGATGAACGAACAGCACATTCGCGCTTATTTTGCGCCCAACTGGGTGTTTCGGCTTTACGCCCTGAAGCGGATCCCCTTTCCCGTGTTTGTTGTCGGCGTGCCGGCCTTGATATGGGTCATTGGTGCTCTTGGCGCACTCGTCCTCGGCGTACTCGCGCTATTTCTCGCCAATCCACTCGCCTATCCGGTGGGGCTGGGTTTCGCGCTGGCGGCCTACGGCTGGTTTGCCAAGACGTTTCCGCCTCTGCTGGCCAAACTCTTTCCATTGATGGACACCACACCCGAGCAATATGGCAGCATCATCAGACGCTGGACCGATCGCATTGCCAATCGGTTGTGGGTGATGATTGCCTTCAGCATTCCGCTGGCCGTGCTAAGCCTCGGGCGCATCATCACATTGTGGAACTCTCGGGAACTGAACTGGATCGGCGCCGCCTGGGTCAGGAGCGAGCAGGCGCGCTTCTTCCAGGTCTACTATATCGCCTATGATACTGTCGTCGGCTCGTTCCTGTTGGGCAGCGGCGCGGTGGGTATTTTGGGCTGTGCCATTCTGTTGTATGAACTGCTCAATCTTCCATTAAAGCTGGCTTATTATCGCGGGCTGCGCCTGATCGGCAACTTCAGCACTGCCCTGGCAGGTTGGGCGTTCATCGCCTTCGTGTTCGTGGGTCTTGCCCAAGTGCTGATCGGACCGGAACTATTCAGCGCCGATCTTACCTCGCGCGCCACACTGCCGACGATTGCCACATCTTTGATTGCGTCCGTCGCGCTGCTCACCGCTTTCTTTGCGCCCGTCTATTTCGCACACCGCGCGATTGTGCATGCCAAGTACCAGCGACTCACCGGTCTCGAACAAGCCCAACACAATTCGTACCGCGAGATCGAGGAGATCACCGCGCAGATTACGGCGGCCCCCTCAGATCGCCGTGCGGCCTCGTTGTATAAGCAGCTGGAGCAGTACCACACTCAGCTGGAGACCACAGCCAAGCTCATTGCCGAGATCGAAGCGATTCCTGAATGGCCTCTGACCTGGCGCGGCGCCGTCGAGCTCGTCGGGGCGGCCATCCTCCCGCTATTAAATTCGCTCGCCACTTCCATTCAATCAACGTTGTTTCCGAAGTAGCTCCCCGTTCCGCGATCGCATCTGAGTCCGACATATTTCGCCCTATGGGAGGTGAATATGCTAGGCGCACTTGTCCATCGAGTTCTGCAGACAAGGATGCTTCGCGTTCCTTCAGAGAACATGGCCGTAATGCGCCTGTGTGCACTGACCGATCTACCGTTTGTGTTCGCGTTTTCACCCTCGCGCTGGATGGAACAAGTTCGCTACCTGCGGATGTTTCAGCAGCACGTGACGCAGCGAAAGTGGGCCAGCCTGGCAGAAGTCTATCCGCGCAGTCTGATCTGGATGTATGCCTACCTATTATTCACCTGGGGGCGCTACTGTCACTGCCTGCCGGATGTTCTCTCGCGGCCCGATCGCTGTTTGCCGGCCGAAATGTTCATCCGCTACGTGTGCGAGATCGATCGGTATGTGGACAGCTTTGACAGCCGTGCGTTGTGGCGCACACATGTAATACAGTTCAAAGCGCGTCCGCAAGTGCGCAGTGTGGCAACCGAGTTATGCGCCGGAGTGCAGCAAGTGGGATTGGACGCGTCAGCCTGCCGTGCCTTGATCAACCTGATCCTCGCTTACCGGCGTGAGGCGCTCAGCACGATGCAGCATGGTGCTGACGCCACAGCCGATAACCTTGCTCAAGTGATTGTCGACAAAGAGCGAACGGCGGGGAAGCTATGGTATGTGTGGAGCCGGATGCTGAGTTGTCTATACGAGATACCCGCCGATGTAGCTCAAGACGCATCACAGGCCTTCTTCAATTTCGGAATGGCCTTGCAGATCATCGACGATCTCAGCGACGCACCAGCCGATCACGCCGTGCGAGCCGAGAATCTTTTCCTCGCCGTTGCGCAGACTTGTCCAGCCGACTGGGAACGGCTTCAGCGTCACTTCATTGAGCAGCCGGCCCCCTTTTTGGACTGGCCCTGGGCGCGCCGTCACACGCCCGACGCTTATCACGCAGCGCTCGCTCTGTATCGAGGTTACCTCGATCGCCTGCACCAGGACACCTGCAACGCCGCAGAAGCACACAATCTGTGTGTCATGCTCGATCGGATGCGCTCGTTAGGAGGTTGATCACCACTCAGATGCGAGTCTACTACTGTCGTGGCAGGGCTGCTGCCGTGTTTGAGCTTGAAAAGCGCAGATTCACTCTAGCACGAAGCGAAGTCCTGCCTTGCGATCGTGTGTTAGCACGCGGAGCGCCGAACATTCATGGAGTGTCGGCGTTTCATTGGTTTTTATGGGAAGATGTCGCCCTCGTCTTGCTTCCGCTGATGGTCGGTGATGAACGAGGCGACGAAGGAAGCGACAAAGATCAGCGCGAGCGCGAATCCTGTTGCAACAACTAGCCAAATGAAGAGCGCCTGACCCGGCCCCAGCACATAGGCGCCGGGCATCGTCCTGGCCATAGGCAGCGCCATGGCGGCCAGGCTTCCCCACGAAATAGCAAAGCAGCCGATCGCCAATCGCAGCCGCATGTTGCGAGTCAGCATTCGCCAGGCTTTTCCACGGAGCACCCAGACACCGGTCGCGCCACCCAGCAGTGTCCAGAAGAGCAGCGCCACCCAGAGCAGTGGGCTGCCTAAGGGTCGATCCACGTTCGCCAGGATGGCGGTGATGACGCTGCTCGCGGCCACCGCCAGCAGTCCGCGCAGCCTTCCGGCTGTGTTTATCTGTTCGTTGTCCATGTCAGTCTCCTATTACGAAATGCCGTCGTATAGGGCCAGCAGGTCTTACGGGAAAATCTCTCCTTCGTCCTGGTTCCGCGGTCGATGCTCAAGCCCGTAGGCAATGAAACCAATCGCCGAGGCGATGCCCAGGAAGACGATCAGCCCGACAGCGGCGGGGGTGGTCATCAGTATGGCGAACAGACCGGCCCATACCAGGGCGAGGTAAGCCAGGGCCAGTCGCACGCGCGCGCTGCGATCGATCGTACGCCAGCCACGGCCGATCAGAATATACGCGCCGGTTACGATGCCCAGCACCGTCCAGAAGAGCGCGGTCAGTCCCATCAGAGGATTGATACCGCTCAACGGCCCCCAGCCACTGTCGATTGTGGCGATGACGACGGTGAGGATGCTGCCTGCGCCGAAGCACAGTAACCCATACCACGGCCCGAGCCGAATCGATGATTTCTCGTTCATGGCGTCCTCCGGCTACGCAGCGCCGTTCAACACGGCCTGCACGCGCTTCTCGACCGACTCATCTTGAAACAGCAGGATGTTGCGCTGGATGAATCTCCTCAGCAGCTCCTCGCCCGCTTCGGTAAGACGATAATACTTCCTCGGCGGGCCTTGCGGCGATTCCTCCCAGTAACTGGAAACAATCTTCATCCCCTCGAAGCGCTTGAGCGCGCGATAAATGCTCTGGTCGTCGGCGCTGATCGTCTCGTTGCTGGCC
>DASSFZ010000123.1:0-3836 GCA_035693785.1 Anaerolineae bacterium | reverse complement strand
GCATTGATGCGCAGAAGTATGTCAATACGCTGCGCTCAGAGTGGGATCATCGTCCATGACCCAACTGGAAGACGCTTTGACGGGCGTGGTGCGTCTGGGACTCGATACCGCGCCCATTATCTATTTCGTCGAAGCGCATCCCCGCTACGACGCGTTGGTGACCGAGGTGTTCCAGCGTATCGCAGATGGCGGTTTGGTGGGTGTCACTTCGGTCATCAGTGTGACTGAAGTGCTCGCCCAGCCGATCCGGCGAGGCGATCTCAACCTCCAACGTCAGTATCTCGACTTGTTGAGGCATAGCGACAACATTGAAATCGCGGAAATCGATCTGGCAGTCGCTGAACGCGCTGCTGAATTGCGCGCTCGCCATAACCTGCGCACACCCGATGCTCTGCAAATGGCTGTAGCGTTACTGACAGGCTGCCAGGCGTTTCTGACCAACGACATGACGCTGCAACGGGTGACCGATTTGAGCGTGCTGGTGCTGGATGAGTTAAGTTTGTAGGGGTGAGATAGAGACGTAGACACGGGCTATCGCCGTCAATTCAGCGGCGGCCTCAAGCCACGCTCTACGGCAACTTTAAGGGCGCGCGCTTTACGCACCAGGCCGCGCCGATACACGAGCATGAGCTCTTCCAGGCGGCCACGCTCTGCTTCGTCGATCCGACCCTCCCGGTTGCGGGCTAAGAGATCGCCGAGTTCCTCCTGCTGCCCGGCATCCATTTGCAGATCGCACAAGGCCAGAACCTGTTCATCGGGCAGGGACTCTACAGGCGGTTCGGCCGCGGCGCGATCGAGCCACTCCACCAGCACATCTTCCAGGCGGCGGTGTGTGCGAGTTGCCATCTCTTTGGCGCGCAATGCCACCTGCTCAGGCAGTTCGAGCCTTACGATTTCACTCATGGTCGCTTCCTTCGCAAGAGGCTAACTGATAACCTGTGTGCCTTTGCATCCTAGCACTGCCGCCCAGGAAAGTCAAACGTCGCAGCCATGGTCGAGCACGTGTGGATCGGCGGCGGGACGCCTGGCCGCAACCTGCAACAGCACGCGTGCCGGGCCTTCTGGCGTCCTACGACCTTGCTCCGAATTCCGCAAGATACCCACGCTGATGCCGAGCAAAGCGGCGAATTGCCCTTGCGAGAGTCGATAGCTCGCCCGAATCGGGTAGAACAACCAATCATATGCAATTGGCGCTAATACTGCGTCTGCCAATCCAGCAGCCCTCGTTCCCTTGCACGATTCTCGGCATACCGGAAGTACGCGACCGAAATAGCCCCCCACACCAGCGTGCTCACCAGCAGCGCGCCGACGACCTGTGCATCGCTCCACGCAGCGAACGTCGGCCCACCCGTCGCGCCGAGCAGCGCGCGGCGAATCGCCTCCAGCCAGTACGTCACCGGCAGGACCAGACTGATCGGTTACAGGACGGGCGACGCCTGACAGTTCTTTCGCACCCGGCGTCGAGCAGCACGTACACGCGACAGCCCGTGGGCAACTCGGGGACGACTTCGCCGAGCACGTCTTCGACAGCCGACAGTCCCAACCCCGACAGCAAAACGGCAGGGCTTGTAGCCCTGCCGTCTTCACTCATCATGCTTGTCCTCAGCACTGTAGGCGGTCTCCCTAATGCGCTTGGACCTCATGTACCTTTTTGCCGAGCATATCGCGGGCTGGCTTGAGCCGCCCCTGTGCGCTCCGCAGGGCGTCGGAGTCCTGCGTCTCGTGCTACACGACCGGGAGGACCCGCGTGCTGACCGACTGGCATGAGCGCGCAGGGACGGCCCATCGACTGCGTGTTTGTGACACAACTCTCCTCGAGACCTTCAAGCACCTTGACCATCTGCTTCAGTTCTTCGAGAGAAGGACAGCAGCACTTGCTAAGGCCGCAGTATTTGCAATAGCTCATCTTGCCTCCTCGCGCCGGATGGCCTGGAGCTGACACGCGCGATCCGGCCTTCCGCATGCATGACTGCGCCGGCGTATGTCGCCGAAGAAACAGAAGACGGCAGATGCTCTGCGGATGGGTGGATGAACACCATGGCGAGCATCCGCCGTCACACGCTACACTGACATTTTAGATCATTTGGTGCAGTTTGAGCGTAACAACCGTGTCACACTTTGGTTGAAAGGCTCAAACTCTGGGCATGTGGCTGTCAGCAGCAGCACTTTGAGGGGAAGATCGTGCCGGTGAACAGGCAGGGCACACCAGCGATAGCTTCGCCGATGAAGCCAGCGCACCGGCGACCTGCGCATCGTTCCACGCGGCGAACGCGGCCCGCCGGTCGAGCCGATTAGCGCACGGCAAATGGCCTCCAGCCAGTGCATCACCGGAAGGACCGGGCCAATCGGCTGCCGGTCCGGCGGCAGTGTGAGCGATCACTCCGCGGATCACTGCTCAGGCCACCGGCCTGCCGTCATCTACGCTCGCATGCTGCGCTTGGCTTTGTCTGTCTTGGCCGCACTTTGGCGCTGACGCACAACCGGGCGGACGACATCCCACACGGCATCGGGATGCCTGGCGGCAACCTGCAGCAGGACCCGCGCCGGACCTTCTGGCGTCCGGCGACCTTGCTCCCAATTCCGCAGCGTGCCCACGCTGATGCCGAGCAGAGCGGCGAATTGCCCTTGCGAGAGTTGATAGCTCGCCCGAATGCGCTTGATATTCGGTCCATCCGCAACGAAGACGCGAGTCGGCCTGGCTTCGCCGCGCAGAATCGCTCCACCTTCACGCACGCTGGCTACCAATTCGTTGAATAGTTCATCCTTCATGGATACTCGTCCTTCACGATTTGTCTCAGCATCTTGAGCTGAGCTGGCGATAAGTCATCTCGCTCATTCTTGGCGAACATGAAGAGCATGAGCAACTGCTGTTGTTCGACCGCCCAGTAATAGATGACCCGCACCCCGCCGCGTTTGCCTCTACCTGGAAGCGACCAGCGGACTTTACGCAGGCCGCCGCTGCCCGGAATGACCGTGCCCATGTTTGGGCGATTGGCCAATGCCGCCTGCAACTTGCGGTATTCCTCATCCGTGAGCAACTCCAGTACACGACGCGTGAAGACCGAAGTTTCGACAATGACCATAGCAGGGCCGGAGGCGGCGTTTCAGGTCTGTGAGGAGTATACGCCATTGGCGTATACTTGTCAAGAGCGGTATTGCCGTGGAAGATCGTTTGCCCCTCTCCCACCCCCATGCTATAATCCCGCCCGTCCCTGGTAGGAATATGCAGGCCGGATCGAGTTGAAGCCAGACATCCAGCAAAAACTGATCGAATTGGCTCCGGTCATTGGATTGACGATTCTGGCCGGAGCCTTTCGTTTTGCCGCGCTCGGCGCAGCCCCGCCCGGCCTGTATCACGACGAGGCGTTCAACGGGCTGGACGCGCTGGGCGTCCTGGCGGGCGAGCGGCCGATCTACTTCCCGGCGAATCACGGCCGCGAGCCGATGTACGTTTACCTGGTCGCGCTCGCGGTCGGACTGCTCGGGCCGTCGCCGCTGGCCGTGCGGCTGCCGGCGGCGTTCGCCGGCACGTTGACCATCCCGGCCACGTACTGGATGGCGCGCCAGTTGTGGGGCAGGCGGACTGGACTGATCACTGCTGCACTGATGACTGTTACCCTGTGGCCGGCCCATCTCAGCCGGATCGGGTTCCGCGCCGTCCTCCTGCCCCTGTTCGCCGCGATCGGCATCGGGCTGGCGGCGCGCGCCTGGCGCAGCGGCCGCCGCCGCGACTGGATCATCGCAGGCGCGGCCTGGGGGCTTGCCTCGTATACCTACCTGGCTGCCCGATTCGCGCCGCCGGTCTTCCTGCTCGTCGCCGCTTTTCTCTTGATTTT
>DASSFZ010000122.1:0-2534 GCA_035693785.1 Anaerolineae bacterium | reverse complement strand
TCCTTGCCACACGAGCTACTTGTCATAGCTGAATGGCCGCACCTATTTGGGCACACAGTTGTCAAAGTTCTTGTCAGCCTGCCGAATCGGTTGACGCCTACTTTGCGGCTCATCCTCCCATTATCTACCTTGCCTGATGGTTTCGAGCGAACGGGTCGCACAATAAGGATTGATGCGGCGCGGGTTAGCCCGTACGCGCGGACGGAACAGGTGCAAGCCGCCGCATAATCCTGAGTTGAACTAAGCCTGTTACTGTACACTGGACAGAGGGAAGCCGATGGGGTATGCTTCGCGCAGAACGGGGTGATGACCCATCATCGTCTGCCCGCTTCGCGCCATCGCCGTGCCCGGCCTGGAGGCACATGCCCTATGCCCCTCGAGTCATCGGTTTCGGCGGAATGGTCGGCATAATGGGCATGATGTACGTTTCTTTACTTCAAACGCCGTTTGATCTCGGAGGGGGACGCGACCTCAAAGAACCCTTCCAACGGCTTCTAACAGGTTAAGCCGCGCTTCCTCAATCGTGTCACCCTGACTGACGATATCGAGTTCCGGGCAAGTCGATACGAAACCATCTCCTTCCCGTTCAATCACCGCGGTGAGTTGTAGCACTTTAGTCATGGTCTATCTCCAATAGGCTCGTATACAGTTGCACGATTAAGCTGGCTTAAGTCTATCACAGAGTCGTGGGCTTGCATAGAGGCGGCGGTTGACAACCAGGCGCGAGTTGCCACGCCTCGCGCGGCGGGCTAAATCATCCGCGCAGCCAATTGCCCGGCCGCGCGACGAGCGCAGTGACCCTGTGGAAGCGGTGCTACCGGGTCTGGATCTCAACCTGCGCCGTCATGCCCCATAGCGCGCGCGGATCGTCGCCCTGCACGTCGACCGTCACGGTGTACGTCACGTCGCCGCGCCTGGTCTCGGCGCGCGGCGTGATCGAGGCCACGACGCCTTCGAGCGTCACGTCCGGCAGGGCGTCGACGGTGATCTTGACCGGCTGGCCGACGCGCACGTTCACGACGTCGACCTCGCTGAGGTCGTCGGTCTCGACCTGCCAGGCGTCAAGCCCGGCGATGCTCGCGACGACGAAGCCGGGCGCGATCACCTGCCCTTCGTCGATCGTGATTTGCGCGATCGTTCCGTCGAAGGGCGCGTGGAGCGTGGCTTCGTCGAGCGTAGCCTGGGCGGCGTGCACGGCTGCTTCGGCCTGCGCCACGCCCGCGCGCGCGACGGCGAGCTGCGACTCAGTCGGGCCGTTCTTCAATTCCTCGAGCTGCGCCTGGGCAAGGTCACGCTGCGCCAACACGGCGGCGACGCCGGCCTGCGCCGCGCCCTCCGACAGCGTCGATCCCGACGTCGCCTCGGCCAGCGCCTTTTGGGCAGCGGCGACGGCCTGATTGGCTGCCGCCAGGCGGAAGCGCGCCTGTTCTTCGAGCGTGCCGGTAAGCCCGGCTTGGTTGATTTTGTCGTACGCATCCTGCGCCAGCTTCTGCTCGACCTGCGCCGCCGCGAGATTCGCCTGGGCGGCGGCGATGCGCGCGTCGCTCGCGCCGCCGGTCAGGCGATCGCGCTCGGCAGTCGCCGCCGCGAGATTCGCCTCGGCGGCGCGTACGGCCGCTTCGGCCTGCGCGATCTGCTCGGGGCGCGCTCCTTCCTCGATTTGCGCCAGGTTCGCTTTCGCCAGGTCAAGTGCGGCCTGCGCTTGCGCCAACCCGGCTTTCAGTTCGTCGTCCTGCAGCCGGATGAGCGCATCGCCTTCTTCCACCGTCTGGCCTTCGGCGACGAGAATCTCGGCCACGCGCCCGCCGGTCCGAAAAGCCAGGTCGGCGCGGCGGCGTGGGACGAGGATGCCCTGCGCCGACACGATCGACTCGATCTCCTGCGCCAGCGGCGCGGCCGTCGGCGTGGCTTCGACAGGCGCCAGGAACTGCTGATAGCCGGCGAACCCAAGCGCCGATAGTGCCACGACGACGATGATGCCAATCAGCACCCTATTACGGGACATCATTTTCTCCGATGCTGCCGTTTGAGGTTTGAAGTTGGAGGTTGGAGGTTGGAAGTTGGACACCCATTGCCGCAAGACTCTAATCTCCAATCTCCAATCTCCAATCTCTAATTACCAATCTCCAATTTTCAACCGGTCACTCATGCTTGATCGCCTCGACAATATTCACTCGCGAGGCGCGCCACGCCGGGTACAGCGCGGCGACCTGCGACACCAGGAGGGCGATGATGATGCCGTTGACGACGGCGCCGATCGGCATTTCGAACGTCAGGCGATAGCCGCTCATCTGCTGCATGCCGTCCACCATCACGCGCGCCAGCAGCACGCCGAAGGCGATGCCGAAGATCGCGCCCGCCGCACCCATGGCGCACGCCTCGGCGAGGATCATGCGGATCACCTGCACGCGCGTCATGCCGATGCTGCGCAGCGCGCCGATCTCGCGCCGCCGCTCCAACACGTTCATCATCATCGTGTTGATCACGCCGAGCGCGGCGACGATCACGCCAATGTTCGCCAGCACGTCGAGCAG
>DASSFZ010000121.1:0-5859 GCA_035693785.1 Anaerolineae bacterium | reverse complement strand
GTAGCCAGGGGAGGAAGATATGGTCGATCCGCTCAAGCTGATGTGCGTGCTCGCCCATCCCGACGACGAGTCGCTCGGCGCGGGCGGCGTTCTGGCGAAGTACGCCGCCGAGGGAGTGGAAACGGTCGCAGTTGCCCGGATACAGCCATATCAGGCAACGGGTTGACTCCCACGATCCGGGCGTGTTCGGTCACCAGACCTTCTATCGCACGTTCAGCGCAGTCAACGGTGGGCGGCACGTCGAGACCGATCTGTTCGAGGGGCTGCACTGACCGGTGAGTCGCATCCTGGTAGACCTGGCAGGTCTTAGCGATCCGGACACGGCTCACATCGGCCGACAAGACCTGCCAGGTCTATAGTTCGGGATTTTCACGTGTGGGCAGTATAAGTCGCTCCCGTCAGATAGACCCTATCTCCCTATTGACTACGAGTGTCATGGCCTTGTACACTGCACTAAGCACGCGGAACTGCTTTTGCAAGATGCCATCATCGACGTCGTCGGGGTGCGCCGTGACGCGCAGGGTACGATTACGCAACACGAGCGCGAGTTGGTCTGACGTGGAGGTGAAGTTACATGCTTAAGAATTCCAGCCTGGGTTGCGCCGTGCAGCTCGGCGTTTTTGCCGCGATCGTGATCGGCGGCCTGATGATCGTGCAGGCGTTGCTCGGCGCGCCGGGGTCGCTCATCGAGGCCATACAGCCGCCGCCGCCTACGCCGACGACAATCGTCCTGCCGCCCGTGCTCGAAGTGATCAACAGGCAGCCGAAGCTGCAATCGACGAGCTACTACCTTTCGACGGTCGCGGAGGCCAGGCAGACCGTCGGGCTGCTCCAGCAGGAGCAGAAAGTCGTCCTGGTGGCCTGCGGCAAAGTGACGGCGGGCATCGACTTGAGCAAAATCACCGAAGCCCACATCCGCACGAATGGAGCGAACGTCGTGATCGCGCTGCCGCCCGTCGAGGTCTTGGACGCCTCGCTCATCGAAGGCGGCAGCGAGCCGTGCACCTACGTCGCTTTTCGCACGGACGGCATCCTGCTCGAGGCGGCCAGAGACCTGGAGACGGAGGCGCGCCGAAAGTCGGTCGAGCAGTTCCGCCAGTCGGCGATCGATCAGGGTATCCTCGCGGAAGCGGGAGAAAAGGCCAGGGCCGAGTTGCGCCGGCTGTTGACGCTCGTAGGCTATCAGTCCGTCGAGTTCACGCCATAGCGCGCCCTCCGGCCGAAACCAAGAGATCTACCACGGATGACACGGATTTCCCAGGGATTACACGGATTGGCAAGAATTCCCGCCCCAGTCTGTCAACGAATGGGGAAACGAATAAACGAATAACGCCAGCGGCCACAGGTCATTCGTTTATTCGTTGGACATTCGTTGACATCCGTGGTGAACAATCTTCGCGGCCGGTGCAGTTTCAACACCACAGGACATGGGATGCGCGAAGTAGCCATCATTGGCGTCGGTCAAACACCGGTCGCCGAGCACTGGGACAAATCGCTGGTCGATCTGGCGAGCGAGGCGATACGGGCCGCGCTGAACGACGCGGGACTCGATCGGGCGGACGCGCTGTACGCCGGCAATATGATGTCGGGCACGGTGAGCCGCCAATCGACACCCGGCGCGCTTATCGCCGGCCGGGCAGGGCTTGCCGCAGCCGAGTCCATAAAAGTGGACACGGCCTGCAGCTCCGGCGCGTCGGCGCTGCGACTGGGATTGAGCGCCGTCGCCTCAGGGGACATCGGCATCGCCGTCGTGGCCGGCGTCGAGAAGATGACCGACGCCGTGGGCGGCGAAGTCACCGCCGCGCTGGCGTCCGCCGCAGACGCTGATTTCGAGGCCGCGATGGGCACGTCGTTCGTCGCCCTCAATGCGCTGCTCATGCGTCGCTACATGGAAGCGTATGGCTGGAAGCACGCCGACTTCGCGCCTTTCTCGATCAACGCGCACGCCAACGCCCGGTACAATCCCTGCGCCCGGCTCCGCGATCCAATCGACGAGAAGCAGTACAATCGCGCACGCATGGTCGCCGACCCGATTAACCTGCTCGACGCCTCGCCGACCGGCGACGGCGCGGCGGCGGCGGTGATCGTTCCCGTCGAGCTTGCCGGCAAATATCGGAGCGGCGGGCCTCTCGTCGCCATTGCCGCTTCGGCGGCGGCCACCGATTCGATCGCGCTGCACGACCGATCCGACACGCTCGAGCTGGCCGCCGCGCGGCAATCGGCAGAGCGCGCCTACGTCCAGGCGGGTCTCAGCCCGGTCGACGTCGACGTGTTCGAGCTGCACGACGCCTTCAGCATCATGGCGGCGCTGTCGCTCGAAGCGGCCGGCTTCGCCGAACCAGGTCAGGGGCTGCGGCTTGGACTGGACGATCAGATCGGCCCGCGCGGCAAAGTCCCGATCGCCACGATGGGCGGCCTGAAGGCGCGCGGGCATCCGGTTGGCGCAACGGGGATGTATCAGATCGTCGAGCTATACCTGCAGCTTACCGGTAGGGCCGGCGAAACGCAGGTGCCCGGCGCGAAGATCGGCATGGCGCAGAACATCGGCGGCTCCGGCGCGTCCGTCGTCACGCACATTTTGCGCGCTGGATAAAGCGCGCATAGCATCTTCGAGAGAATGTAACCCCCAGGCCGACCCTTGCGAAGGATACTGATGACGTTCAAGATCGCGCCGCCACCATATGTCCCGCCCAAGCGTCCCGGTCGACCACTGGCACGCGCGATCATATCCGACTACCAGTTTGAGAGGTGACACCTATGAAACGATCTGCGATAATGACTGCCATTTTAGCAGGCGGTTTAATTGTTTGGTCGTTATTGACGTCCACAATGCGCAATGAGAATGTACCAGTATTGGCGTCTGGTAACAAACTGAGTTTCCTTCCCGTTGTCCAAGTTGATGATGTACCCGACATCATCAACATTATCTACACCCCGTCAAACGCAGATTTCGCTAATCCCGAACGGGGATTTATGAAACAATCGTCTATCTTTGTGGACCAACCCCTGGATCCTGTCAAGATCAGAGCTCTACAACCTTCTGACTCCCTTGTTTGGGTATACTTCAGGCTGGATAACTATCGGGATAGGCTCATTGATCAAAACGGGCTGACGACGATCGGTTCAGCTTTTAGTACCGCAAGAAGTAGAGGACTTAAGTTGGTGATAAGATTTGTTTATAATCCCGGGCCAGGCTCAACCACAGACCCGAATCTGGCTAATCCTGATGCGCCTATCGATCTTGTTCTGCAACACATAGACCAACTCAGACCAATACTTATCAAAAATGCTGATGTCATTGCCGCTATGCAGGCGGGTTTTGTCGGTCATTGGGGTGAGTGGCACAGTTCCAAATACCTTCACCCGCTCGAATATAGAAGAACAATTGTTGATGCTCTTCTCAATAGTTTGCCGCAGGATCGTATGCTTATGCTGCGCTTTCCTCGGTACAAAGAAATATTCTATCAGGGGCCATTAACGGAAGCAGAAGCCTTTTCAGGTACGCCTAGAAGTCGCGTCGGACACCACAACGATTGTTTTTTGCGCGATCAGGATGATGGAAGAACCTATGAGTCCACAACGTCACAGAAGCCGCAACATCATTCAACTTACTGTGATGGTCAAGACGAAATTGCGTGCTGGAAAGCTTTCATCGCCCAGGAAAGTCGTTTTACTCCCGTCGGTGGAGAAACTTGTCAATACAATCCTCCACGTACTGACTGCCCGAATTCGCTTGCCGAATTGGAAATGTTGCATTGGTCGTTTATTAACAATGGCTATAATCCGGTAGTGCTGGACGGCTGGATTGCAGGTGGATGCATGGATGAAATCCGGCAAAGACTGGGATATCGTCTGGTACTAAAAGAAGCATCTATCCCGTCATCAGTACATGCGGGCGGTACTTTGCATCTGAATGTTCTTCTAAGTAACATTGGTTTTGCCGCTATGTATAATCCGCGACCTATTTACATAGTTTTACAAGGAGTTACAAATCGTTATGATATACCCGTAGCAAGTATTGACCCTCGCCGCTGGGAAGCCGGACAGGATCATAGTCTGGCTGTTACTGTCGATGTTCCGGCCAATATAGTTCCCGGAACTTATAAATTGGGTCTCTGGTTACCGGATGCGTACGCCTCTCTGCAAAATTCTCCAGCATATGCCGTCAGATTCGCGAATACCAGCGTCTGGGATGCCTTAAATGGAGTTAATATTCTGACTGAAAATCTTGAAGTTCTGCCGTGAATAATTTGTGCTGCCTCACCCCCAGCCCCTCTCCTGGCGGCAAACAGCAGTCGCCAGGAGAGGGAGATGGATAGTGAGGCCGAGGGAAGACGAAGACCTGGCAATCTTTACGAACTCACTCTACTTCGATGCTCCTTCGATTCACCGCGAAGTGAAACGCTGCGCCGTCTCGAGCCGAGCTTTTTCAACCGCCTCAAAACTACCCACCCCGAAAATCAAACATACCCGACGTGCGTAAATCTGGTTGACGCTCATCGTTAATGTGATATAATGTTATAGCATCTATTTGCAATAACGAGATATTGCATGACGCATTTCAATGTGAACTACGCCGCCCTGATGCGGAAACGCGGCTTCCGGGTGACGCCGCAGCGGCAGGTCATCCTGGACGCGATCTGCGAAGGCGGCGGCCACACCACTCCCGAGGAAATCTACAGGCGCGTGCACGCCAAAGCGCCGGCCATCAATCGCGCGACCGTCTATCGCACGCTCGATTTCCTGTGCGAGCTGCACCTAGTCGTCGCCATGCGCGTCGGCGACCAAGCGTATTACGAGATTGCCGGCGAGACGCCGCACCACCATCTCGTCTGCCGCGCGTGTGGAGCGATGATCGCGCTGGACAACGCGCTGCTTGAGGGGCTTGTCGCGTCGATCGACAAGAAGCATCATTTCTACGTCGATATGGATCACGTGGGCCTGTTCGGCCTGTGCGAAGATTGCCGCCGCGCCGAGTCCCAGCGCAAGTCATAATTCGATCCCAACGGGACGAAGGAGGATTCGCTATGTTGCTTTTGCCGTTTCAATCGCCGCCCCAATTGCACATTCCCGACGGCTTCCTGAGCGTGCCAGTAGCTGCCGCAGGCTGGATCGTCGCCGCTATGTGTATCGGATACGCTCTACTGAAGACGCGCGGCCAGCTCGGCGAGAAACAGATTCCACTGATGGGCGTCCTGGCTGCGTTCATCTTCGCGGCGCAGGCGCTGAATTTCCCGGTCGCGGGAGGCACGTCGGGGCACTTGCTCGGCGCGACGCTCGCCGCGATCGTCGTCGGCCCCTGGGCAGCCGTGCTGATCATGACCAGTGTGATCGGGCTGCAAGCAATTCTCTTCCAAGACGGCGGCTTGCTGTCGCTGGGCTGGAACATCGTCAACATGGGCATTCTTGGGGCTTTCACCGGATACGGCGTGTATCAGTTCGCGCGGCGGGTCACAGGGGACGGCCGCACGAGCCTGATCGTCGCCGGCGCGCTGGGCGGCTGGCTATCCGTGATGCTGGGCGCGGCTGCGACGGCTGTGCAGCTCGCGTCGTCCGGCGCTGCGGCGCTGGGCATCGCACTGCCGGCTATGCTGGGCGTGCATGCGTTGATCGGCACCGGCGAAGCGCTGATCACCGCCGGCGCACTCCTCTTCATTAATGCCACCCGTCCCGATCTGCTCAGGGCAGGCCAGGCCGCGACCGGATCCCGCAGCGCGATCTGGGTGCTCCTCGCTCTGGTGATCGCGCTCGGGTTGGCGCTCGTGTCGCCTTTGGCTTCACCCGATCCCGATGGGCTGAACCGCGTTGCCGCCGACCTGGGCTTCGACAGCGCGGCGCAGGCCGCGCCTTACAAAATCC
>DASSFZ010000120.1:0-7531 GCA_035693785.1 Anaerolineae bacterium | reverse complement strand
TATTATGTCGACGTGCGGTAAGTAAGGAACCCCATCCCACTTCATGGAAGAGCAGTTCGTGCCTCCCCTACACGGGCTTTTCTCTCTCAAGGCTGTATGGAAGTTGTGCTGAATTGCGGACTGTATTTGTCAGTATAGCATTAATTGGAGGAAGATCAAGAGGTCCTTGAAAGACGAACGACGAAGGTCTTTCGTCCTCCGTCGTTCGTCCTGTGTTCGTGGCCGTATATCCGCAGGCGCGTGTACAGGAGGCCCGGCTTAGCCGCCAGCGCCTTCCGTCTGGTTGGTCAGGTAATTCTCCAGGCCCATCTGCTCGATCTGCGCCCGCTGCTTCTCGGCCCAATCCACGTGCCCTTCTTCCATCTTGACGATTTTGGTCAGCAGATCGACAGTGGCCTGATCGTCGACCTCGTGCGCCAGGCGAATCGCGCTGTTATACGCGTGCACGGCCCCCAGCTCGGCTTCCTCATCATTGCCCACCATCTCCGGCACGATCTTACCGATCTTCATCGGGTTGAGCCGTGTGACAACCGGCATGCCTTCGAGGAAGATGATGCGCTGAATGAGCCATTCGGCGTGGTGCATCTCGTCGCGCGCCTGCCCCTCGATGGCTTTGTGGAGGCTGTCGTAGCCCCAGTTGTCGCACATCTCCGAGTGCACCATGTACTGGTTGATGGCGGTCAGTTCGTCCGCCAGCAGTTGGTTCAAAACCTCGATGATCTTGTCGTTTCCTTTCATGATTGACCTCCTTAGTCAGATACTTGATTCAGACCTGGCAGGACTCTGCTGGGCGCTCTTGCAGCACAGCCGGGAAAAGCAAACCTGCCAGGCCTAAGACCTACTCTGGCCTGAAATAGCGGATGTCGAGTATCGAGCCGGTTCGTTCCGCCTTCGGTTTGAGGGCGGCCGTCACCCGCATGCCGACGCGGGGAGCTTGCTCGCCGAATTCGCCGAGGTCGTGGACGAGTGTGCCGTCAGCGACGTCGAGCCGGACCAGGCCGAGCGTCCGGGGCGCGTCGAGCGGCTTGCCGTCGAGATCGACGTGGACGACGGTGAAACTGACCAGCGTCCCGCCCAGACCGACCTTCACCCACGCGCTTTCGGGGAGTGCGGCGAAGCAGCGCTCGCAGTACATGCGGGCAGGGACGTAGGTGTAGCGGCATTTGTCGCAGCGCGCTCCAAGAATAACGCCCTCGTCGCGCAGCGCGGCGAGGAATCGCTGCCCGGCGACTCCGGCCGTGTAACGATAGTGTGTCGGCAGGCTGCCCGGCATCGAGTGGGCATCGCCGGCGTGTTCGAGTGTGTCGAGGATTGCCATGTCGGTCTCCAGTGATCAGTTATCAGTGATCAGTAATCAGTGATCAGTGACCAGTGAGCAGTAACCAGCGAGCAGTGATCGGTGCTACTGATAACTGATCACTGATTACTGGCAACTTGCTTTACAGCGGTTTCCAATGCAGAATGTCCGTCACCGCACCCTCGCGCTGCTCCGGCGGCTTCCACACGGCCTGTACCTTCATGCCGACGTGCACAGCTTTCGGATCGACCTCGCCCAGGAGGTGCATGATACCCATGCCGGGCGACGCCCCGTCAATATCGATCACCGCCGGAATCTGCGGCCGGTCGAGCTTGATCATGTCCCACGTCACGTAGCACAGCGAGAAGGTCCTGACCGTCCCGGTGTCGCTCGCCTCAAACCACTCGTCGGTCGGGCGGAAGCACTGCTCGCAGAACATGCGCGGGGGGATCATCCGCCTGCGGCATTTGCGGCAGACGCGCCCCAGGAGTTTGCCTTCTTTCAGGCCCTGCAGGTATCCGCCGATGGCGACGCCCTCGTCCCAGGCATATTCAGCGTGAGGAGTCCAGTCGACGGTGACGACGCGGTTCTCATCAAGATCGTCCTGGGAGAGACTGGTCGTCGGGAAGACGTGAGTTTCAGCAGACATGATTTCACTCCGTTAGGAACTGAAGGAACTCAGGGAGTCCTACCTTCCCTCAGTTCCCTCAGTTCCCTGAGTTCCTATTTCCCCAGAACCACAACTGTTCCGACCTGCATCAAATCTCCCCACGCCTGTGCGACGCCACGGCGCGGCTTGCCGGGAACCTGCCGGGCGCCGGCCTCCTCGCGCAGTTGCCAAAACAGCTCGGCGATTTTCATCAGCCCGGCGGCGGCGATTGGGTTGCCGACGCCCAGCAGTCCGCCCGACGGACAGACGGGCAAATCACCGTCCCGCTGCGTGACGCCGAGCGCCGTCGCCTCGGGGGCTTTGCCTTTGTCGAAGAGCAACAGCCCTTCCAGGTGGTGCAGTTCCTTGTAGTCGAACGGGTCGTATGGCTCGGCGATGTGGATCTGCTTGCGCGGCTCGGTGATGCCGGCCATCTTGTAGGCCATGCGCGCCGCCTCTTCGACGTAGGTCGGGTAAGACAGATCGCGGTTCGTCCAGTAAGCCGTGTCGAGGTTCCAGCCCACGCCCTCGATCCACACCGGCTTGTTCGTCACGCGGCGCGCCACGTTGTCGGCGGCGAGCACGACGGCGACGGCGCCATCGCTTACCGGGCTGACGTCCAGTCGCTGCACCGGCCAGGCCAGCACTTCTGAGCTGAGGATATCTTCAACGGTGATGTCCGCATCGCCGAGCAAGGCGGCCGGGTGGTCGGCGGCGTTGCGCTTATTCTTCACCGCGACCCGCGCAATGTCCTCTTTCTTCAGCCCGTAGCGCTGCATGTAGGCGTTCATTTCGAGCGCGAAAATCCACAGCAGGTTCGGGCCGAGAGGTCGCTCGGTGAAATTGTCGAAGATGGAAATAAAGGCGGCCTGCGGGTGCGGCCGGCAGGGCGACATCTTCTCTTCGCACACGACCAGGCAGGTGTCGAACAGGCCCGAGGCGACGTGATACCAGCCCTGCGCGACCGAGAACACACCCGTGCCGCCGCCGACGTACCCGCGCATGTAAGGTTTGCCCCACGCGCCTGCGCCGTCCGACAGCCATTCGCTTTTCATATGCACGCCGTCGAAGGCGTCGGGCGCGGTGCCCATCACGACGGATTCGACGTCGTCCAGCGTCATCTCGCACGATTCGAGCGCCTTGCTCGCCGCCTCCCACGCCAGCTCGCGCCCGGTCTCCAGCGAGCGGCGCACGAATTGCGTCATGCCCGCGCCCACGATCGCGACTCTGCGCATGCCCATGTTGACCTCCTGTCAGTGATCAGTGGTCAGTGATCAGTAATCAGTGATCAGTAAGCAGTGATCAGTTATCACGGCCACCGACGAAATACTCGGTTACAGGTTCACGTATTGCCGCAAAGGATGTTCCACAGAACTGGTCGGCCTTCGCCATCATGCCGCCAAGCAAACGGCCGACTTCCGCGCATTTGTCCACGAGATCGCCAGCCTGACTCCGAGTCAGGTAATCGCAGTCGGCTGCCGTTTCGATCCAATGTTGTGTTTCTTGCTGCTCACCATCGGCGTCGGTCAGTTTGGCGACGAAGTGCGCTTCGTAACGCCTCTTCGCCCACGCCTCTGCGATTTGTGCGCCGACAGCACGCGACGACCTCCGAATCTGATTGGTCAGCGAGTACATTTCCTCCCTGGGAAAGTCTTTGGTCACTCGAAAGATCTCCGTGGCCAGTTGCCGTGCCTTCTGATACACCACGAGATCACGGAAGCTCTTCGCATGGCGTAATTCGCTCATCGTGCTCTCCGTTGCGTCCAGTAATCAGTGACAACTGACAACTGATAACTGACAACTGATAACTGGTCACTGATTACTGAAAACTGCCACGACGCCGCTCGTCGTCGGCAGTCCACGCCAGGCGAAGGCCAGGCCGGTGACCGCTTTGGGCAGTTGCCGCGCGCCCGCCTCGCCCCGCAATTGAAGGACGACTTCCAGCGCGCGGGCCAGGCCGGTCGCGTCGAGCAGCGCGCCGACGCCCAGGCTGCCGCCCGAAGGATTGACTGGGAACTCGCCCGAGCGCTGCGTCCCGCCCTCGGCCGTCCACGCGCCCGCCTCACCCTCGCGCGCCAGCCGCAGCGCTTCGAGGTGGACAAGCTCCTTGTGCGCGAAGGTGTCGTCGATTTCGGCGAAGTCGATCTCACTGCGCGGCGAGCGAATGCCGGCGGTGCGATAGGCCATGTCGCCGGCCTTGCGCGCGTAGCGCGCCTCGCCCCACGCGCGCGAATCGAGCGCGGGCGTGTCGTTGGCCCAGCCCAGCCCGCGGATCCAGACCGGCTTGCCCCGCAGCCCGCGCGCCGTGTCTTCGTCGGCCAGTACCATCACGACGCACGCGTCGGCGTGCGGCGCGGCCATCAGTCGCGTCACTGGCTCGGCCAGGGGCGCCGCGTCCAGCACGTCGCGCAGCTTCACGTTGGCTGCATACGAGGCCGCCGGGTTGGCGAGCGCGTTGCGCTTGTTCTTCACCGCGACGGCGGCCGCCTGCGGCAGCGTGAAGCGCCCGGCCGACAGCAGCCACTGCATCTCCAGCCCGGCGACGAACGACGGGTGCGCCGCGAGCGGGCGCTCCACCACCGGGTCGAGCGCGAAGGCGCTGATGTGCGATAGGCTGAGAATATTCGAGACCTTCGAGTGTGCCTCGACCACCACCACGTTCATCAATCCCGATGCGATCTGCATGGTTGCGGCGGCCAGCGCGTGCAGCCCGTCGCCGGCGATCGTATGCATGGGGCGCAGGGCCGCGCCGAGCTGATCGGGTGTGTATTCGTCGAAGATCGACGTGCCTTCGTGATAGTCTTCGGCAGCCGTGACGAACCCCTGCACGTCGCGGCGCGGGTCTATGCCCGCGTCGGCGTAGGCGCGCGCCGCCGCCTCGAAGGCCAGCTCCTTGTACGAAAGCTCGGGCGTGATGGGGCGAAACCCACTCCATCCGATGCCCACCACGGCGACTTTTCTGCTCATGGGACCTCCTGGGTTGGGTACATCGCTGAGCCAATATGGGCCATCGACGGGATACCGGACGCGATGTGAAGATTGTAGTTTCGAAAAGGGTGGATAGTAAGTGATACGTGATACGTGAATCACGTATCACTCGTCACGTGTCACGATCTACGTTCACCACAAGTATTGTACCACCGACCGTTACAGTGTCGCCATTGACCAGCTTGCGCCCGCGCCGCCTCTCGACCTGGCCGTTCACGCGTACCCGGCCTTCTTGAATCAACTGCTTGGCCTGGCCGCCTGTGTCGACGATGCCCTGCCATTTGAGGAACTGGTCGAGCTTGATGAATTTGCCTGACTCGGTCATCGTTGTGCCATGGTGCGTGGGGCGCGAGGCGTGGAGCGTGGAGTGTGAGTCGTGGAGCGAGATCACGCTTCACGTCTTACGCTTCACGTTTCACGTCCCGGCCGGCGAGTGCTTCCAACAGTGCCGGGGGTATCTCAGCCGGCTTCTGCGATGCGAGATCGATCCACACCCATTGCGTCTGCGCGCGAATGTCGAGTGTGCCGTCCTGGTCGCGCATGACGGTGTGCCTGACGACGCTCGGTGGCGACGTCTCGCCAACCCAGGTGAGGATGTCCAGCGTGTCGCCGTACTTAGCCGGGTGCAGGTATTCGATGTCGTGCTGGCGGACGACGAACATGCCGCCCAGATCGAGCCACCGGGGCAGGTCAAAACCGGCGCTGGCGGCAGCGTCGATCGTCGCCTGCTCGAGATAGTTGAGGTACACCGCGTTGTTGACGTGCTGGTTCTCGTCCATGTCGTAGTAGTTGACACGCCGAGTCACGTGAAACGCGTTGGGAGGAGGCTCGTCCGGTGGGTGGGGCAGGTCGGCGATGATTTCGGCAGCCGGATCCCCGCCGTCTGGCAAGAAGATCGCAGGCACCTCGTCGGGTATGCGCCTCGGCGCGCCGGTACGCTCGTCGACGAATACCCAGTCAGTCGCCGCACGCACGATCAGGAGGTTGTCGCCGACGCGTGTAATATCATAATTGCGTTGCGAGCGGACGCGGCGGAAGTTGACTACGTATGTCATTACGTCAAGTTCATCGCCGTAGCGTGCGGGTTGGAAATAAGTGATGCGCGAGCGCCGGATCAGCCAGCCAACGCCGTGCTCGATGTACCACTCCGGCGTATAGCCGGCGTCGCTCGAGGCCTCGATGGCAGCCTCTTGCATGTAGCGCACGTACACGGCGTGATTGACCTGGCCGATGGCGTCACAGTCTGTCGAGCGCACGCGGAACCGGCGGGTGTGGACGCGAGGCATGGCACATGGATCATAGGGTCGCGCCGCGAGAAAGTCAAATCGTGCGCCGTGCCTCTGAGTCAGCCTCCGGCGAGCGTGACAAACCACAGACCCGGCGGGTGAGATCTGGTACTTGCTTCCTACCGGCGATGTGGTAAAATCCAGCCCATATCCCCCAGGCGCTGCTATCTCGGTCTGTGCTGCTTCGTGTCCGGTTCGACCTAGGGCCGTTCTCTGGCGAAGTTGCGGAAGACATGAGTCAATCTCCCAAACTCCTACTGGCTGCTTTGCTGCTCAGCCTGGCGCTGGTCTCGCCCGCCGTGCAGCCGGTGGCCGCGGACACGACCTCATCACTTTCCCCTTACTGGGGCCAGACGATCGCACGCTGGGAAGACCTGATAGCCCATTACGCCGGCCAGCGCGGGCTTGATCCCGACCTGGTGGCGGCTATTATTTTTGAGGAGTCCCACGGCCTGACCAACCGGATCAGCGTCGTCGGCGCGGTGGGCTTGATGCAGATCATGCCCAAGGAGACGGGGTTCTCCTGGCGCCCGACGGCAGTGGAGCTGCTCGATCCCGGGGTCAACCTGTACTGGGGCACGCGGACGTTCGCCCAGGTTGTGCAACAAGCGGAGGGCGGCTTGAGCCGCGCCCTGGCAGCGTACAACGGCGGCTGGGAGCAGGAGCACCTGCGCGCGACGCAGCTCTTCGCCGGGAAAGTGCTCGACCACTACGCGCGAGCGATCGCCGCGCGCGCCGGCTTCAATGCCCGTTCTATGAAGAAGTGGAGCCTGGTGCTCGACATTCAGACGAGCGCGGGCCTGAAGCGCATCCAGACGATTCGGTCGGACGGGACGATCGATCTCGACGCCGAATACGACCTGGCGAAGCTCCCGGCCTCGACGCCGCACGCGATGACTTATTCGGCTATCGATGCAGGCGGCGCGGCGTGGCTCGTCGAAGCGTGGGTCATCGTGGAGCCTATCGAAGGCGGCACGCCCAACGGGCGTGGTACTTATTGACAGAATTCCAGACCCATCCTTGCGAAAGTTTGATAACCTTTGCAAGGGTTTAGAAAATGCAGCCACTCACGGGCTGCGTTTTTGTTTTGCCTCCTCACGTCGACCGGGGCGAATGCGCCCGGGTGTGTCCGTAGCGCCGCATGATATGGACGGTTTCCTCGATCGGCAACCCGTGGCGCACGTGGTTGTCACGCCCGACCATCGTCGGCGACTTGAACATCGAGTTGAGAATGGCTTCCTCGGTCGCTTCGATCGCGGCGATGAAGAATGGGCTGATCGGCGGCGGATCGTCGGGGCGCTCGCGCGTGAC
>DASSFZ010000119.1:0-6031 GCA_035693785.1 Anaerolineae bacterium | reverse complement strand
GCGCCGCGATGTCGAGCAGCCCCCGGAAGTTCGATTCGGTCTGGTTGCTCGCGCCGCCGCCCGGGCCGTACCACGACTGCACGAGCGCGTCGATGCCCGCCGATTTGGCCTGCGCGACGTGCCGCTCGATCGTCGCCCGATCGCTCGAAGAATAAGGATCGATCGGCTGATCGCTCGTCTGGCCCGCGCCGAAGGAATCCGGCGCGTACCAGGCGTAGTAGAAGGCGAGGACGAGGCGCTCGCCCTGGGCGTGAGCTGAGGGTGGGAGTGCTGCCAGGAACAAAAGCGCGATGAGCGCGAACCGGGGTTTCATCGGGCGCGATTATAACACCTCTGGATTGACGGTCTCCGATATACGTTCTACGAGTGGCGCCCATAACCTCCAGGTCGCTGGCTCGAACCGCATCCTGCATCTGGCTATGCCAAATGGATCGAGTGTGATATGATGTATTTGGGCAATATCGACTCGGAGGAGAGAATGAACGGCTGGTTCCAGCGGGGGGACTGGGACAAGGCGCATGTCACTCCTGGCGACCAAGCTTCACCTTCCGCCACTGCGACCGCATCTGGTTGCACGCCCGCGCCTGATCCAGCGGCTCGACGAGGGGCTGCGCCTCGGGCGGCGGCTCACGCTCATTTCCGCCCCGGCCGGCTTCGGCAAAACCACTCTGCTGAGCGAATGGATACACCGCAGCCGCATCCCGGTGGCCTGGGTATCGCTCGACGCGGGCGACAACGATTCGGCCCGCTTCCTGTCCTACGTCATCGCGGCGATCCAAACGCTGCATCCTGAGGCAGGCAGCGACAGCCTGGCGCTGCTTCGTTCGGCGCAGCCGCCCGCGACTGAGTCGATCCTCACGGCACTGGTCAACGACCTCGCCCAAATTGCCGAAACCGTCACACTCGTCCTCGACGACTACCACGCCATCGACGCCCGCGCGGCCCACGACGCGCTGACTTACCTGATCGAACACTCGCCACCCTGCCTGCGCCTCGTTGTTGCTAGCCGGATCGATCCGCCGCTGCCCCTGTCCCGCCTGCGCGTGTGCGGCCAACTCGCCGAGTTGCGCGCCGCCGATCTGCTCTTCACCCTCGACGAAGCCGCCGCGTTCCTAAACGGTGTGATGGGGTTGGGGCTATCGCGCGAAGATGTCGCCGCGCTGGAGGAACGCACCGAGGGCTGGATCGCCGGCCTGCAGATGGCCGCTGTGTCGATGCAGGGCCGTTTGGATCTGTCGGCGTTCGTCCGCGCTTTCACCGGCAGCAACCGATTCGTGATGGAATACCTGGTGGATGAGGTGCTCGATCGACAGCCGCCGCCGATTCGGGAGTTCTTGCTCAAGACATCTATTCTCGATCGTCTATCGGCCCCGCTGTGCGACGCCTTGCTGAAGGATGAAGGCGGAGCGCCCTCCGCTTCGCTTCGAGGGCAGGTAATGAAGGATGAAAAGCCCCTCACCCTTCCTGGCCTGCCCCCGCCTAGCGGGAGTTCATCCCTCATCCTTGAGCAATTGGAGCGTGCCAACCTCTTCCTCGTTCCACTGGACGACGAGCGCCGATGGTATCGCTATCACCATCTCTTCGCCGATCTGCTGCGCTCGCGCTTGAAACAGGGCTCGGCTGCGGAGTTGCCCGCGCTGCATCGCCGGGCCAGCGAATGGTTCGAGTCGAATGGACTGATCAGCGAGGCGCTGAGCCATGCGCTTGACGCCGGCGACGTCGAACGAGTAGCGCGGCTGGTGGAGGTGAATACGCTGGCGATCCTGGAGCGCGGCGAACTGGCGGCGCTGGCGCAGCAACTCAACCGGCTACCCCATACCATCGTGCGCACCCGGCCCTGGCTGTGCATCTCGCGCGCCTGGGTATGTGCGTACACAGGGCAGCTAGATGCCGTCGAGCCGCTGCTGCGAGACGCCGAACAAGCTATCGGTTTCGATGCCGACCGTGAGAAGCGCCGCATGGCCGGGCATGTCGCCGCCATTCGCGCCTACGTCGCATGGATCCAAGGCGAAGCAAGCCGCGCCGCCGAACTCGCCCGCCAAGCGCTCGACCATCTGCCCCGGCAGGATCAGACGACGCGCGCCCTCACAGCTTGGACGCTCGGTGTCGCGCTCCAGTTGATCGGCGATCTCGATGGCGCCGTTCTCGCACACGATCAAGCAGCGACTATCGGCCGTGACGCCGCGAGCATGCACGTTTCCCTGGTCGCTGCTGGAAGTCTGGCTTTTGCGCTCATGCTGCAAGGAAAACTCCATCAAGCTTTTTCAGTGTGCCGGGATGCACTGAGACTCGCCGAGGAGGTTAAGCCAGCGGGCCGCTCCATGCCAGCGGTGGGCATGGCCCACGGAACGCTGAGCCTGATCTTGCGTGAATGGAACGATCACGAGGCTGCCGTGCAACACGCCAGAGAAGGCGTCATCCTCGCTCGACAGTGGGGGCAAGCCGATACGTTGCACTTCGCGTATTCCTGTCTGGCAAATGCGCTGCAGGCGAGTGGCGACCTGAGTGAGGCGCTCGACATCGTCCACAAATCAAAGCAGATCGCGAGCGGAGTTTCTTCCTGGTTCGCCGAAATATCGGAGAGGCTGGAGGTCGAGCTCAAGATTGCCGGGGGCGATGTCGAGGCCGTGCGGCGCTGGGTGCGGGAGAGAGACCTGCGCATCGACGACGATCTCCGCAACCGAAGACGCCCGCTGTATCGCACGTTGGCCTGCGCGCTGATCATACTGGGCGGATCGGATGAAGCGCTGACTCTGCTGGCGCGATTGCGAGCGCTTCACGAGCAGGATGGCGCGACCGACGCTCTGATCCATGTGCTTGCACTGCAGGCTCTGGCCCATCAGGCTCAAGGCAAAGTCGAGTTGGGCTTGTCGTCGCTTGAAGAGGCCCTAGCGCTCGCCGAGCCGGAAGGTTACGTGCGCACCTTCATCGAACACGGCGCGCCAATGGATGAGCTGCTGCGGCAGGCCGTTGCGCGTGGCAAAGCTGTGGACTACGCGACCCGCTTGCTTGCCGCATTGAAAGAGGAGCTGGCTCGCAAGTCGTATCCTCTTCATCCTTCATCCCTCATCCTTCATCCTTTGATCGAGTCGCTCAGCGAACGGGAGATGGAAGTGCTGCGACTTCTCGCGACTGGCGCGTCTAATCAGGAGATCGCGCAAACACTGGTCATCGCGACGGGCACCGTCAAGAAACATCTGAAGAACATCTACGGCAAGCTCGACGCGCACACTCGCACCGAGGCCGTCGCGCGGGCCACCGAATTGGGACTGTTGGCCAGGTAACCGCATGAGCGCCCTACTGCTGGTGACGAAGTTGCGCATCCCGCCGGCCCGGCCCAATCGGGTTCCGCGCCCGCGCCTGATCGAGCGGCTGAACGCCGGATTTGCGCGCAAATTGATCCTCGTTTCTGCGCCACCCGGCTTCGGCAAAACCACATTGCTGACCGAGTGGATTCATGCCCTCACCCCCACCCCTGCCCCTCCCCCTCTCCCGATGATTCGGGAGAGGGGGAGGGGTGGCGAAGCCGGGGAGGGGGTGAGGACCGCCTGGCTCTCGCTCGACGAAGGCGACAATGATCCGGCACGCTTCCTGACCTATCTCGTCGCCGCCACGCAGACGATGGAGCCGGGCATCGGCGAGACGATCCTGACCGTGCTCCAGTCGCCCGAGCCGCTTCAGGTCGAGATGCTGTTGAGCACGCTGATCAACGATCTGGCGGTGTTGACCGCCCCGTGTCTGCTGGTGCTGGACGACTACCATCTGATCCAGACGCCCGCCATTCACCGCGCGGTGGCCTTCCTGCTAGCGCATCTGCCGTCGCAACTGCATCTGGTGATTGCCACGCGCGCCGATCCGCCGCTGTCGCTGTCCCGTCTGCGTGCACGGGATCAGATGATCGAGCTGCGCCTGTCCGATCTGCGCTTCACGCCTGAAGAAGCCGAGGCGTTTCTGAATCAAGCCATGCGTCTGGGCATCTCGAGCGGTGATGCTGCCGTTTTGGCTGCGCGCACCGAGGGCTGGATCACAGGTTTGCAGATGGCGGCGCTCTCGATCCAGACCAAGACGGATAGATCCACCTTCATCGCCACTTTCTCCGGCAGCCACGCCTACATCGCCGACTATCTCACCGACGAAGTCCTCGACCAGCAGCCCGAGCCGCTCAAGACTTTTCTGCTGCAAACCTCCATTCTGGATCGATTGACTGGACCGCTGTGCGACGCCGTCACCGGTCGCACGGATGGTCAAGGCACGCTCGAGCACCTGACTGAAGCGAACCTGTTCCTCGTCCCGCTGGACGATGAGCGACGCTGGTATCGCTATCACCGGCTGTTTGCCGATCTGCTGCGCAAGCGCCTGCAGCAGACACAGCCCGATCGCCTGCCTGACCTGCATTGTCGCGCCAGTGTGTGGCACGAGCGGAACGGATTCGCGGCAGAAGCGATCGATCACGCGCTGGCCGCCGAGGATTTTGATCGAGCCGCCGATCTGGCTGAGCGATCGGCAGCAACGTTCTGGCAGCGCGGTGAGTTCGCCACATTCCAAAGGATGCTGGAGTCTATTCCGCAGGACGTGATACACACGCGTGCTCGGCTGTGTGTGTATCACGCAGTGCTGCTGCTGCTCGGCGCCAAGTCCCTCGCGACCGTCGAGTCGTTGCTGCAAGTTGCGACCGACCTCGGCCCAACGGACGAGCTGCGCGGTGAGATCGCCGTGCTGCGTGCAGAGCTGGATATGTTCAGGGGTGACGTTTCACACGGCATCCGGCTGTGTGAGGAGGCGCTTACCCTACTGCCGGCTGACAACTGGCTGCGTGGGCTGGCCGTTCGCACCTTGAGCGTGCTGTATTTGCTGAAAGGTGACGTGGTCACGGCCGATCGACTTCTGGAAGAGAACATCAGGGCGAGTCGGCAAGCAGGCGATGTGATTGGCGTATCCGCATCCCTGCGCCGCCTGGGTTCGTTGTGTATGCTGCGGGGCCAGCTCCATCGAGCACGCGAGTTTTACCAGCGCTCAGTTGACGTGTGCGCCGAGGCTCCAGGACAGCCCTGGTCGGTCGCCGCCCGCTCGCTGGTGCACCTGGGCGAGCTGGCGTATGAATGGAATGATTTGACTGCATCCGCGCGTTATCTGTCCCAGGCATTGGATTTGCTTGCGAAGTCGATACCGGGCTGGGGGCTGCTCGGCCACGTCGTTCTGGCGCACGTGAAGCAGGCGCAGGGCGATGGCGACGGCGCGCGGCAAGCTATGGAGACCGCCCGGCAGTTGGCGATCGAATCAGACACCGAACTGGACGATGTGCTGGTCGAGGTACATGCGGCTCGCCTCTCGCTGGCGCAGGGGGACCTCGGCGCTGCCCTGCGCTGGGCACAGGCGCGCCGCGCGAGTGCGGTGTTGGATGCCGGCAGCCCCGTGAAGGATGCCGAAGCCCTGATCCGGTCCGAGCTCATGCTGGAGATCGAACAGACTTTTCTCGCCCGTGTCTATGTCGCCAACGACCAGGCAGGTGAGGCGCTTACCATCCTGAAGCCTCCGCTCGAAGCCGCCGAGAAGCGCGGGCGAACGGGCAGTCTGATTCGGCTCCTGGCCGTGCAGGCTCTCGCCCTCGCCGCGCAAGGCGAACGCGAACCGGCTGCGCAGATCCTGCAGCGCGCTCTGACATTGGCCGAGCCTGAAGGCTATGTCCGCACTTTCGTCGACGAAGGCGATCAGATGCGAATGCTGATGGCGGATTGCAGATGGCAGATGGAAAAGAGCGCCCGCCGCGCGCGCAGGACATCATGGAGTGCAGTATCGGTTTATTTAGATAAACTCATGGCAGCCTTTGGCCAGCCGCCGGCGACTTCGCAGTCAACCACGATTAGCCATCTGCCATCAGCCATCGGCCAAATGGTTGAGCCGCTCAGCGAACGCGAACTGGAAGTGCTGCACCTCATCGCCGAAGGGCTATCCAATCAGGAAATCGCCCAACGGTTGTTCCTCTCAGTGCCTACCGTCAAGTGGCACACCACCCATATCTACGGCAAGCTCG
>DASSFZ010000118.1:0-3677 GCA_035693785.1 Anaerolineae bacterium | reverse complement strand
TGCCGGCCAATCAGAGGTCTCGGCGCGGCGGCGCAGGGTTGGAGGTTTGAAAATCGAACTCCGTCAACTGACGCAATCAGAGCGCATTGGAGCGATCTTGTGCGAGTGGCTGGGTATCAGGGAGGATTTCCGCAACTGGTTGATCACGGCTGCCTGAGGCGGCCACGCTTCCTTACGAGATCACCCGGTCCACTTGAGCAAGGACCGATGGACTCAGCGTGAGTCCGATGGCCTTCGCGGCGGTCTGGTTCACGGTCCAGAAGTAGCGGGCAGGGTGACGAATCGGCAGATCGCCAGGGTTGGCGCCCTTCAAGATCTGATCGGCGTAGTCGGCGGCGATCCGGTACTGTTCCAGGAGGTCCGGCGCCCACGCCATCAGACCGCCCGCTTCCGCGAACATGGTCGCCTGGTAGACGGCCGGCAAGCGGTGCTGCGCCGCGAAGTCAGCGACCATCTGACGGTGCTGCAGCGAGAGGCCGCCCTGAAAATTCGCCAGTCCGTTCATGCCGTCGCTCGCAATTGCAGCGAGTGCCGACTGCAACTCCGGCAGTGACGTTGCGCGATACGCCTTGACGGTGATGTTGAGCGACGGCGCGACCTGCTCCGCATCGGCGAGCTGCGTTTCGTGGCCGCCGGTCCCCGGTGTCGTAGAGAGCAGCCCGACGCGCGAGATCGATGGCGCCACCGTCTTCAACAATGTCAGACGCTTGGCGGTCAGGCCTGGCGGGAGTTCTTCCATGCCGGTGACGTTGCCACCCGGACGGTCGAGAGTCTTTGCGAAGCCATTGCTGATCATGCCGGGGCATGTGGCGATCACCATGCGCATGGCGGGATTTGCGCGCCGAATCTCGAGCGCGAACGGCAAAGCGCCAGCGACCACTAATTCGAGATTGCTCGTCGCAAGCTCCGTGGCATGTTTCCGCATATCTGGTCCGGAGACAATTCGAGCGTCGAGAAAGAGATTCTGTCCGTCGCTGTAACCGAGAGCGCGCAGGCGAGCCGCGAACGGCTCGGTCAATGACGGGTCCCCGTTGATGAAACCGATGCGTCGAACACCAGGGGCGCGCCCCTGCGATGCCGCGACAGCACACGGGAACGCACTCAACAGGCCGCACATCTGCATCAAGAAGCTGCGTCTGGTGTCGCTCATGACGATGGCCCTTGACCGGGCGCCTCGTTGTGAAAGGGCTGGCGGTTTCGAAGTGGCCGGCGGCGGGCACGATGATCAGCCTGACGCGATCGCCGGCGCCTCAAGCGGCCTCCACATATTGCTCGACCAGCGGCTGCGGCACGTAATCCTCCTGTTCACCCCAGATCAGGACTTGTGAAACGCCGAGTGGCAGGAACGTTTGCGCGGACACCGTTCGGTAACGTTCGGACACGGCGGACAACGTTCCACCCATCAGGTCGGTGACGACGTCGCGATGCCGTCTTTCTTGAGCTCCTCACCTATGGCCGCAAGATATCGGGGCGCTTCGGGCAACCAACATCCGCCGTGCACGAGGACGACGACCGGGTGGGGCCCGGGCCCCGACGGCAGCCCCAGTTCGCCCATCTGGTTCGGATCGTCGCCGTAGGTGAACTCGTGATCTGCGGCCGGCCTCGGCAGCTTGCCGATATCGGCTGCCCTCATCACGGCTTGGCTTGAAGATGCCTGTCGGGCCATCCCGGCCAAAACGGAGCCGGAGGCCAGGCCGACGGCGAGTGTCAAAAACGTTGGCCAATGGCCGAAGCGTCGCTTCCAGCGCGCCATGCGGAACGATACCACCGCCGGTCAGAGCGGATGTTGGCTTGTGTTCCGGTGGCCGTCGAAAAACCTGTTAGGGATTCGAACTGCGCGGGTCTCCCGAAGTGTATGACGACGTTGAACTTCGCCGGTCGGCACTTCAACAACCGTCAAGGGGGTTTCGACAGACACCGGGTTCGAAACGCGTGGAAGTGCACGCGCACGCGGTGCTTCCGGAGTGTGTGGAGAGTTGGCTGGGTGTTCGGGACGATTTCCGCAACTACCTCGTCCATGCGGCGTGAGGGAGTCGTGGGCCCTTGATGGCGCGGACAACCCGGGGGCACGAAAAGCCCCGCCAAGCAGCCGGCGTCCCTCACCCTTCAGAGGGCCGCCGCGAAAGCGGCCGGGATGCGCCGGGAGGCGGCCTCTTCACCCGCATGGCCGGGCTCGAAGGGCTACGATGGCCCCCATGAAGGGCCTGAGATATTTCGACCCGCACCGGCGCGCGACCTGGCTGGAGCTGTTCTTCGATTTGATCTTCGTCGTCGCCCTGCGCGACGCCGGCGAGATCCTGAGCGAAACGCACGACGGCCACATCGCGCCGCAGCAGTTCCTGCACTTCGTGCTGGTGTTCCTGCCGCTGTGGTGGATCTGGGCGGGCCACACCATCTACGCCAATCGCTTCGACACCGACAGCCGCCAGCACCGGCTGTCGACCCTGCTGATCATGTTCCTGTTGATCGTGATCTCGGCGCAGATCGCGGCCGGCACCCAGGACCATTACGATTACGCGCTGGCCGTGGCCTGCTACTGCGGGGCGCGAATGATCATCGCCGTGATGTACTTCGTCTCCAAGCGCAAGCACCACGACCGGGGTGGCGTCGCGACGCAGGTGGGCACGGTATTCGCGGTCGGCGCGGCGATCAGCCTTTCCTCGCTCGTGCTGGAGCCGCCTTGGAGCTACCCGGTCTTCTACGTTGGGATCGTGTTCGACATGGCCGCCCTGGTGCTGCTGAACCGGCGGCTGCATGTCGTGCCGGCGCACACGGCGCACCTGGTCGAGCGGGTCGGCCTGCTGACCATCATCATGCTGGGCGAATCGGTGATCAGCATCTCCGCGGCACTGGCGGACATCGCTTGGAACCAGTACAACGTCATTGCGGCCGTCAGCGGATTCGTCATGGTGTCGGCCATCTGGTGGATCTACTACGACAGCTTCCACCTGCTGGAACAGCGCAGGTTCACGACCGGGCACTCGATCCTCTACTCGCACTTCTTCCTGTTCGTCGGCCTGGCGATCCTGGCCTCGCTGATCCGGCATGCGATCCTGGGCGACCTCGACCCCAGCGACTTCCGTCTACTGGCCGCCGCCGGCACCGTGCTGTTCTTCCTGGGCAAGCAGTACGGCTACTACATGGAGGTCCCCGAGCTGCGGCCTTACCTGGTGTCCAACACCGCCGCCGTGTTCGCCCTGACGGCACTCGTGCTGATGTTGCCGGTCGGGCTCGAGGCCATGCTGGTGGGCATCATGGCGACGATGATCTGCTATGTGCTGCTCAACCTGCGCTACCGCCACCTGGTGCGCGCCGAGCAGGTGCCGACCTGAGCCGCTGCTCGGCAGCACCTCCCGGCATGCCGCGCTTCGGGAGGAGGAGCACCTGGGCCGCCCGGTTTGTGCTGCTTCGGTACGGGCACAGCGAGAACACCCAGGACAACTCGGAATCGTACTCCCCAACTCGCTGTGACGGAATGACTTGGGATGCTCTGAAGAAATTGGCTGGGTGTCGGGACGATTCCGCAACTGGCTCGCGCGCGGGCGATCGGGTTCGTATGCGCATGACGAGAACGGGCTGGTCCCCCATAATGACGCCGTCGCCGTAGCCGCGCACGGAAGGATTGTTCATGCCCACTCGCCGTCGCCGCGAGCCGCTCGCCAGGGAGGACGCAGCAG
>DASSFZ010000117.1:0-3350 GCA_035693785.1 Anaerolineae bacterium | reverse complement strand
CACACAGGCTCATAGTGTGCACGCAAAACATGTCAGGCCGGACGTAGGGCGGCTTTCCATAGCCGCCAATTTGCGGCGCGTAAGGAAACGCGCCCTACGTTGACTGAGACACGGATTTCGCACGGATTACACGGATACGGGCGACCGCCCAGCCCGCGTCATTGCGAGCGTTTTCTGCGAAGCAATCTCAGCGCCCATCGGCGAGCATTGCCGTCGGTGCAGGAGACTGCTTCGTCGCACACAACGCTCCTCGCAGTGACGGCTGAGTGGTTACAGCGGTTGCGCGGCGTTCAAGTGCTCAAGCCGCCGTCCCCGGCGGCTACTGCCCGCGCCGAGGACGGCGCGCGGAGCGGGTCGCACGTGATAAGAGCGGTTGCGCGGCGTCGGGTTTGATGATATAAACCCCCTCGATCGTCTTCATTCGCGCCTCGATCGAGATTTGCGGCGCGTATGGAAACGCGCCCTACGTTGACACACAGGCTCATGGAAGGTCGTTCGTGCGCCGAGCATCGCCCTCCAAAGCGAAACGCCGGGCGGTACGCAGGCCGGCGGAGCGGCTGCCGCCGCCCGTCGATCGGCGCCGCGCGCTCAAAGCCTTTGTCGATTCGCTGCGCTGGCTGCAGCCGATCGACGAAGTCGCGCGCCAGATCGTGCAGCGCGTGGCCGGCGAGGCCGGCGCCGCGTGGTGCGGTCTGCTGCTGCGCGACGACGCCCGCGCCCGCCTCAGCCTGACGCGCTTCGCGGGGAGCGCCCCCGATCCCATCACTTCGATCCCGCTCGACGATGCCCGCCTGGCGATCCTCGGCCGGCAGAATCGACCTTTCCGGGTTCCGAACACGGTTCTGTGGAACGACTGGCGACGACGGCGCATTGTGCTGGCGCTGCCCCTGATCCAGAACGGTCGCTGGATCGGCCTGATCCTCATCGGCGAGCGGCCCGCCGCCTGGACGCGCGCAGACCTGTCGCTGCTCAACGCGCTGCGCCGGAACGCGGGGGTCGCCATCGAAAATGCGCGGCGCTACAGCGCGGCGATTCAGAGCCGGAATGACCTGGCTGCCGTCTTCGAGACGACGCTCGTCGCCTCTTCGCTGCTCGACCTGCAAGACGCGCTCAAGCAGTTGGCCGAGCACATGGTGCAAGCCGTCGTCGTCGACGGCGTCACGTTTTCCGCCTGGGAACGCGAGCGCGACTGTTTGCTCAACTGGATCGGTTACCGGCGCAAACCCTTCGGCCCGCCCGACGCCTTAGGCTCGGTCCAGCCGCTGGCCGAGCTTCCCATCGCGCGCGAGGCGCTCCTCGATCGGCGGCCGCGCATTCTCTCTTCGCTCCACGTCCAATCCCATCCGCTCGAGGCGCAGTGGCTGAACGAGCATGGAATCGCGCAGATGCTGCTGCTGCCGCTCGTCGCGCGCGATACGGTCATCGGGCTGGCCCGGCTCTATACGCTCGATCTGTCGAGGTCTTTCGAGCCTCACGACGTGCAACTGGCGCAGACGCTTGCCGCGCAGGCGGCGCTGGCTATCGACAACGCGCACCTGATCGAGGAGCTGCGCGACGCGGCGCGCACGCTCGAGCGCAAGGTGGCCGAGCGCACCGAGGAGCTGGAGCGCACCCTCTGGCGCCAACAGGTCGAAGCCTCCAAGACGCAGGCCATCATCGAGTCCGTGAGCGATGGCGTGGTCGTCGTCGATTCGTCGGGCACGCTCATCCTGGTGAACGCGGCTGCGGAGGGCATCCTCGGACGCTCGCGCGAGCAAATGCTGGGCCGGCAGTTGTCCGGCCTGGCGGCCGCGCTGGGGGAGCCGGCGCTCCCCTGGGTCAGGGCCATGCAGGAGTGGTTAGGCGGCGACAGCACGCACGAAGAGCGCATCGAGCTGGGCGAGCGCACCATCAGCGTCATCCTCTCGCCCGTCAGCCTGGGCGGGGAAGCGCAGGGCCTGGTGAACGTCTTGCGCGACGTCAGCCGCGACGTGGAGGTCAATCGCGCCAAGAGCGCCTTCGTGTCGACCGTCTCGCACGAGCTGCGCACGCCGATGACGGCGATGATGGGCTACGTCGACATCATTTTGAAGGGAATGGCCGGCCCGATCGGCGAGGAGCAGCGCCGGTTCTTGCAGATCGTGCGCAACAACATCGACCGGCTCACGGTCCTGGTCAACGATCTGCTCGACCTCAGCCACATCGAGACCGGCCGCCTGCGCCTGACCTTCGGGCCGGTCTCGCTGCACGATACCGTCGCCGAGGTGCTGCGCACGCTGCACGCGCGCGTCGACGAGAAGCAGCACACTTTGGAGGCGCGGGTCTCGCCGGCGCTTCCGCCCGTTCGCGCCGACGGCAGCCGCCTGACGCAGATTCTGATCAATCTGGTCGGCAACGCGATCGCCTACACGCCGCCCGGCGGGCATATCACGATCTCGGCGCGCGCCGACGATCGCTTCGCCGTCGTCGAAGTGTCCGACACGGGCGTGGGCATTGCGCCGGAGGATCAGCGGCGAGTGTTCGAGCGCTTCTTCCGCGCGGACAATGCCACCGTGCGCGAGGCGAAAGGCACGGGCCTGGGCCTGCCGATCGTCCAGTCGCTGGTCGAGATGCACGGCGGGCGCATCTGGGTGCACAGCGAAGGCGTGCCCGGTAAAGGCAGCACTTTCTCGTTCACGCTGCCGCTGTGGGAAACGGATGCGCCCGTGCCGAAACCGCTGATCGCCGCTGAGACTCAGTAGACCCAGATTCGGAAGCAGAGCGGGCTCCCACGCCCGCGAATCGGCGGCATGGGAGCCGCCTCCGCTGGCAACTTTGGATCTGCTGAGACTCAGCCTTGAAGGCGGCTATCGAAAGCCGCCCTACGTCGCTCAGTAGATGCGGGCTAAAGCCCGCACTCCAATATGTTTCGGTTCGTTAACTCACAGCTGTCTTCTGTCCGTGATCAAATTGGAGGTTTGCTTCAGAACAATAAACTGATCATCGTTGTGGAGATATTGGCAGTAGCTTTTTTCCCACTGGTCCTGGCACTTGTACAGGTATCAAGGACGATTATTCCCCTCCTCCTTGTAGGATGGCTATCGCTTTGGTTGCGTCGTAAGAGCTGGAAGGAAATAGGCTTTCATCGTCCCCCAAGCTGGCCCAAAGTCGTTCTTATCGGCGGCGGAATTGCCGTGGCAGGTGTGTGCCTCAGTGAAAAAGCAATCTCGCCTTTTCTACTGCGCTTGACAGGTGAGACGCAGCCTCAAGTCGCCGAATTCGTTCTGCTTCGGGGCAATGCCTTTTACTTCCTGTTCCTCTTGATTGGAATATGGCTGCTGGCAGCGATAGGGGAAGAACTAGTCTATCGGGGGTATGTCTTGAATCGTCTG
>DASSFZ010000116.1:0-4152 GCA_035693785.1 Anaerolineae bacterium | reverse complement strand
GGTGGTGTCGTCTACGCCTGGCGCACGCCGGCGAGGTGGAATGCCGAAACCGCGCCGTGGCCGACCGGGCGGCACGACGTGAGACGATCGGCGAGCCTGTCCGTTCAGAGCGGTGTGGTCGGCGCGCTCCAGTTGCAGTCTGATTACTTTGTCTATCTTCCTGCGGTGAGTCGGGGTTATTGCGGCTTCTGAAAAAGGTGACATATTCGCGGGCCTGGCGTATAATCAAGCGTAAGCACAGCCTCGTCGCCCCATCCGAATAATCACAACTGGCAAGGAGTCAGGTCAACCCTTGCGAAGGTTTCAGGCACGCCGGTCGACGCGCATATGAACCTTCGCAAGGGTGACAACCGATTGCCTGCAGGAGGTCGCGCATGCCCACCGACATCCAGAAACAGATCGAGCGTCGTCGCCAGCGCGCGCTGGAAGAGATCGCCAAAGTCAGAAACAAAGGCAACCATCCCGTCTTCAGCCTCTTCGAAGTGACGTCGACGTCCGGGCGCGCCTACCACGTCGAAATCCGCTCGCTGGCAGAGCTGCACAATACCTGCACCTGCCCGGACTACAAGACGAACCTGATCGGCACGTGCAAGCACATCGAAGGTGTGCTGCTCTACCTCAAGAAGGAGCAGGGTGATCGGCTGGAGACGCTGGCGCGCAAGCGTCCCGCCGGAACCCAGATTTATCTTCACTACGGCGTCGACATCACTGTGCGCGTCGGGCAGCCGATCCCGAAGAACCCGGCCGTCCGCGAGTTGTTGAATCGCAATTTCGATCCGACCGGCGTATTGATCGGCGCGCCGCTGCAATCCCTGCCGCGCCTGCTGGCCGACCTGGAAAGCCTGCCGCCGCGTGAGCGCTCATTGGTGCGCGTCGATCAGGCCGTGCGCGAGCACCTTGATCTGCTGCAAGACCGCGAGGCGGTCGAGCAGCAGAAGGCGTGGTTCGTCGACCAGGTACAGCGCGGCAACCGATCGCTCGGCGTGCTGTCGACCCGGCTGTACCCGTACCAGGAAGAAGGCGCAATGCACCTGGCCTTCGGCCGCCGAGCGATGCTCGCCGACGACATGGGCCTTGGCAAGTGTGTTGGTCGGGATACACCTCTGTTCGTCAACGGCGCGCTTCACCGCGCTGAAGAGGTTTGGGAACAGTTCGCTGGGCCATCCGTGTTTGATGGCGAGGGCGAATGGGCTGAACCGTGCGAGCCACTGTGGACGAATGCGCTGACTTTTGGCGAGCAGACTGAACAGATTGTGCCGGCTCGAATCGCGCGGCTTTACCGGCAGCACGTCGCCGAACCGATGCGATTGATCCGTCTCAGCGACGGGAGCCAAATCGTGATCACCCGGCGACACGAGCTACTTGCCCGAGATCGATGGGATAACCAACTGGAGGTCGGCGACATCGTCTGCGTGCCGGCCCGGCTGAACTGGGACGGCCCAGAAGCCGATCCCAACCTCGTGACACTGCTGGCCTGGCAGATTGCGGAAGGCTATGAACTCGCCGAACGGGGAACCGTTCGCATTTACCAGAAGGATGTCGCGCGGCTGGAAATGCTGCGCCGGGCCGCGCAGCGCTTCGGAGAGAAGTCTGGCATTCCCATGAACAGTTTGGGCATCAGCCAGCCAGCCGGCCGGGTTGCCTATCTCACTATAGTCAGCCGCGCCTATCAGCGGTTTCTCCAGGTGCGAGGCTATCCGTGGGGACAAAAGTCGGCCGGTAAGCGCGTACCTGATCTCATCATGTCCAGCGGGATCGAAACGGCACGCGCCTTCCTGCGCGAGTATTTCTCTGCCGAAGGCTCGGTCTCTACGACGATGCGTCTCGTGGAAATCTCTTCTGCCTCTGAATGGCTAATGCAACAGTTGAGTTGCCTGCTGCGCCGTTTCGGCATCTGGCTTCGGATCACCGTCAAGCAGAAGCGGGCAACAAACGGATCGGGTATTTTGCGCACCTACTACATCGGCACGCTAGGAGGCAACGCCGCACGACTCTTTCTGAGCGAAATCGGTTTCGCCGACGACGCCAAGCAGCACAAACTGGAAGTCATCTGTGCGACGCCGGCGAATACCAACGTGGAAGGCATTCCTGCTTCAGACCTGCTGACCGGTATGGCCGACACAGCCGGATTGCCCTATCGTCACTTCGGCGTTGGACCTGTCTACTTCGCTGGCAGCCAGGAACTCTCGAGGCCCAGTGCCCATGCGGTGATTGATGCTCTCGATCGCATTCTGACAGGCGAGGCCGAGGCGGACTATCGCCGGCTCCCGACCTCGAAGTGGACGGTCTCCACCCTGGCAGCGTACGCAGCCCTCGACCACGACGCGCTACAAGGCACCCGCGATCATCTGTCGAGGCTGATCGAACGGGAGGTCTTCTACTGCCGCATCGTCGAGATCCGCGATGTGGAATACGGTGGCTGGGTGTACGACTTTGAGGTTGAAGGGCGCCACAATTTCGTCGCTGGTGGGCTGCTGTGTCACAACACCGTGCAAGCGATTACCGCCTCGGCGCTGCTCAAAGAGCTGCGCGGCATCGAGCGCGCGCTCGTCATCTGCCCGGCCTCGCTCAAACATCAGTGGGCGCGCGAGATCCGCCGCTTCACCTCGCTGCCGGTCACCGTCGTCGAGGGCGGCCTGAACGCCCGGCGCGATCTGTATCGCGAGCCGTCGTTTTTCAAGATCATCAACTACGAGATCGTGCGGCGCGATCTGAAAGACCTGGATCAACTGCGGCCCGACCTGATCGTCCTGGACGAGGCGCAGCGCATCAAGAACTGGCGCGCCAAGACGGCGGCAATGGTCAAGCAATTGCGCAGCCGCTACGCTTTCGTGCTCACCGGCACGCCGCTGGAGAACCGCCTCGACGAGCTGTACAGCATCTTCCAGTTCCTCGATCCGCGCATCCTCGGCCCGCTGTGGCAATTCAACGATCGCTTCTTCGAGCTGGAGGAGCGCCCGGGCGGCACCTTCAAGGTGTTGGGCTACAAGAACCTCGACGAACTGCGCACGACGATCGCGCCCTACGTGATGCGGCGCGTCCGCGAAGAGGTGTTGAAGGACCTGCCCGAGCGAGTCGACAACAACTTCTTCGTCGAGATGACCGATCCGCAGTGGAAAGCCTACGACGAGTTCAAAGAGAGCGTCGCGAAGCTGGTCGCCAAGGCACAGCGCCGTCCGCTGACGCCCAAAGAGCGCGAAATCCTGTTGATGTGCCTGATCAAGATGCGCCTGATCTGCAACGCGCTCGCGCTGCACGACAAGGCAATTCCCGTCAAAGACCGCGAGAGGACGGCGCCCAAGCTGACCGAGCTGGGCGAAATCCTGGCCGATCAGATCGCGAGCAACGGGCACAAGGCGATCGTCTTCAGCCAGTGGGCGGATATGCTTGCGCTCACCGAGCCTGTGATCCGGCGTGTCGGCGTGGACTACGTCAAACTCACGGGCGCCGTGCCTTCGCCCAAGCGCGGCGCGCTCGTCGAGCGCTTCTTCGAAGACCGCGACTGCCGCGTCTTCCTCTCGACCGACGCGGGCGGCGTCGGCCTGAACCTGCAGGCCGCCAGCCTGGTCGTCAACCTGGACCTGCCCTGGAACCCCGCCGTCCTCGCGCAGCGCATCGCCCGCGCACACCGCCATGGGCAGCCACATTCCGTCCACGTCATCAACCTCGTCGCCAAGGACACGATTGAGGAGCGCATGCTCGACACGCTGGCGGCCAAGCGCAGCGTCTTCGCCGGTGTGTTCGGCGCCGAAGAAGCGCCGGCCGCCATCCGGTTCGAGGACACCGGCCAGTCGCTGTTGAAAGAAATCGACGCGATGCTGAAGAAGCCGGTCGAGGTGGAGCTAGCGCTGGCGCCGGCCGCGCCCGAGATGGTCGAGGAAGCGATCGAGGTCGTTGCCCCCAAACCGACGCTCGAGGGGTTCGCCGATCGATTGCTCGCCCGCCTGCCGGGCCGCGTGCTGCTCGTCCGCAAGGCGCCGGTCGGCGAGGGGGTGTTGGTCGTCGTCGCCGATGCGCCGGCGGAGCTGCGGCCTGTGGTCGAATCGATGTTGAGCGAATACTTCACGCCCGACGTGCCTGCATTGCACCTGATGGAGCAGGAAGGCTACCGCGCGCTCGCCGCTTTCCTGCCGGCGCTGCCTGCTGCGCCGG
>DASSFZ010000115.1:0-10419 GCA_035693785.1 Anaerolineae bacterium | reverse complement strand
TTGAAGAAACGCGCCAGGCGGACGACGGCGCGGCCGACCCGCGCTCGTCATGATCACCCACGCGCTCACCGTCGGGCCGGTTCAGACCAACTGCTACGTCGTCGTCTGTGAAACCACGCGCCAGGCCGTTATCGTCGATCCGGGCTGGAACGCTTCCTCGATTCTCGCCGCCGTCGATTCCTTCCAGGCTTCGGTCAAGTTGATCCTGCTCACGCACGCGCACTTCGATCACATCGGCGCGCTCGCCGACGTCGTCGATGCGACGAAAGCGCCAGTCGCGATGCACCCGCTCGACCTGCCGCTGTTGAGAGAGGACGGCGGCGCGCGCGCGTGGGGCCTCCCCATGCGCCCCGCCCCCGATCCCGACCGATCTCTCGAGCACGGCCAGGTGCTCGAAGTCGGCACGCTGCGCTTCGAGACGCGCTTCACGCCCGGCCATACGCCCGGGCACGTCGTGTTCTACGTCGAGAGTGAAAAAGCCGTCTTCGATGGGGACGTGCTGTTTCAAGGTGCCATCGGCCGGACAGATTTCCCGGGCGGCGACTTCGACACGCTCATCGCCAGCATTCGGGACCAGTTGCTCACGCTTCCTGACGACGTCGTGGTCTATTCCGGCCACGGCCCGCCGACGACGATCGGCGCTGAGAGGCGATTCAACCCGTTTCTATGACCAACGACGAAGGACGAGCGACCGAAGCGCTCGTCCCTCGTCCCTGGTCATTCGTCCTCCGTCATTAACTGAACGGAATCGGCACGATCAGCAACAAGAACAGAATCATCGTGAAGATGCCGAGCGCGCGGCGGCGCGCATCCAGCGGTGTGATGTCGTCGAGCGGCGGCGGGTGCATCACGCCGAACATCTGCACCAGGATGGCCCACAGCAGCCATACGTTAAGCCCCAGCTCGGTGCGCAGCAGCAGCATCGCGCCGCCGGCGATCAGCATGATCATCCACGCCGCGCGGGCGATCCGCCACTGCCGGCGGCCGTACATCGCGTACATCACGTGCCCTCCGTCGAGCGACCCGATCGGCAACAGGTTGAGCGACGTGATGAACAGCCCGAACCAGGCGGGGAAGGCGATCGCGTTCAATATGACATCGTAGCCGTTGCTCGGCAGGATCTGGCCGTGCACGAGGTACTTGAGGAGAAGGTATAGAATCGAATTGCCTTCCTGGTAGCCCGGTACCGGTTGGCTGACGAACTCGACCGGCGAGGTTGCAAGTCCCACGAGCAGAAGGGGAATGGCCACGGCCAGCCCGGCGAGTGGCCCGGCTACGCCGATGTCGAACAACTGGCGGCGATTCTTGATCGGCGAGCGCAGCAGGATCACCGCGCCCATTGTGCCGAGTCCCAGCGGCATCGGGATGAAGTAGGGCAGCGTGACGGCCGCTTTATGCTTGCGGGCAAAGAAGTAGTGACCCATCTCGTGAATGCCCAGAATGCCCAGGAGCGTCAGAGCATAGGGGAGACCATTGAGGAGCAGGGAGGCGTTTCCAGTGAAAATCGAGAGCGGGTCCACAAGTAACTGCTGCTGCAGGTCCGGCGACGGCGCGTAGAGGACGGCGCCGACGAACAGTGTGCTGATGATGGTCAGAATCAGCAGAATGACGTTTGTGCGTGGGTTCGCCGCCTTCGGCTTGACAACGCCGCGCTGCGCCACGACGACTTCGTGCCCGTCGTGCCGAAAGAGCACCGGCGTGTAGCCCAGCGCCGTAAACCGATCGTAGATGTGATCGAACGCCTCGCCGGAGTCCACCGTCAACCGCCCTCGAAACTCGTACCCGCCGTTGTCCAGGCTGGTGTGGCTCTCCAGCGCCATCACCCTGTTCAGCGTAGTTCTCAGCTCGGCCAGCGTTTCCAGGCTGCCAACCGCTTCCTGTTGTGTCGAATAGGTGCTCAAGTTCGCCTCGTAACCGACATGAAATTCGTCTCAACCTACTATGAAACTGGATCTATCTTAGCACTGTGCGCGTCTTCGCGTTGATCTACGACTGGCCCGCGAGCTGCCCCAGAATTCCCAGCCGAGCGCGCCGACGGGCGAGCGCCGGCTCCGGCCTCGGCTCGGACACTGGGGTGGGGCGCGAGTCGTCCTGCCTGAACTGCAGCCGGTACAGCCGCGCGTACAGGCCATTGCGCGCCAGCAGCTCGTCGTGCGTGCCCAGTTCGACGAGCCGGCCCGCGTCGAGCACGGCGATGCGGTGCGCGTTCTGCACCGTGCTCAGCCGGTGCGCGATGACGATGCTCGTCCGTCCCCTCATCAGCCGTTCCAGCGCTTCCTGCACCAATCCCTCACTCTCGCTGTCCAGCGAAGAGGTCGCTTCGTCGAGCAGCAGGATGCGCGGATCTTTGAGGATCGCGCGCGCGATGGCGATGCGCTGCCGCTGGCCGCCGCTCAATTTCACGCCGCGCTCGCCAACGACCGTGTCGTAGCCCTGCGGCAGGTGCATGATGAAATCGTGCGCATTGGCCGCCTGCGCGGCGGCGATCATCTCCGCCTCGCTCGCATCGAGCCTTCCGTACAGGATGTTCTCTCGCACCGCACCGCCGAACAACAGCGTCTCTTGCGGCACCACGCCGATCTGCCCCCGAAGGCTCTTGAGCGTCAGCGTGCGGATGTCAACGCCGTCGATCAGGATGCGGCCCCGCGTCGGATCGTAGAAGCGCGGGATCAGGCTGGCGAGCGTCGATTTGCCCGCGCCGCTTGGCCCGACGAGCGCCAGGGTTTCACCTGGCCGCACGTCGATCGACACGCCGTCGAGGACGGCTGGCGCCGTGTCGTCGGCGCGCGCTGGCCGGTAGGCGAATGAGACGTCCTGGAACGTGATGCGACCTTCGGCGCGCATCAATGTGGCTGCATCTGGCAGCTCGACGACGTCGGACCGGATGTCGAGAATCTCGAACAGCCGCTGCGTCGCGCCGAGCGCCTCCTGTACACCCGCCCAAAGCCCGCTGAACTGCCCGATCGAGCCGGCGAGCGTCATCGTCAGGATCAGGAACGTGACGAGCTGCCCGGTCGTCAGGTCGCCGGCCAACACCTGCCGGCCGCCGAACCACAGGATGGCGACGATTGCGGAGAATGCCAGAAAGGTGATCAGCGGGCCGAAAGTCGACGAGAGGCGCATGCGCTTCATCGCCAGCGCGAAAGTCGCTTCGATACTCTTTCGGAAGCGGCCGATCTCGTACTGCTCGCGCGTGAACGATTGGACGACGCGCACGCCGCCGATCGATTCCTCGAGCACTGTCGTCGCGCTGGCCAGCTCGTCCTGTACGGCGGACGAGAGCTTGCGCAGCCGCCGCCCGAACAGGATCGCCAGCAGAACGACCGGCGGGATCAGCGCCAGCATGAATAGCGTCAGTTGCCAACTGATCACGATGATCAGCGCCAGCGCGCCGACGAACGTCAGCGTCTGCGATAAGGCAGTGGCGATGTCGCTCGTGACCACGGCGCGCACGGTGGCGACGTCGTTGGTCAATCGCGACACCAGCTCGCCAATGCGCCGTTCGGTGAAGAAGCTCTGTGACAGGCTCTGCAAATGCTCGTACAACGCCAACCGCATGTCGACCATCACCCGCTCGCCAACGTAGGCCAGCAGATAACCGCGCACGAAGTAGAACACACTCTGCAGGGCGAAGATCCCGATCAGAATAAGCGCGACCGCATTCAGAACGCTCGGATCGCCGCCGGGAATGATCGCGTTGACGAGGTACTGGATCATGTACGGCCCGGCCAGCCCGAGCAGGCTGCTCACGACGATCGCGCCCAACGCGATCGCCAGGCGCGCGCGGTAGGGCCGCACGAAAGCGAGCAGGCGGCGAAATTGCCGCAGAGATTGTTGCGGATAGGCGGGCAGACTGTGGTTTGTATCGATCGTCACGTGCACAGTATATCGTTGCCAACGCCCACCGTCAAGGCGCGAAGCCCCCTGGCCTCTCCGAGAAACCAGGGGGCTGCCCAATTTGCGCACGATGCCGCTTCTCGGTGAAGCGGGGCGGGAGTTACCGATGCGCGGACGGTCGCTTCGAAGACGCGCGCGGTCGCGCCGTGGAGCGGCTGCGGCGAAGCGGCGCGTCGGGCGCTTTCCGTTTCGCCGATTTCCGCAGCGCCACGGACAACACTTCGTCCATCGATTCGACGAAGTGAAAGGTCAGGTCGCGCTGGACCTTCTTGGGGATTTCGACGAGGTCCTTCTTGTTCTTCTTCGGAACGATCATCGTCTTCAGGCCGGCGCGGTGCGCGGCCATCGTCTTCTCGCGCAGCCCGCCGATGGATAGGACGCGGCCGCGCAGCGTGATCTCGCCGGTCATGCCCACCTCGCGCCGCACCGGGCGGCGCGTGAAGGCGGAGATCAGCGCGGTGGCCATCGTAATGCCTGCCGAAGGCCCATCTTTGTGGATCGCGCCTTCCGGCACGTGGATGTGAATGTCGGTCTTCTCGAACGCCGCTCGATCGATGCCGAACTCCCTGGCGCGCGAGCGGGTGTACGACACGGCGGCCTGCGCCGATTCCTGCATGATCTCGCCGAGCTGGCCGGTGAGCAGCAGCGCGCCCTTGCCCTGCATCAGCGTCACTTCGACCGGCATCACGTCGCCGCCGGACTCCGTCCACGCCACGCCCGTCGCCACACCGATCTGGTCTTTTTCCTCGGCCAGGCCGAAGACGTAGCGCGGCGGCCCCAGGTAACGGTACACGGATTCGGACGCCACGCGGCGGCGGTGCGGTTTCGACTCGGCCATCTTCCGCGCCGTCTTGCGGCAAATGTTGGCGATCTCGCGCTCCAGGTTTCGCACCCCGGCTTCGTAGGTGTATTCGCGCACGATACAGCGAATCGCGTCGTCGGAGATGTGGAGCTGCTCCGGCTCCAGGCTGTGCTCTTCCAACTGCTTCGGAATGATGAATTTCCGGGCAATCATCAGCTTCTCGTCCTCGATGTAGCCCGGGAACTCGATGACCTCCATCCGGTCGCGTAGCGCAGGCGGGACGGTGTCCAGGATGTTGGCTGTCGTGACGAACATCACCTTCGACAGATCGTAGGGCACGTCGAGATAGTGATCGCTGAAAGCGTGGTTCTGCTCCGGGTCGAGCGCTTCCAGCAGCGCCGCGGACGGGTCGCCGCGATAGTCGGCGCCGAGCTTGTCGATCTCGTCGAGCATGAACAAGGGATTGATCGTTTCGGCCCGGCGCATCGTCTGGATGATGCGCCCCGGCAGCGCGCCGATGTACGTGCGGCGGTGGCCTCGTATCTCCGCTTCGTCGTGGATGCCGCCCAGGCTCACGCGCACGAACTTGCGGCCGAGCGCCTCGGCGATCGATCTGCCGAGCGAGGTCTTTCCGGTGCCGGGTGGTCCAACGAAACACAGAATCGGGCTGCGCACACGCTGCTTGTCGGCGGCCAGGCGGCGCACGGCGATGTACTCCAGGATGCGTTCTTTCGCTTTCGGCAGGCCATAGTGGCGCTGGTCGAGCACTTCACCCGCGTGCGCCACGTCCAGGTCGTCCGTCGTCGTCTCCGACCACGGCAGGTCGATGATCCAGTCGAGGTAGGTGCGGATGATGCCGACCTCGGGCGCCATCGGCGGCATTTGCTGAAGGCGATCCAGCTCCTTGCTCGCTTTGGCGCGCACCTCGTCGGGCATGTTCTTCGCGCTGACTTTGTCGCGCAGCTCCGCGATCTCCTGAGCCTGCAGGTCGCCTTCGCCTAGCTCCGACTGAATCGCTCGCATTTGTTCACGCAGGTATGCCTCGCGCTGCGATCGATCCACCTCTCGCTGCACGCGCGTGTGGATCTGATCCTCTAGCTCCAGCACGTCGAGCTTCTTGGCGAGGCGGATCGACAGGGCCTGCAGGCGCGCGGCCGGGCTGAAGATCTCCAGGATTTGCTGGCGCTCGGCGAGGTCGATGTCGATCGTCGACGCGACCAGGTCGGCCAGCCAGCCCGGCTCTTCGATGTTCATCGCGTACACGTAGGCGTCTTCAGGCAGGCTGCGGTTGAGGTTGACGACCTTCTCGAGCAAGGCCAGCACGGCGCGCATGAGCGCCTCGGTCGAGGCCGACTTTTCAACGGATTCTTCGATCAGCCGCGCCTTCACGCGGAAATACGGCTCCGTCTGCACGAACTCGACAATCTGCGCGCGATACTGCCCTTGCGTCAATACGCTGGTCGTGCCATCGGGCATGCGCAGCGTGCGGATGATCAGAGCGCTGCAGCCGATCGCATATAGCTCCTCCGGGCGCGGCTCCTCTACTTCCGGGTCCCGCTGCGCGGCGACGATCAAGTTCTTGCCTTCCACCTGCGCGGCCTCGATCGCCTTCACCGATCGATCGCGCCCGACGAACAGCGGCGACACCAGGCGCGGATAAAGCACCGTGTCGCGAATGGGCAGCAAAGGCAGCTCGATCAGCCCGTGACGAGCGTGCGCCTGGGGCGACTGAATCAGATCGCTCAAGGCAGGCGGGTACAAATCGCCGAATCCGAATGAAGCCTGGTTGCTATCGCTGTACTGTCTCGACACAAACACTCTCCGCGTTGCTATGGAGCCTATGCGATTCTAACTCAAAAGCTTCAGGGATGCCAACTCACCCGGCGTCCCGATCGGGCATCGGCAGCCGGGCGTGCGCGAGCCATGCTTCACGCGCCTCGGCGACGATGTACAATGAGCCGGTGACGACAGCCGGCTCTCCGAGCGTGATGGCTCCCTGCACGGCGTCGTGCACGCTCGACGCGATCTCGACTGGGTGCCGGCGGTCGGCGACCATTTGCGCGATCGACTCGACATCGGCGGCGCGCGACGTTCTCGCGCGTGTCACGATGGTCCGTTCGGCCAGCGGCAGCAGTGCATCGAGCATGCCTGCGATGTCCTTGTCGGACGACGAGCCGAAGATCAGCGTCCATCGCTGGCCTGGAAAACACTCTTCTAGCGTCGAGGCCAGCTTTTGCGCAGAGTCGGCGTTGTGCGCGCCGTCGAAGATCAGGGGCGGCTCGCGCCGCGCGATCTCGAAACGTCCCGGCCAATGCATGTTCCTCAGCCCTGTCTGGACAGCCGCCGTGTCAATCGGTGACACCTCCGGACTCGGTCGATCCCATATGGCTAGCGGAGGCGGCTCCCATGCCGCCGATTCGCGGGCATGGGAGCCCGCTCTGCTTCCGAATTCGGATCTACTGAGACTCACCACCGCGACGGCGGTAACCGCCACTGCCGCGTTGACGACCTGGTGCGCGCCCGGCAATGGAATGTGAAACGCAGTCTTCGCCAGAAACGGCGGGCCGGAAAGGCCACGCATCAAGTCGCTTGACGCTTCCACGGTGAACTCTTGACCGTCAAGTCCCCACGCTCCGCGCTCTACCCTGACATCCCTCCCGACAACGATCAGCGGCGCGCGTCTCTCCGCCGCGATTCGTTCCAGCACGGCCAGTGCCTCCGGCTTCTGCGGCGCGCTGACGACCGGCACGCCCGGCTTGATGATGCCAGCCTTCTCGCATGCGATCTGCTCGAGCGTGTCGCCCAGCCAAGCCATGTGGTCCATGCTTAGAGACGTGATGACTGCTACGAGCGGAGTGATGACGTTCGTCGCGTCGAAGCGGCCGCCCAACCCGACTTCGATCACGCCGGCGTCGATCGCCGACCGGGCGAAGTGCAGGAAGCCGAGCGCGGTGACGATCTCGAACCAGGTGACGCCCGCGACGCCGGCGACGTGCGGCTCGACCTCGTCCACCAGTGCGGCGAGCGACTCGCGCGAAATCGGCTCACCGCTCACGCGCATCCGCTCGCGGAACGTGTGCAAGTGCGGCGATGTGTACAGCCCCGTTCGGTATCCCGCCGCGTGCAGGATCGAATCTATCATCGCGGCGGTAGAGCCTTTGCCTTTCGTGCCGGCGATGTGGATCGTCGGGTAGGCATGCTGCGGGTTACCCAGCCGCTCGAGCAGCGCGCGCACGCGGTCGAGGTTGAGCGTCTCGGCGGAGTACGGCGCTGTGCGCTGCCGTTCGTAGTTGACGAATGAGTTCAAATAGGTGAGCGCCTGCTCGTACGTGCGCACGTGTCTCTCGCGGGTTGCATGGTGCCCGCATTGTATGCGATTTGCGTGCAACTGCAATCCCCCGGCAGACCTGGCAGGTCTCGAAGACCTGCCAGGTCTACATGACTTCGCACCCAGGACGCGCGTGCTTGACACTCTCCCTTACGTCGATTAGACTGCGCGCCGGGAAGCCCCACATTCGTCAGGCCGAGAGGATCCATTGATGTCCTTGCGAATTCTGGCGGGCCACGCCGTCGCTCTGGTCGTGCTGGCACTGCTGCCGGCGTGCGGCCCGCGCGAGCTGCTTTCGAACGTGTCCTTCTCGCCGGAGACCATCTCGCCGAACGCCGACGGCGATTCGGACGTGACCCATATCAGCTACGATCTCGGTCGCAATGCCACCGTATCGATCTGGCTCGAGTCGAGCGGCGGCGACCGCTACACTTTCCGGGATGCCCGGCCCCGTTCGGCGGGCGAATATGATGTGCAGTTCAGCGGCGTGATCGACGGCCGCTTGCTGCCGGATGGCGAATATCGCTGGATCGTCGAAGCGTCCGACGAGGCAGGACAGACGCAAGCCGTCGACGGACGGCTGGCGATCTCGGGCGGCGAATCGACCGCGCCGCAGATCAGTGGCTTTAGCGTTGACCCGCCTGCATTCACACCGAATCGCGACGGCATTTCGGATCGGACGACGATCAACGTCAGCCTCAACAAGCCCGCATCGTTATACGTCACGCTGCAGAACGCTCTTTGCGCCGGCTCGACGTTCCCGCCCGAGGGTCAATCCGACCTGGACTGCACACCGTACCCGATGCCCGAGAACCCCTCGACAGGCGAAGCGCGCAAGCCCGGCGAAGCCGGCCTTCACAAGTTCGACTACGACGCCGGCGTCGATCTGGGCGCCGATCCCCCGCCGGATGGCGACTACGTCGTCACGGCGCGCGCCGAGGATACCGTCGGGCAGGTGGCGATCGTGACCGGCACGCTGACCATCGTCGACGGGGGCGTGCCGCGCGCCGAGATCGTTGACGGCGAGGTGAATTTCTCGGCGCGCTCGCTCCTGATCGGAGAAACCCTCTACTTCACGCTGACGGTCGAGAACTACGGCACAGTCCCCATTCGCACCAGCGGCCCGCCGCCGGGCTACGTCTACGATCTCGATCAGAACTTCAACGTGCCGGGATTCGCCGAGGAGTCGGGCGCGTGGCGTGTGAGCATCGACTTCGATACCAGCCTGCGCGACTACCCCTTCCGCTGGGCCGTCGGCCGGCCGGAAGACCTCGCCGTCGAGGAGATCGACGGCCAGAAGTATTACTATCTTCCGTCCGGCGCCCGTGCCACGATCACGGGCGGCATTCGCATCACCGACCAACCGGAGCGCAATCCGCTGAACTTCTGGGCAGGGTTGATCCACGAAGACGTGGAGATCACCCAGATCAATGACAGGGTCGATCCGCACAACATCACGATCGATGAGCCGTAACATTGGGTCATCTTATCCTCGTCCGGCTTGTCATCCGGCAAGACTTGTTGTACCATGTGTCTTGCTCTCCAACTGCGAACCCATTCTTTGCGCCGTGATAGGATGAGAGGAGGTGATGCTTCTCGACGCAGGTTGTTACCCCGCAACGGGTAGTTACGTCTCATCTTTGGCACGATTCCATTCAAAAGGAGAAGAGAAGAAGATGCCTACCCGACGTTCGATCTACACGTTGTTCAGTTTGATGGCCGTCGTTTCGATCATACTGGCGGCATGTGGCGGACCGGCGCTGGGATCCTCCGACAACCCGATCGTCATGTCCTTCGTGCCGTCGGGCGATACGCCGGAGATCCTCGCCAGCGGCGAAGAGATCGCCAAGATGATCAGTGACAGGACCGGCCTCACCGTCAAGGCCAACGTCGCCACGTCGTACGCGGCGGTGGTGGAGGCGATGGGCGCAGGCCAGGCGCACGTGGGCTGGCTGGCGCCATTCTCGTACGTCGTGGCGAATACGAAGGGCTACGCCGACGTGGCGTTGTCGACGGTGCGCTTCGGCAGCGACCACTACGGTTTCCAGATCATCGCCCGCGCTGACTCCGGCATTGCGTCGGTCGCGGACTTGAGCGGCAAGAAGCTGTGCTGGACCGATCAGTTGTCCACCTCCGGCTACGTGACGCCGCTGGGTTACTTGAAGGACCAGGGTGTCGATCAGGCGACGCTCGATGGCGGTGAATTCCTGGGTGGCCACACCGCCGTCGTGCGCGGCGTGTATCAGGGGCAGTGTGATGCAGGCGCGACGTTCGTCGATGCGCGCGGCAGCGTGGAGGCAGACTTCCCGGATGTGAAGGAGAAGGTGATCCAGGTCTACGTCAGCGAGCCGTTCATCCCCAACGACACGGTCTCGTATGCCAAGAGCCTGCC
>DASSFZ010000114.1:0-30833 GCA_035693785.1 Anaerolineae bacterium | reverse complement strand
ACACCGGCCCGGTTACGGGCGCAGGCGGGGGCGTTCCGCATCGCGTCCATCTTTCGGAACCGCAGCGCCATCGCATTTTTGCTGGTGTGGCTCCTGGTCTTCCTGTCGTTTGAAAACGTCCAGGTCGGCTATGCCTCGTGGTTCGAGACGCAGTTCGGGCTGTCGGCGCAGCAGCGCGGCATGACGCAGACGCTGTTCGGCGTGTTCGAGATCGCCGCGTCGGCCGGCAGCAGCCTGTTTCTCGATCGCATCGGAAAGAAACGCGGCGTGACGGGCGGCCTGATCATTTTGTTGATGGGTTACGGCATGCTTGTGATATTCGGGCCGTTGGCGCTGTGGCTTGGATTGGCGGCGATGAGCGTCGCGTTTCTGGGGTTCGAGTTCAGCGTCGTGTCGGGGCTGTCCATCGCCAGCGAGCAGGTGCCGCAGGCGCGCGGCACGATGCTGGCCCTGGGCGTGATGATGGCCGGCCTGGGCAAGATGGTTGGCGCGGTGACCGGCACTGCGTTGATTGCCGGTGCGGGGTTCGGGGCTGCGGCCTTGCTGTCGGCGCTGCTCGGCGCAGCCGCCGCCGGGCTATTTGCGCTGTTCGTCCGGGAGCGCCCGGCCACGGCGCCTTAGCCTGTTTTTTGCGCCTGCTCCCGTCGGGTGTGTCACCCGGCGGCCGGGCGGTTGGGGATCGCGGACCCCCGACGAGCGATGAGTTTCCAGGGGCGCATTTCCGGCTTGTGAATCGCTGGACAAGATAAGTCATATCGGGTATGATTATGCTTGAGCGTGGCCCAGATTCTGGGCTATTTGTATGTCAGGCACTCGATTATGCGCCGTCTCGGTTGCTATTCTTTCAACATCTGGTATACTCTCAGCCCGGTTTGCGTTTTCCCTTCTGTTTCTAACATTCCGGCCAGACGGCGCCCGATTTTGGGCGCGTCATTCAAGCCCCCAATTTCGAAGCGAATATGAGGAGGTCGCATGGCGACTCAGCCGACGGACATTATCAGAGACATCACGGCCAGCCTGAAGGACCGCATCGAAGCCTTCACGCCGACCGTCGAGGCGGTTGACGTTGGCGAAGTGACCGAGTTAGGGGATGGGATTGCACGGTGCTCCGGTCTGTCAGGTGTGCAGTCCAGCGAGCTGGTCGAGTTTGCGAACGGCACGGCAGGCATCGCGTTCAATCTGGAAGAAGATCAGCTTGGCGTCATCATCTTAGGCGAATATGCAGGCATCGAAGAAGGCCAGTTGGTGCGCCGCACCGGGCGCATCATCTCCGTGCCGGTCGGCGGCGCGCTGCTCGGCCGTGTTGTCGACCCACTGGGACGTCCGGTCGACGGCAAAGGCTCGATCGCTACGACCCAGTATCGCAACGTCGAGCGCATCGCGCCGGGCGTGATCGAGCGCCAGAACGTCGATACGTCGGTCGAGACGGGCATCAAGCCCATCGACGCGATGATTCCGATCGGCCGCGGCCAGCGCGAGCTGATCATCGGCGACCGGCAGACGGGCAAGACGGCGATTTGCATCGACGCCATTATCAATCAGAAGGGCAAGAGCATGGTATGCATCTACGTCGCCATTGGCCAGAAAGAGGCCCAGGTGGCGCGCACGGTAGCCACGCTCGAGAAATACGGCGCGATGGATTACACGATCGTCGTCGACGCCTCGGCCTCCGATCCGGCCGCGCTGCAGTACATCGCCCCCTATGCGGGCTGCGCGATGGGTGAAGAAGTGATGGAAGAGGGCGTCACGGTCGGCGGCCATTTGATCAAAGATGCCCTGGTCGTCTACGACGACCTGAGCAAGCACGCCTGGGCGTATCGCCAGGTGTCGCTGCTCATGCGCCGCCCGCCCGCGCGCGAGGCGTATCCGGGCGACGTGTTCTATCTCCACTCGCGGTTGCTCGAGCGCGCGGCCCGGCTGAGCCAGGCCCGCGGCGGCGGCTCGCTGACGGCGCTGCCCATCATCGAGACGCTGCTCGGCGACGTGTCGGCGTATATTCCCACCAACGTGATCTCGATCACCGATGGCCAGATATATCTCGAAACGGATCTGTTCAACGCCGGCATTCGCCCGGCGATCAACGTCGGCATCTCCGTGTCGCGCGTCGGAGGCGACGCGCAGATTCGGGCGATGCGCCAGGTCGCCGGCCGCCTTAAAGGCGACATGGCCCAGTTCCGCGAGTTGGCTGCATTTGCCCAATTCGGCTCCGATCTGGACGCTGCTACCCGCCGGCAACTGGATCGCGGACAGCGCCTGACCGAGATCCTCAAGCAGGTGCAGTACGCGCCGATGCCTATCGAAAATCAGATCATGGTCATCTTCGCGGGCACGAACGGCTTCCTCGATCAGGTTCCGGTGGATCGCGCCAGGGAATGGGAGAACGCGTTCCACAAGTTCATGGATACGCAGCACCCTCAAATCGGCGAAGAGATCGCGCGCGAGAAGAAGATGAGCGACGCGCTGATCGCGAAGCTGCGCTCGGCGTGCGAAGAGTTCAGCAAGACGTGGTCGTGAGCGTAAATCGTGAAGCGTGAAGCGTGATGCGTGGTGCGTGGTGCGTGAAGCGTGAACCGGGAGTCGCCGCTCATGCGATGGGTAACAAGTGATAGGCGACGAGCGATAGGCGACAGACGATACGCGATATGCGATAGGCGATACGCGATACGCGATACGCAATAGGCGACCATGGCAACGATTCGAGAGATTCGACGGCGTATCCGCAGCGTCAAGAACATCGCCCAGGTGACGCGGGCGCTCGAAGCCGTCTCGGCGTCGAAGGTGCGCAAAGCACAGGCGCAAGTGCTGGCGACGCGGCCGTACGCGCAGCAGGCCTGGGAAGTGCTGACCTCCCTGGCGCTGCAGGCGGGGGCCGGAGCGAGCATCCATCCCCTCCTCGCCGCGCGTCCCGTGCGATCCGTCGGCCTGATCGCCATCACCGGCGATCGCGGTCTGGCCGGCGCGTACAACTTCAATGTCGTGCGCATGACGATGGAGTTCATCCGCGCCCAGACGGCGCCGATCCAGATTGTCGCCGTCGGCCGCAAGGGTCGCGAGCTGTTGATCCGCGCGCGCCAGAATGTCGTCGCGGAGTTTTCCAATCTGTCCGCCGCGCCGACGGCGCTGGAGATCGGGCCGATCGGCCGCATTGTCGTCGACGATTTTCTCGCCGAGAAGATCGACGAGGTCTACGTAGCCTACACAGACTTCATCAGCACGCTGCAGCAGAAGCCGGCCATCAAGCGCCTGCTCCCGTTGTCGATCGAAGAGGGCGAGCGCGTGATGGCCGAATACACAGCCGGCGCGCAAGCGGGGCGCCTGACCCGGCGCGACTACATCTACGAGCCTGGCCGCGAGGAACTGCTCGACGTCGTGATTCCGCGCTTCGTCGGCTTGCAGGTCTATCAGGCCGTGCTCGAGTCGCTGGCCAGCGAGCATTCGGCGCGCATGGTCGCCATGCGCAACGCCACGGACAGCGCGCTCGGCCTCGTCGGCGAGCTGACGCTGACCTACAACAAGGCACGCCAGCAGGCGATCACGAGCGAGCTGCTCGACATCGCCGGCGGCGCCGAAGCGCTCAAGCAGGCGTTGGCTCGTACACCAGTTCCTTCAGTTCCCTGAGTTCCCGCAAGGAGACTCAAGGAACTCAAGGAACTCAGGGGAGGATAACTTGATGGCAACGAATAGAATGACGGGCAAGGTCGTGCAAGTGCAAGGCGGCGTGGTCGACGTCGAATTCCCGGAAGGCGATCTGCCTGAGATATATTACGCGCTCGAGATTCCCCGAGACGGGAGCCAGACCCTGATTCTGGAAGTGCAGCAGCAGCTCGGCAACAGCCGCGTGCGAACGGTCGCCATGGGCACCACGGATGGCCTGTCGCGCGGCGCCCCGGTGCGCAACACCCGGCAACCCATCAGCGTCCCGGTCGGCCAGGTGACGCTGGGCCGCATCTTCAACGTGCTGGGACAGCCTGTCGACGGAAAAGGCCCGGTCGAGAGTCAGGTGAAGTATGCGATTCACCGCAAGGCGCCGCCGTTCGAGGAGCAGTCGACGCGCACCGAAGTGTTCGAGACCGGCATCAAAGTCATCGACCTGATCGCGCCGTTCACCAAAGGCGGCAAGACCGGCGTGTTTGGCGGCGCGGGCGTTGGCAAGACCGTCATTATCATGGAGCTGATCCGATCGATCGCCGCCGAGCACGGCGGCTATTCCGTGTTTGCCGGCGTCGGCGAGCGCACGCGCGAGGGGACACAGCTTTACAGAGAAATGATCGAATCGGGCGTCATCGACAGGACGGTAATGGTGTTCGGCCAGATGAACGAGCCGGCCGGCGTGCGCCTGCGTGTTGGGCTGACCGGGCTGACGATGGCCGAGTACTTCCGCGACGAGGGCCGCGACGTCCTGCTGTTCATCGACAATATCTTCCGCTTCTCGATGTCCGGCTCGGAAGTGTCCGCCCTGTTGGGACGCTTGCCCAGCGCCGTCGGCTATCAGCCGACGCTCGGCAACGAAATGGGCGAGCTGCAGGAGCGCATCACTTCGACCAAGCGTGGGTCGATCACTTCGATGCAGGCGGTCTACGTTCCGGCCGACGACTACTCCGACCCCGCTCCGGTGGCGACATTTGCCCACCTCGACGCGACGATCGCGCTCGAGCGCGCCATCGCCGAAAAAGGCATTTTCCCGGCCGTCGATCCGCTGGCTTCGACGTCGCGCATCCTCGATCCGAACATCGTCGGCCCCGATCATTACACCACGGCGCGCGAGGTGCAGCGCGTGCTCCAGCGCTACAAAGATCTGCAGGACATCATCGCCATCCTCGGCGTTGAAGAGCTGAGTGAGGATGACAAGCTGCTCGTGGCGCGTGCGCGCAAGATCGAGCGCTTTTTCTCCCAGCCGTTCTACGTCGCGCAGCAGTTCACCGGACGCGACGGTCGCTATGTGCCGCTGCGCGAGACGGTGCGTGGCTTCCGAGAGATCCTGGACGGCAAGCACGACGACGTTCCTGAGCAGGCGTTCTACATGTGCGGGCCGATCGACGACGTCGTCGCCAATGCCGAGAAGCTCAGGCGCGGCGAGAGCATCTAGCGCGCGACGCCGTCCGCGTGCGCGCGAATACGCAACGCTGAAAGTCGACTGGAGCCGATATGCCCACTCACCTTGAGATCGTCACCATGGAACGCCGCGTCTACTCCGAGGACGTCGATATGGTCATCGCGCCGGGTTCGGAGGGCGAGCTTGGCATCCTGCCGAACCACACGCCGTTGCTCACCTACCTGAAGGAAGGGGTTTTGCGCGTCAGGCGAGGCGGCCAGGAGGAGGCTTTCGCGATTGGCGGCGGGATCATGGAGGTGCTTCCCAACAAGGTCATTGTGATGGCCGATGCGGCCGAGCATTCCGACGAGATCGACGTGGCCCGCGCCGAAAAAGCGCGCGAAAGGGCTGACGCGTTGATCAAAGAGCGCCCGGCCGGCGTCGATCTGGACGCAGCGCTCGCTGCGCTGCGCCGCTCGCAAGTGCGCCTCAGGGTTGCCCAGCACCGCCGGCGCCCCGGCGTGCCATTGCAGACGCGCCCGCCCGCCGAGGGGCCTGGCGGGGCGTGAGACGCTCCGGCCGGAGAGACTGAATGTTTCGGAAAGAGATTGGCGTTGACCTGGGCACGGTCAACGTGCTGGTGCATGTCCGCAGCCGCGGCATCGTGCTTCAAGAACCGTCGGTCGTCGCCATGTCGGTGGACCAGGAGAAGATCCTCGCCGTCGGCGAAGAGGCCAGGGCGATGCTGGGCCGTACCCCGGATCTGATCGACGTCGTGCGCCCCATGCGTGATGGCGTCATCGCCGACTATCGCGTGACCGAGGCCATGCTGCGGTATTTCATCGACAAGGCCACGCGCGGTGGCTTCCTCAAGTCCATCTTCAAGCCTCGCCTGATGATCAGCGTCCCCTACGGCGTGACGAGCGTGGAAAGCCGCGCCGTTCACGAGGCCGGCGTGGCGGCCGGGGGTGCGCCTCGCGATGTGCACCTGATCCCCGAGCCGATTGCAGCCGCCCTGGGCGCCGGCCTGCCGGTCGAGACGCCCACCGGCAATATGATCGTCGACTTCGGCGGCGGCACGACGGAGGCCGCCGTCGTGTCGATGAATGGCATCGTCGCCGCCAACTCCGTGCGGATCGGAGGAGTGAGAATGGACGAGGCCATCATCTCCTACGTTCGTAGGAAATATAATCTCGTCATCGGCGAGCCGACGGCCGAGGAGATCAAGATTCGCATCGGAGCGGCGCTGGCGCTGGAAGAGGAACTGTCGATGGAAGTGCAGGGGCGCGATATGGTCGCGGGCCTGCCGCGCACGATTGCCATCACGTCGTCGGAAGTGACCGAGGCCGTGCAGGAGCCTTTGGCAGCCATCATCGCCGTCATCAAGAGCGTGCTGGAGAGGACGCCGCCCGAGCTGTCCAGCGACATTATCGATCGCGGCATGGCGCTGGTCGGGGGCGGGGCGCTGCTGCGGAAAATCGAAGCCCTGGTCACCAAGGAGACTAGCGTGCCCAGCTACGTCGCCGACGCGCCGATGGCGTGCGTCGCACTCGGCGCAGCCAAAGCCCTGGAAGACTACAGCCGCCTCCGGCGCACCATCCCCGGACTGTAAGTCTCAGTTACAGGTAGTACGTCATGCGCTGCAAATAGGCGACCGGATCGAGGTGTTGCACTTTCACGCCGTCCGGCACCTTCAGCGAGATGGGGGCGTAATTGAGGATGGCTTTCACGCCGGCTTCGGCACACGTGTCTGCGACCTGCTGGGCGGCGCTCGCCGGCACGGCGATCATCACCACTTTGACCTCCTTCGCCATCAGCGTTTCTTTGAGCAGCGCGGCATCGATGATCTCCAGATCGCCGACGCGCGCGCCGATCTTTGCCGGATCGTTGTCGAACAGTAGCGTGATGTGAAAGCCGCGATTTTTGAATCCGGCATAGCGCGCGACGGCGTGCCCCAGATCGCCAACTCCCACGAGCGCGACGTCCCACTCGCGCTCGACTTTGAGAATGCGCTTGATCTGCTCTTGCAGGTGACTGATGCGGTAGCCGGTACCCTGCTTGCCGAACTCGCCGAAGTGTGACAAATCCTTGCGGATCTGCGCCGACGATATGCCCAGATTCTTGCCGAGTTCGTGAGACGAGGTGATTTCCTGTCCGGCGGCTGCCATGTGACTCAAAGCGCGCAAATAAATCGGCAGCCTTCCAACCACGATGTCGGGCACTTCACCGGATGCCATAGGCGCCCACTCCTTGGCTTAAGTTCGGTACAATCACAATTTTGTGAAGAATTGGTCAATAATATACCACGAAGCACCATGCGCCGCAAACGGAGCCACGCACTTTGTAAGCGATCACCCGGCCGCCTGTGATTGACGCTGCCCATGGTGGGCGGTATAATCCGAATGTTTGCGAAATCTCTCGCGAATGAGCGCCCGGCGCAGTTTGCGGCGTGAAAAATGCAGGTCCTGGTGCGGGGTAGGGCGAGCGTTGGCTCGCCCTACTGTGCGATCCTTGGGGATGGGAACACGCCCCTGCCTCGGACCATACTGGACTTTGGCAAATCGCCGGAGTCGAGGCTTTTGTCGGACATGTCTGGCGGTCAGCACCGGCTGATGCCTCGATTCCGGCCCAAGATATGGCACGTGCCAAACTCCAGGCCATAGCAAGGAGTAGGGGATGCGTCGTTGGATATGGATCGTCGTCGGCCTCGTCGCAATTCTGGCGGTGGCCTTTTTTGCTGTCTGGCGTTCGGGCACGCCAAGTACTGCCGCGCCGGAAGAAGCTGACACGGTGCGCGTGGAGAGGAAGCCGCTCGTCGCGTCGATCAGCGCCAGCGGCAGCGTAAGCCCGAAAGCGCAGGTCGCCCTGAATTTCGGCGCGCCGGGCACGGTGAGCCAGGTTCCCGTCTTGGAAGGGCAGGCGGTGCGCGAGGGCGACGTGCTGGCCCGTCTCGATGCGACGGAACTCGATCTCGCCGTGCGCCAGGCCGAGCAGGCGCTGGTCATGCAGCAGATTGCCACCGATCAAGTGAAGTCGCCGCGCAAAGAGGAGGTGGACGCCGCGCGCGCGGCGCTGGCCAGCGCGCAGGCCAATCTGCGCGCGCTGCTTCAACCCGATGCGCTCCAGGTCGACATCGCCCGGCGCCAGGCGGATGTCGCACATGAGTCCCGGTATCAGGTGCAGTTGCAGTGGGACCAGGTCAAGGATGCGCCGGTGGGTGGGCTGAGACGCGACCTGCTGCAGTCGCAGTACGCCCAGGCCGTGCTCCAGTCGGAGATCGCCGATCTGCAATACGAGTTGGTTGCACGCGGCGGGACCGAAGAGCAGATCGCCGCAGCCCGCGCCCAGGTGGCGCAGTCGCAGTCGGCGCTCGATCGGCTCCTGAACGACGATCGCGCGCTGCGGCTGGCCGAAGCTCAGTTGCGGCAGGCCGAGATCAACCTGGAGCTTGCCAGAGCCAGACTGGCAAACGCGACTCTGACTGCTCCCTTCGACGGCGTTGTCTCTGAGGTGAACGTCGTGCCCGGTCAGGCAGCGACGGGCGGCTTGCAGCCGGCGATCGTGCTTGCCGACCTGTCGGATTTTCACATCGACGTGGGTGTGGACGAGATCGATGTGGGGCGCCTGGCCGAAGGGCAGAACGTGACTATCTCGGTCGACGCGCTGCCGGGTGCGTCGATTACGGGTATGGTCGAGCGTATCGCGCCTACGGCGACCGAGAGCGCCGGCGTGGTGTCGTACGTCGTGACAGTTGCCATCGATCCGACCGCCGCGCCGATTCGCGCGGGCATGAGCGCCATCGTCGACATTATCACCGACACACGCGATGGCGTGCTGGTCATCCCCAACCGCTTCATCCGCATCGATCGCAGCACGGGCCGCTCTTACGTGAACGTGAAGCGAGGCGACCAGATTGAGGAAATCGAGATCGTCACCGGCCTACGGAATGACAACGAAAGCGAAGTGCTGCAAGGGTTGAGTGCGGGCGACGTGTTGATCATTGTGCCGAGCACCCTGCGCCTCCCGTTTGGCGGATAGAGATGGCGCCCGTCGTGTCATGCCGAGGAGGAACGACGAGGCATCTCTACCCGAGTGCGCTACGCTTGCCGCTCGGAGGAGAGATTCCTCACTCCGTTCGGAATGACACTTTTGTCGTTTGGGGTTTGAAGTTGGGAGTTTGAGTCGGACGAGGGATTCCTCACTCCGTTCGGAATGACACTTTTGAAGTTTGGAGTTTGAAATTGGGAGTTCGGTCATCTGACCAGCCCGTCATCGAAATCGAGAACCTGACGAAGACGTACCGCATGGGCGAGGTCGCGGTGCATGCGCTGCGCGGCGTTTCGCTGGCCGTGCGCGGAGGGGAGCTGGTGTCGATTATGGGGCCGTCCGGCTCCGGCAAATCGACGCTGATGAACCTGATCGGCTGCCTGGATCAGCCGACGTCGGGCGTATATCGGCTCGACGGCGTGGATGTGAACAAGCTGAACGACAACGCGCTGGCCGACATCCGCAATCGCAAGATCGGTTTCGTGTTTCAGCAGTTCAATTTGCTGCCGCGCATGACTGCGCTGGAAAACGTGGAACTGCCGCTGATTTACGCGCACAGCCTGGAACGGCGCAGCCGCGCACAGGCCGCGCTCGAGGCGGTGGGACTGGGCGACCGGGTCAAACACCGGCCGAACGAGCTGTCGGGCGGTGAGCAGCAGCGCGTCGCCATCGCGCGGGCGCTGGTTAACGATCCGTCGATCATCCTGGCGGACGAGCCGACGGGAAATCTTGACTCGAAATCAGGCGGTGAAATCATGGCCATTATCGAGCGGCTGAACGCAGAGCAGGGTATCACCGTCGTGTTCGTCACGCACGATCCAAACGTCGCCGGGCACACGCGGCGTATCATACGCCTGTTGGACGGCCAGATGGTCGGCGACGAATCGGTTCCGGCGCCGGCCGCAGCCGGGTAGCGAAAGCGTCGGACGGCCGTGATGCGTGGCGCGCTCACCGAACACCGATAACTGGCAACTGATACTGACGACTGATCACCGACAACTGATCACTGAAGTAGTGGGAGTGATAGATCATCGTGTTGCGCGGCCCTGTGTTAAGTGAAGACTTCACGATGGCGCTCCGCGCCCTGCGCACGAACAAGCTGCGCTCGGCGCTGACGATGCTGGGCATCATCATCGGCGTTTCGGCAGTGATCACGCTGTTGTCGGTCGGGCGCGGCGTCGAAGCCTACATCGCCGATGCTTTTGGCAGCATTGGCACCAACCTGCTATTCATTTTGCCCGGGTCCGTGGAAGAGATCGCCGGCAGTGGGCCGACCCAGGTCGTCCAGGACAACACGGTGCTGGGGCCGGCCCTGACGGAACGCGACGTCGAGGCGCTGCGCGATCGCCAGCGCGCCCCCGATGTGGCTCTGGTTTCGCCCGAAAAGCAGTCCGTCGCCATCTTGTCGGCCGGCGGGAACTCGAGACGCACGGTTGTGAGCGGCGTGACGCCGGAGTACAGCGCGGTGCGCTCGTGGCCGGTCGTCGCCGGGCGCTTTGTGTCCGAGGGCGACGTGTCTGCGCAGGCGCGCGTCGTGGTGCTCGGCCAGACGGTCGCCGATGCGTTGTTCCCGGACGGCCGGGATCCGCTTCAGCAAACGATTCGCGTCAACCGGGTCCCGTATCGGGTGATCGGCATTCTGGAGCGCAAAGGCGGCTCGCTCTTCGGCGACGTCGACGACCAGGTCGTGATTCCCCTGTCGTCGGCGCAGGCCGATCTGGCTTCGTTTCGCACCCGCGCCGGACTGCCGACCGTCACGTTCATCTACGTGCAGATCGAGGACGACTCTCGGCGCGAAGCGGCCACGCGCCAGATCGTCGACGTCATGCGCCACCAACACAACATCGACTACCGGGATGAAGACGACTTCTCGGTGTACAGCCAGGCGGAGTTCCTGGTGGCGTTCGGTGCGATCACAGACGTGGTCACGCTGTTCCTCTCGGCGATTGCAGGCATCTCGCTGCTGGTGGGCGGCATCGGCATCATGAACATCATGCTGGTGACGGTCACCGAGCGCACGCGCGAGATCGGCCTGCGCAAAGCGATCGGCGCGAGGCGGCGAGACATCCTCGTTCAGTTCCTGGTCGAAGCCGTGACGCTGTCTTTGCTCGGCGGCGTGATCGGGATCGCGGTTGGCGTGGCTGGCGCTTTGGCCGTCAGCCGTCTCCTGGAGAATTTCACGGCGAGCGTCACCGCCGGTTCGATCCTGCCTGCCGTCGGTTTCTCGGCGCTGGTCGGGTTGTTCTTCGGCCTGTATCCCGCTCTGCGCGCCTCGCGTCTCAGCCCGATCGAAGCGTTGAGGTACGAATGATCGTCTACGAAAACATCCGCAACGCGCTGTCTGCGCTGTCCAGCAACAAGGTGCGCTCGGCGCTGACGATGCTGGGCATCGTGATCGGCACGGCGGCGGTGATTACGCTGCTGTCAGTGGGGCAGGGCGTGGAGGCGTTCATCAACCAGCAGTTCAGCGCGCTCGGCACGAACCTGCTGTTCGTGTGGCCGCGCCAGGGAGGCTCGCAGCGCACGCAGTTCACGGCCTTTGCCTTCAACCAGACGACGCTCACCGAGCGTGACGCCTCCGCGCTGGACGACCCGCTGCGCGTGCCCGACGCCGCGAGCGTCGCGCCGGTGTTGCGTCTCGATGCGCTGGCGCATTTCGGCCGGAAAGACCTGATCACGACGGTGCGCGGCGTCGACTCGGACTACGCTGAAGTGCGCGACATACAGGTCGTCGACGGGCGCTTCATCGGCGAAGAGGACGTGCTCACCCACGCGCGTGTGGCTGTGATCGGACAGACGGTGCGCGACGAGCTGTTCTCGTCCGGCGCCGAACCGTTGAACCAGACGATTCGCATCAACGACGTTCCGTTCCGCGTCGTCGGCGTGCTGGAAGCGCGGGGCGGCAACCAGTTTGCGAACGACGACAACCAGATCATCGTCCCCATCAGCGCCGCGCGCGGGCGCTTGACCGATCTGCGCTCCACCTCGGGATTGCCGGGCGTCAGCGTGATTCTGCTGCAAGCGGCCGAGGCGGGCCAATTGGATCCTGTCAAGACCGATTCGACGGCGACTTTGCGTGACACGCACGACATTTCGTATCGCGACGACGACGACTTTACGATCCTGTCGCAGAACGACCTCCTGGCGACGTTCGGCCAGATTAGCGCCGCGATCACTCTGTTCCTCGGCGCGATCGCAGGCATCTCGCTGCTCGTGGGCGGCATCGGCATCATGAACATCATGTTAGTGACGGTCACCGAGCGCACGCGGGAAATTGGCTTGCGCAAGGCGATCGGCGCGAAACGGCGCGACATCCTCATTCAGTTCCTGGTCGAAGCCATGACGCTGGCGTGGTTGGGCGGTCTGATGGGCGTGACGCTGGGTGTGTTGGGCGCGCTCTTGATTGCTGGTATCAGCCAGGAGTTCGCGCCCAGAATCTCCCCGATCACCCTCTTGCTCTCGACCGGCATGGCGGTGTTCGTAGGGCTGGTCGCCGGGCTGTACCCGGCGCTGCGCGCCGCGAGACTACATCCCATAGATGCGTTGAGGTACGAGTAAGCGGGCAGATATTAGACTTCGGAAGTCTTGGCAAGGCATCTGACGGGCGCAGCGCCTTAAAGACTTCCGAAGTCTTTCACTAGCATTAGACTTCGGAAGTCTTGGCAAGGCATCTGACGGGCGCAGTGCCTTAAAGACTTCCGAAGCCTTTCACTTAACGTCCTCGGCGGTAGGAGTACGCCGCGAGCGTTTCGTTGCACCACGGCGCTTTTTCTTTTCGAGGCGCTGCTCCCGCGAAGCCGCAGTGGGCTTCGTGGCGCGGCGCTTCTTGCGTGGCTTCAATGCCTGGTGAAGGAGCGCCTGAAATCGCTCGCTCACGTCCTGCCGGTTGCGCAGCTGACTGCGCGTCGATTGTGACGTGAGGTGCAAGACGCCGCTGCTGTCGATGAAACGCTCGAGCGCTCGCAGAATGCGCTGTCGCTGAGCGTCGTTCAGGCTGGGCGAGCGGGCGACGTCGAACAGGAGCTCGACCTGAGTCGCAGCCTTGTTGACATGCTGCCCGCCCGGCCCACTACTCAGTGTGAATCGGAACTTCAGCTCGGAGAGAGGAATCGCCAGGCTGGCGTCGATGATGACATGTGTCCAGGGATCGTACAAGTGGCTTGACATAGCTGTGATTATATCTCTGATAGGTGATTTCCCTATCAATCATTATGTAGAACAGTTCGAGCAGGGCCCCACATCCCCTACGTAATATGCTGATTGACATATGAGAAATCCTTGTTTCTTGCCCCTATTGAGCGACTCGCGCGGGCACGCCTATATGGTCTTGGTTTGTCAAAGCTGCGTGCCGGGCACGCAGGCGGACGTTTCTTACAAAACTCATAAGCCAAGCTGTTGATTTTGCCTATTGATTTTGATCCAGAATTGTGATACTCTGAAAGCGCCTCATCTCGAGGCATATCATTCCGATATTCGTTCGGCTATGGAAAGGAGGGCTTTGGGGGAGGCAGCTCGTTTCCAGCGGGAATCAGGCGACAGGGGCACGGCTGCGAGTAGCTAATCCATCATTCGAGCGGGCAGAATTGTCCTGGCACGAATTGGCGAGGGGACATCGAACTCGCGCGTCATCGAATGACGGGTAACTTCCCAAAGAAGCACTCAACAAGCTGTGACGTCGCCGTGCTCGTAAGCGTGACTGGAATAGCCTAATTGCAGGCGTGTAGTCCGGTGGGGGCCGGACGATCAGGACGCTGCGGGCACCCGATCTCCTTGACGCGATTCCTGTCTAACTGAACATTGCAGTTTCGGCAGACTACCTGAACTCGGTCCAGGTAGTCTGCCTGTTTTGATGTAGGAGCAGGCCTCGCGCCTGCCCTGGGCACCTGCCCTGGGCGACCGCCAGGGTCGTCCCTACGAAAATCGGAAATTGAAATGCGCCCGACATAGCAGGACGGCTTAACGCTGAGCGGCCCGCACAATCTCGCCGGTGGGATTGATGCCGATTCGCAATGTGCCCGGCACCCAGTTCATGAGTATCACCATGCCGACGACCCGGCCCGTGTGCTGGCTGATCATGGGAGAGCCGCTCATCAGTCCCGGATTGAACACATCGTCCATGCGCACCCACGCGCCACCGGCATCCACCCGCTCCACCGTGCCGTGCAGGATGCGCTGGCCACCCTGCCCATCGCCCAGCCCGCTGTACAGCGATACGCGCTCGCCCGGCTGCGGCCCGCCGCGTGGATCGGGCCGAAGAACGAGAGATGAATCGGGCGGCGCATCGGGCGTCATCAAGACGTAGTCGCTGGTCATATGAGTGCCCGTGTGCGGACGACCTAGCGGTGCGTAGAGTGCCCGGAAGGATGCAGCGACATCGCCCCGACCGGCGACGACGAACGACAGCGGCGCGAAATGGCCTTCGCCCAAACTGTGCGCGGTCGTCACACCGACGACGTCCCCGTTCGGCAGCTCAAGCAAAAAGCCGCTGCCGGCCAGGCCCCCGCCCACGCGCTCCTCGAAGGCGACGATCCCTGCCGGCAGCTCGCCGCGCGGCACAGTGATGGTTGGCGGCGGGGGCAGTGGCGGCTGCGACGGCACGAAGATTCGCGGCCCGATTGCCAAGACGACTGTGCCGCCGAGCGCCATGCCGGCCAGCACGGCGATCATGACCCGCGCGAGCGTCTTACCCGTCATGCGCCTGTTGATTGATCCATCGGGAATAGACGACGCTCAAGAGGCCGTGCCAGGTGATTAACGGTGCACCGATGATCGCCAGGGCAGTGACGGCGAAGGGCAAGACGATGGCGCGCTGGAGGAGCGCTGCTCGCGCGAGAAGGCCGATGCAGCCTGCCAGGAGCCATACCAGCCCCGTCCTCGACAGCATTCGCTTGGGGTGTGCGAGCGTGCTGGCTCGAAACACACCCATCAACGCCGCGACCGCAAACCATGGCACGGCGAACGGCGCGGCGATAGTCAGAGTGGCGATCACCGGCGAACTACCGAGCGGTATCCCGTGCGTGGCGCGACCTTGAACCGCGAAGACGACGAAAACCAGAATATCGCCGGCGATCAGGATCAGGCGTGCAGGTGACCGCCCGGTGGTCCAGGAGGGAGAATTGATAAACGGCCTCCTATGACTTGAGTGTAATCTGGCTGGTCGAATCTCGAAGCGCGCGATGTGCCAGCCGGGAGTATAATTCAGATCGTCAGAGGCAGCCAGCCGCTGCGGGAATCTCTCACCACGAATTCCACAGATAGTCCGTATTAGAAGAATCACATGAGCGACGCCACGCCCCGAAGAATCATCCTGACGCCTGATCAGCGCCTGCGCGTGTTTGTCAGCTCGACGCTGCAGGAACTGGCGGAAGAGCGGCGCGCGGCGCGCGAAGCGATTGAGCATTTGCGCCTGGCACCGGTGATGTTCGAGCTGGGCGCGCGCCCCCATCCACCGCGTGAGCTGTATCGCGCGTATCTCGACCAGAGCCACATCTTCGTCGGCATTTACTGGCAGAAGTATGGCTGGGTGGCGCCCGGCGAGACACTCTCGGGCCTGGAAGATGAGTACCGCCTGTCAGGCGATCGACCCAAGCTGATCTATATCAAGTCGCCGGCGCCCGATCAGGAGCCGCATCTGGCCAAATTGCTAGACCGAATCCGGGGTGATGACCGGGCCTCGTACAAGTCATTCTCAACATGCGCCGAGCTGTGTGAATTGATCGAGAACGATCTGGCAATGGTCTTGACCGAGCGCTTCGAGCAGGTGCAGCGCGGGGAAGCACTACCTGCCGCGCCCGTGACGCGCGCCAGCCATGTGCCGCGCCCGCCGACGCCGCTCGTCGGACGCGAGCGGGAACTCGCCGCTGTGAAACTCATGCTGGCGCGCAGCGACGTGGGCCTGCTGACGCTCACCGGGCCAGGTGGCACCGGCAAGACGCGTCTGGCGATCCAAGCTGCGCTCGATCTGATCGACAGCTTCAAGCACGGCGTGTCCTTTGTCGAGTTGGCGCCGATCGGCGATCCCAAGCTGGTCCCGACAGCCATCGCTCAGGAGCTGGACATTCGCGAAGCTCGCGATGGCCGGTCGATCCTGGAGAACCTGAAGGATTATCTGCGTGACAAGCACGTGCTGCTGGTGCTGGACAACTTCGAGCAGGTCGTGTCGGCGGGGCCGGTCGTTGTGGAGCTGCTGGGAGTCAGCCCCAGGCTCAAGGTGCTGGTGACGAGCCGGACACTGCTGCGTGTGCGCGGCGAGCAAGAGATGCCCGTCAGGCCGCTCGAAGTGCCGGAGCGCAGGCGCTCGCTCGACGCCGAACGCCTGTCGCAGTATGCTTCGGTCGAGTTGTTCATTCAGCGCGCGCAGGCGGCGAAGCCCGACTTCGAGATTACGAACGAGAGCGCGCCGGCCGTCGCCGAGATCTGCTACCGGCTGGACGGGCTGCCGCTGGCGATCGAACTGGCGGCGGCGCGCATCAGAATCCTCACGCCGCAGGCACTGCTCGCGCGCCTGGAGCGCCGGCTGGACGTCTTGCGCGGTGGGCCGCGCGACCTCCCGGCGCGCCAACAAACGCTGCGCAGCACGATCGATTGGAGTCACAACTTGCTGGACAATCACGCCAAGGTGTTGTTCAGGCGGCTGTCGGTCTTTGTCGGCGGATGGACGCTTGAAGCCGCGGAGGCAGTCTGCAATGCGACAGGCGATCTCGACGTTGACATCCTGGACGAGATGGAGTCGCTGATCGATAACAGCCTGCTGAAGCCGACCGAGGAAGCGGCCGGCGAGATGCGATTCGGGATGCTGGAGACGATCCGCGAGTACGCCCGCGAACGCCTGTCGGAGAGCGGCGAGGAGGACAGCTTGCGCGAGCGGCATGCCGAGTATCATCTTGCGCTTGCGGAAGCGATCCAGCCGAGGCTGCTTACCTCAGAACGGCGGCGGTGGCTCGATCGACTGGAGATAGAGCACGATAACATGCGAGCCGCGCTGGATTGCTGCAGGCTGGGCCGATGTGATGCGTCGGTCGGCTTGCGCCTGAGCGCGGCGCTGGCATGGTTCTGGCAGACACGTGCCTATCTTCACGAGGGGCGAAAGCACCTTGAGGCTGTGCTGGCGCGCCCGGATGCGGCGGCGCGCACCGCGGCGCGCGCGAACGCGTTATATGGCGCCGGCGTACTCGCGTGGTCGCTCGGCGACTACGCCGTAGCCCGCGCGTGCGGCGAAGAGAGCGCTGCCATCGCTCGCGACGTGGGCGACCAGCGCCAGGCAGCCTACGCGCTCACCCAGCTCGGCCTGGTGATCGCCAGCCAGGGTGATACTGAAACCGCCTCGGCATTGTACGCGGAGGCGGTGAAGCTGTTTCGAGAAGTGAAGGACGCTTGGGGAGAAGCATTTGCGCTCACCTGGCTGGCCGAGGCGACACTTGTGTCGGACCACCCGCTCATGGCGCAGCCGCTGTACGAAGAGGGCCTGGCGCTGTGGCGCAGAGTCGGCGACCCGTGGGGGACAGGCATCGCGCTCCTGGTACTGGGCGCCCTCGCGTTGGTGCAGAGTGACGCGGCGAAAGCGTATGCGCTGGTCGAAGAAGGCATGACACTCTTGCGGGAGGCAGGAGATCGCTGGACTTTGTCCTTCGGCATTGCCGGATTAGGCGATGTGCTGTTATGGCAGGGTGACTATGCGCAGGCGGGGGCGCAATTCGCGGAAGGCTTGAGGCTCTCGCGGGAATCGGGGAACCCGCTTACCATGGTCATGAGTCTGGTTGGCCTGGCGGGGGTGACCGCCGGGCGCAGCCTGCGCGAGTCCCCGGAGCAGCGCGATGAAAATCTGCGAAGGACAGCGACGCTGGTCGGCGCGGCCGACGCACTGCGTGAGGCGCTGGGCCTTCACCTGTTCCGCGTCCTGCGTCTGACTTACGAACCTCGAGTGGCTTTGATTCGAGCCCAGGTTGATGAGGCCATCTGGGGGCCAGCCTGGGCCGAAGGCCACGCCATGAGCCTGGATCGCGCGATCGCCTACGCGCTGGAGAAAGAACCTCATGCCTGAAAGCAAGTCCGTGATCCGCACCCCCGACCAGCGGCTGCGCGTGTTCGTCAGCTCCACGCTGCAAGAGCTGGCAGAAGAACGCGTGGCCGCGCGCCAGGCGATTACCCATCTGCGGCTGGCGCCGGTGCTGTTCGAGCTGGGCGCGCGCCCGCACCCGCCCCGCGAGCTGTATCGGGCCTATCTCGATCAGAGCCACATATTCGTCGGCGTCTACTGGCAGAAGTATGGCTGGATCGCACCGAGCGAGACGATCTCAGGGCTGGAGGATGAGTACCGTTTGTCGGGCGAGCGGCCGAAGCTGATCTACGTCAAGACGCCCGCACCCGACCGCGAGCCTTGCCTGAAGGCTCTGCTCGATCGCATCAGGAGCGACGACACGGCCTCCTATAAGCCGTTTACAACGGCTGCCGAACTGCGCGATCTGATCGAGAATGATCTGGCCATGATCTTGACGGAGCGCTTCGAGTCGGCTCACCTGGCCGCGGGTGCGCCGAGCGAAGAGGCGACTCGCGCGCAAGGCAATTTGCCCGTCGTGCGCACGCCGCTCGTCGGGCGCGCGCGCGAGCTGGCCCTGACACGCGAGTTACTGCTGCGCGAATCGTCGCCGGCGCGATTGGTGACGCTGACCGGACCCGGCGGCATCGGCAAGACCCGGCTGGCGCTGGAAGCCGCCAACAGCCTCGGCGAATGGTTCTCAGACGGTATCTATCTGATCAGCCTGGCGCCGCTCACCGATCCAAGCCTGATTGTTCCAGCGATCGCACAGACCCTCGGCATGCGCGAGACGGCCGACCGCCCGCTGCGCGACAATTTGATCGACTATCTTCACGACAAACGGATCTTGCTGCTGTTGGACAACTTCGAACACGTCGTGGCCGGCGCCGGGGCCGTCGGTGAATTGCTCGAAGCCTGCCCCCTGCTGAAGATCGTCGCTACTAGCCAGACACCGCTGCGCATCCGTGGGGAGCGTGAGCTGCCCCTGCCGCCGCTGGCGCTGCCGCGCATCGGCGCGCTGGCGGCCCGCTCTGGCGACATCGTGTCTCAACTGTCCCAATACGCTGCCGTGGAGCTGTTTATTCAGCGGGCGCGGGATGTCAGGCCTGACCTCAGCGTGACGAACGAGACGGCGCCCGCCGTCGCCGAAATTTGCTACCGGCTCGACGGCTTGCCGCTGGCGATCGAGCTGGCAGCCGCGCGCATCAAGGTGCTGTCGCCGCAGGCTCTGCTGGCGCGCCTGGAGCGCCGGCTCGACGTGCTCAAGAGGGGCGCACGTGACCTGCCGGCGCGCCAGCAAACCATGCGCGGGGCACTCGACTGGAGCCACGATCTGCTCTGCGAAAGCGAAAGAACGCTGTTCCGGCGTGTGTCGGTATTTGTCGGCGGCTGCACGCTGGAAGCCGTCGAGTTCGTATGCGTGGGTCTGGGCACCGACGAAGTCGATTTGCTCGATCAGTTGACGTCGCTGGTCGACAAGAGCCTGCTCGTGCAGGATGAGATGCCCGGCGGCGAGCCTCGCTTCCGAATGCTGCAAATGATTCAGGGGTACGCGCGCCAGAAACTGGTCGAGTCCGGCGAGGCGAATGTCTTTCTCCGGCGCCATGCCGGTTTCTACTGTATGATGGCCGAAGAGGCTGAGCCTTATTTGATGGGCGCGGCGCGCACGGCGTGGCTGGATCGTCTGGAAATGGAGTTAGATAACCTGCGTGCGGCTCTGGACTGGAGCCGACAGTCGGGCGCCGACATGCTCTTGAGACTGTCCGGCTCACTTGCATGGTTCTGGTTCATGCGCGGGCACTTGAGCGAGGGCCGCGCGTGGCTGGACAGCGCCATCGCCTGCGCGCCGCGCCTGGCCGCCACGGCGGACGCGGCGCGCGCCAGGGCGCTGTGGGCGGCAGGCGGGTTGGCTTGGGCACAGGGAGATTACGCCCGTGCGCGTCTCCTGATCCAGGAGAGCCTGGCGATTTATCGAGAGGTGCATGACCGGCATGGGAGCGCGCATGCGCTATCGTTTCTCGGACTGGTCATGTTGAGCCTAGCCGAGCCGAGTGAGGCGCATCGGCTGTGCGAAGAAGCTGTGTCGCTCTCGCGGGAAGTGAACGACAAGTGGGGTGAAGCGTTCGCACTCCGCTGCATGGGCGACGCCGCGCTGCTGCTGGGCGATGTCGTCGGCGCGCGCGCGCTGTACGAGACCAGCCTCGGGCTATGGCGCAAGGTGAACGATCCGTGGGGCATCTCCATGCCGCTCAACGACCTGGGACGCGTCGCCTATGTGCGCGAGGATTACGCGGAGGCGCGCGCTGCCTACGAGGAAAGCGTCGCCTTGCTGCGTCGCGTCGGAGACAAATGGGGACTCGCCTTGGTGTTGACCAACCTGGCAAACGTGCTGATTCATCAGGATGTGCAGGCGGCGCGCACCGTCCTCCAAGAGTGCCTGAGCACGTGGCGCGAGCTTGGCAACAAAACCGGCGTGGCGCAGTGCCTGGCTGCGTATGCCGGACTCGCCGCTGTCGAGCGCCGGCCGGCGCTGGCTGCGCAGTTGTTCGGCGCCGCCGATGCGCAGTTAGGGGCCATCGGCTATCGACCCGAGGGCATGTTCCGTGCCCAGATCGAACGAAACCGCAGCGTCGGCCGCGCTCAGCTCGACGAGACTACCTGGCGCGCGGAATGGGAGCGCGGGCGGGGCTTGCCCACCGACGAGGCTATCGCGTTGGCGATGCAGCTTGAGCAACTGCCTACTCAGATAGAATAGTCTGACAGGCTACTGAGTCGGAAGAGGCGTGAGCAGACTTCCGAAGTCTCAAAGACTTCGGAAGTCTCTCTTGTCAGGCCGATGCGCCGGAGTAATGCCGCAGTCCACCGTCTCAGAGCTTCGTTGATGACCACTTTGTCAGAACGTCATGGGTAGAGCCACCAGGCGTTGCGCGCTCGTGGGTCTTGTAGCCTGCCTGCGTCGCGGATGCTGATGCCGATTTCGGTGCCGATGGCGCGCCCGACTGGCTGGCTTCCTGCCAGGGCCGGTAGCTGCTGCCGCCCGGCGGCATTCAACGCCTGGTACAGCGCGAGCAGGCTTGGCTCTAAGCAAATGTTTTCCAGGTAGAGCGTGTAGCCGGCGACGATGTCATCTTCGCGCGTGTACTTGGCGACGAGGCGCGTCTGGCTGGCGTACAGGACCATCGCATCATAGCCGGGGCTGATCTCGTAGCCCGAGTCCGGCAAATGGATGATCTCGCCTGGCGCGGTGGCCAGCCCTGCGACGGACACCGCCGGTTTCGTCACGATTTGCGTCGATGGGCAGTTGCAGGTCGTGTCCCATCTGTACAGCGCGTACACCGTGCTGATCGCAGGCGTGCGCACGTCGGCGAACAGATAGCGGAACTGTGGCGCGTTCGGATCGCTCCCCGTGCCGATGTCGAAGATCGCCTTAAGCTCGTCGACGGGCGTGTAGCCGCGCAGAGCCAGATTGATGCGGTAATCGTTCTGCGGATCGATGCCGATCACCGGGTCGGGCGCGACGGCGCCGTACGAAACGCCCGGTATGGGAGCGCACCCGGATTTATGAATGGCCGGAAGGTAAACGTACGATGAACTCGCAGTCGACCGAGCGCCGGCTGCGGCGTCTCCGGAGGTTTGTCGTATCGCAATCGCAGTGGACGGCGCGAGAAGCACGAGAATCAAGCAAGCGATCCCGGCGCGCCGCAGCACGACAAAGCTAAAGCGCAGTGCACACAAGATGCGTTCCTTGTGGGGCACGCTGCTACTTTACTGAGAAACGACTAATGTGGCAATAGGTAATCGGGTGCATCATCAGAACCCTGGTTGCTCCGAGAAACCAGGGTTGCGATGGCTCAGTCAAGCATGAGTGGCTCAACCAGAAACCTGGTTTCTTGGCTCAGCTTACATCTCCGGTACCGCTGCTCCAGAAGGCGTGTAGACGCTGGGCGAGCGCGCCATGCTCCGGCGCTTCGAGGTTCGGGTCGGCGGAGATAAGCTTCTCGGCTTCACGGCGGGCCAGGTCGATGAGACGCGCGTCGGCGATGTTCGCAAGCCGCATATCAGGCAGGCCCGATTGGCGCGTGCCCAGGAATTCGCCCGGCCCACGCAGCTCCAGATCTTTCTCGGCCAACGCGAAGCCGTCCTGAGTGGCTTCAACGGCCTGCAGCCGTTCGTTCATTCCGTTCGCCGTCGAATCCGCCAGCAGCAGGCAGTACGACTTTTCCGTGCCGCGCCCGACGCGTCCCCGGAACTGGTGAAGCTGTGACAGGCCGAAGCGGTTCGCGCCCTCGATCAGCATCACCGTCGCGTTCGGCACGTCGATACCGACTTCGACGACCGAAGTCGAGACGAGGATATTCAACTCGTTCGCCGCGAAGGCGCGCATGACGGCGTCCTTCTCTTCGGATTTCATGCGGCCGTGCAGCAGCCCGAGCTTGAACTGCGGGAAGATGTGCTTCTGCAGCCGCTCGTGCTCTTCGACCGCGGCTTTGGCTTCGATGTTTTCCGATTCTTCGACCAGCGGGCAGATGATGTACGCCTGCCGGCCCTTCTCGATCTGAGATCGGATGAAGCTGTACATCCGTTCGCGCTCCGTGGGGAGGACGACGCGCGTCACGATGGGCTGGCGGCCCGGCGGCATCTCGTCGATCACGGACAGGTCGAGATCGCCGTACAGCGTGAGCGCCAGCGTGCGCGGAATAGGCGTTGCCGTCATCACCAGCATGTGCGGGGAGGCCGGCCCCTCTTCCGGCTTCACGCCTTTCTGTCGAAGCGCGGCGCGCTGCTGCACGCCGAAACGATGCTGCTCGTCGATCACGACGAAAGCCAGGTCGCGAAACTCCACACCCTGCTGGATCAGCGCGTGCGTGCCGATCAGGATATGGGCGTGGCCGGATGCGACGCCAGCCAGCAGCGCCTCACGGTCCGCATGCGGCGTGCTGCCCGTTAGAAGGTGAATCGACACGGGCTGCGCCAATCCAATGGCGCCGAGGTTCGCGAATACGCGCGTGAAGTTCTGGTAGTGTTGCTCGGCAAGGATTTCGGTGGGGGCCATGATCGCCGCTTGAGCGCCGGCCTGCGTCACCGCGAACATCGCGGCGGCTGCCACGATCGTCTTGCCCGATCCCACGTCGCCCTGGATCAGGCGATTCATCGGCTGGCCGGAGCGCATATCGCTCAACACGTCGTCGAGCGCGCGGCGCTGGGCCGCGGTCAGCGCATAGGGCAGGGCGCCGAGAAACTGATCGAGCGTGGCCGGAGAGACGTCGATGGCGCGCCCGTTCTGCGATTTCCATCGGCGCCGCTGCCGAAGCAAGCCCATCTGGAGCATGAACAGCTCGTCGAAGGCCAGGCGCTTGCGCGCGGCATCGAGCTGCGTCGTCGAATCCGGGAAGTGCGCCTGCTGAATCGCCTTGGGCAGGCTGAACAGCCCGGCCGACGCGAGTACCGAGTCGGGCAGGAAATCGGGTATGCGCCCCGCCCATTCGTCAATAGCGCGCCGCATCAGTTTTCGCACCCCGCGTCCCGTCAGCCCTTCGGTCAGCGGGTAGATCGGCACCAGGCGCGCCGTGTGCAGCAGGTCTTTTTCGAGAAGCTCCCATTCCGGAGACTGAAACGTCAGCCTTCCCAGGTACTCGGTCACCTTGCCGCTGACGACGATTTGCTGGCCGCGGCGGATCTTGTCTTTGAGATAAGGGTTGAACCACGTGCATTGAATCGTGCCCGATCCGTCGCTGATCACGGCCTGGACGATCTGCGCGCCGCCGCGCGTGTGGCGCACCCCGACTTCCCAAACGGAGCCGATGATCGTGACCTCTTCCCCGTATTGCAGACGGTTGATCGGCCTTAGCGCGGTGAAGTCGTCGTAGCGTCGCGGCAGGAAGAACAGAAGGTCGCGAATCGTCTTCACGCCGAGCCGGCCGAGCTTCTCGGCAATCGAAGGCCCGACGCCCGGGATGGCCGTCGCCGGCGAATCGAGTGTCGCGCGCTCGCCACGTGCGGGGCGGCGATGTTCCCGTAGAAACGGCATCCCCATGCCGTTTTGGGAGGGGCCTTCCGGCGTAACGCTGTCGTCGCGCTGCGGCGCTGCGCCTGCCTCCGCAGGCCACCGTGCGACAGGAGGAACGGCATCCCCATGCCGTTCTTCTTCCCGCGTCTCGCCCGCCGTGGTCGTCGCCGGCGAGGGTGTTGAAGGTGGCTGGGGGTGCGCGGCTGCTTGCGAATATGGCGCGCCGGGCGTGTCGGCCACGCCTGCCGTCGCCAGGCTCAGCAATGACAGCATGTCCTCAACCGACTGGCGGCGGGCCTCGATATCGTCGATCGCTCCGTAGCGCCGCAGCCGTTCGGTGATCGCCTCGATGCGCTGGGCGTCGCCCGATTCGCGGCGCGCTTCTTCCTGCCACTTTGGGGCGTACTGCGCCAGCCCGCCGATCATCGCGCGGTCGCGGTAGCCGAATTCGGCCTCGAGCTTAAGAATCTTCGTCAGCTTCTCGAAAGATGCAGGTCGTCCGGTCACTTTCGTCGCTCGTCTACCACGCACGCCACGCCCAGACCGTTCGGGCCGACGTACGTGCCAATCGCCGTCGTCGCCTCGGCAACGTAGATGGGATCACTCAGCGATGAGTGCAGTGTCCTGAACTCGTCGGCCAGGGCCTGTGCGGCGTTCCGTGCGCGAGTGTGCAGCACGATCAGGCTGCGCAGCGCTCCCTGCCCGGCGACAAGCTCTTTCAGACGTGCCAAGCAGTGCGCGCGGGTGCGCACGCGGTCGACAGATAGAACGGCGCCGTCGCGCACCTCCACAATTGGCTTGATTTTGAGGAGCTGGCCGATCGCCGCCCTCGCCCAGCCCACGCGCCCGCTGCGCCGCACGTATTCAAGCGTGTCGAGCGCGGCGAACAGGCGCACCCGCTGCCGGACGCGGGCCACGGCGTCGAGAATCTCGCCGATGCTCTGGCCGGCGCGCGCCGCGCGTGCGGCCTCGATGACTTGCCAGCCCAGCCCCATGGACACCTGGCCGGAATCCACGATGGCCACCTCGAGGTCTGGCACGGCTTGCGCTCCCATGTGCGCCGCGTTCTGAACCGCGCTGAGTGTCGCGGCCACATGCACGGAGACGACCGCATCGGCGCCTTCGTCGCGCAGGCGACGGTACGTCACTTCGAATTCGCCTGCGCTTGGCGAAGAGCTGGTCGGCAGCGGGTCTGCCGTGATGAGCCGCGCGTAGAACTCCTCACGGCTGAGGTTGACTCCGTCGTCGTATGACCGGGTGCCGAAGATCACATGCACCGGCACGACGACGATATCCAGCTCACGCACAAACTCTTCCGGTACGTCGGCCGTGCTATCCGTGACAATGCGAACCATGTCTCGCCCTGTGTGTTTGAGCGGCAAACGCCGGCGCGATTACGCGCGTGGAGCCGCGCCTTCGTAAATGACGATGCCCAGGCTGTTAGGCCCGATCAGGCAGGCCAGCGACGCGCCGTACATCATCACCGGGAAGTACTGGCCGGGGAATGTTTGTTCCAGCCGCTCGAGCAGCAGTCGAGTATCCTCTGTCGGCTGCGCGCCGCTCTGCATGATGGCCACGCGTTCGATGGCGGAGAACTCGGAGACAAACTCGACGAGCTTCTCAATCGCCTTCTCGCGCGTGCGCACTTTTTCCATGGGGATGATTTCGCCGTCCTCCACGGACAGGAACGGTTTGATGCCCAGCATCGCGCCCAGGATGGACTGGCTCTTGCTGAGACGCTTGCCGCGCTCCAGGTAGTCGAGCGAATCCGTGAAGTAGACCGCGTACATATGCGGAATCATGCCGCGCACGATGCGCACCATTTCGTCAAGCGGCTCTCCGCGCGCGGCAGCTTCGGCGGCGGCTTCGATCAGAATGCCCAGGCCCAGCGACGTGTGCATCGAGTCGATGACCACGATCTTGCCTCGGCCCAGGAATTCGTCGGCCGCCTGCCGCGCCCGCGCGATGGTCTGGTTCATCCGCGACGAGGTGTGGATCGAGAGCACCTGCTCGTTGCGGCGTATGAGCGACGCGTACAGCGCGCGGAATTCGTCGACGGACGGCGGATGGCACTCCGGCGTGCCGATGAAGTGTGGCAGCCGCCGATAGAAATCCTCGGCGCCCAGGTCGACGCCCTCGCGGAAGTGCTGAGCGCCCAATTGGATGATCTGTGGCACCACCGTGATCCCGAGCCGCTCGACCACGCCGGGGTCGGCGAAGTGCGCGCCGCTGTCGGTGATAACATGAACTCTGGTCAAAGGGGCTTACTCTGCGCTAAAGATGTAGGGATAGTGCGGCTGGCCCCCGGCCACCACTTCAACCTCGAGGTGGCTGTAGCGCTCGCGGATAGCGTCGGCCAGCGCCTGCGCGCCTTCGGCTGTAGCCGAAGCGCCGTAGTAGATCGTCACGAGTTCTCGTTCGGCGGCGTCCATCTTTTCCAACAACTGGCCGACCACGGCCTCGATCGATTCGCCCGCCGCAGCCAGCGCGTCGTCTAGCAGGCCGATGGGCTGCCCCGGCCTGACCCTGACGCCGTTCATTTCGACGGTGCGCGTGGCGATCGTCACTTCGCCGGTGCGCACGTGCTGAACGGATGCGTCCATCGCGCGTAGGTTGGCCTCCAGTCCTGCCTGCGGATTGAAGGCCAGCATGGCCGCGATGCCTTGCGGAACCGTGCGTGTCGGCACGACGGCCACCTGCCGCCCGGCCAGCTCGGCTGCCTGACGCGCGGCGAGGATCACGTTACCGTTGTTCGGGATCAAGATCGCGCGCTCGCACGGCAGCGCCTGGATCGCTTTGACGAAGTCCTCCGTGCTCGGGTTCATCGTCTGCCCGCCGGATATAACGGTGCTGGCGCCCAGGCTCTGGAAGACATCCGCAAGTCCGTCGCCCGGCGCGACGGCGATCGTGGCGATGTCGCCGGCCGTGAGGCCCTGATGCGCGCCGTGTGGTCTCGCGCCAGTCGCCTGCATCGCAGCTATCTGCTCTTGAAGGTTCTCGACCGCAATCTTGGTGACGGTTCCTAGCGTGAACGCGTATTCTTGCGTCCGGTAGAAATTCTCGGTGGGAACGTGAATATGGATTTTCAATGCCTCGTCGCCACTGCCGACCTGGATCGAAGTGCCGAATGTCGATAGCTCCTGGTGCATGGCGTCCCAGTCAAGGTCGGGGCGCGGTTTCAAGTCGAAGATGAGTTCGTAATCCTGCCCTTCTTCTATGCTCTCCAGCATCGTGCTGGGAGCGAACGCAAGCGTGGCGACGATGGGTTCCATCTCCACCGGCTCGCCTTTTAGATGTCGCAGCATGCCTTCAAAGATGACAGCCAGACCTTGCCCGCCGGCGTCGACTACGCCGGCCTGGCGCAGGACCTCGAGCTGCGTCGGCGTGCGGGCAACCGCTTCCTGGGCGGCAACCAGCACCTGTTCGAAGATCAGCATCAGGTCGTCCGTCGTCTTGGCGGAGGCTTCGGCAGCGTCGGCAGCGGCGCGCGAGACGGACAGAATGGTGCCTTCTACCGGCCGGATCACGCCTTGGTAGGCGGTGCGGCAGCCCTCGTGCATAGCCACGACGAAGTCGGCTGCGTTCATCGCCGGCTTGCTGCCCAGTCCGCGCGCGAAACCCCGCCACAATTGCGAGAGGATGACGCCCGAGTTGCCGCGCGCGCCCATCAGCGCGCCATGCGCGACGGCGTGCGCCATGCGATGAATTGTCGCGCCGTCCACCTTTTCGACTTCTGCCCAGGCCGCCTGCATCGTGAGCAGCATGTTCGTGCCGGTATCCCCGTCGGGCACGGGAAAGACGTTGAGCGCGTTGACGGACTGCTGGTTGACGCGCAGCCACGACACGCTGGCCTGCACCATCTCTTTGAGCTGCAGTCCACTGAGTGCATATAGAGGCTGCTCGACCGCCGATGCCAATCCCCGGCTCCCAATCTGATGTGATACTACGCGCCTATCCGAAAACCGTAGGGCGGCATCCCCATGCCGCTTGCCGGCGCATGGGGATGCGCCCGCTACGGGGTTTTCGGATGGAGTTTAAGCGTCCGTGCTGCTGACGCGCAGACCCTGCACGTGGACGTTCACCGCGTCGATCGGCGCGCCGAGCGCCTTCTCGACGTTGAAGCGAACGATGTTTTGCAGGCTCGCCGCAACCGACGCGATGCGCGTGCCGTATTCGACGATGACGTACAGATCGATCTCGATACGGTCGCCGTCGATCGTCACGCTGACTCCCCGATGCGGATCGCCCGACAGCGTCCGGACAATGCCGTCGGCGAAGTTCCTGCTGGCCAGCCCGACAACACCGTAGGCTTGCGTCACCGTCCGGGCAGCGATGCTGGCGATGGCCGTCGGCGAGATTTCGATGTGGCCCAACGGTGTCTTCTCGCCCACTCAACCCTCCCAATGAGACTTCGGAAGTCTCCGGATGTCAATGAGCCTTAAGACTTCCGAAGTCTGAGGCCAGTTGACGGAACTCTTCGCCTGTGGTAACATTCGTCCGCTCTCGACAGCGACATAATCGTAAGGTGATGACTCATGGCGAAGTGCAACATTTGCGGCAGAGGACCGATGTTCGGTCACAACGATACGTTCTCCAAGAAAAAGACAAATCGCCGGTTCGATTTGAACGTCAGCAAGCGGGCCGTCGTCGTCAACGGTCAGAGGCGCCGGGTGTGGGTCTGTAACAACTGCCTGAAGACGCTCTCTCGTTCCGCTTGAATCTCCCGCCGCTCCCAGAAGCCCGGTTTCTGCCTTCGAGAAACCGGGTTTTTATTTTACCCCTGCCGATTCGAGCGCAGCGTGGCGAATGCGGTCGATCGCGGCGCCGATACCTTCGCCTGACGCGAACACTGCCGATCCTGCCACCAGATGGTTGGCGCCCGCTGCGGCAATCCGGCCTGCCGTCTCGGCGCTCACACCGCCGTCGGCTTCGAGGTCGGCATCGCTTCCGGCCGCGTCGAGCATTCGTCTGGCCCGCGCGATCTTGGCGATGGTCCCCTCGATGAGTTCCTGTCCACCGAACCCCGGGTTCACCGTCATCACGAGCAGCAGGTCGAGGTCATCGATGACTTCCTCGACTGCCGATAGCGGCGTCGCGGGGTTGATCGCCACGCCGGCGCGCCCGCCTAACCGATGTATCTCCTGGAGAGTCTTGTGCAAGTGCGGGCTGACCTCGGCGTGCACGATGATCGTGTCGCCGCCCGCCTCCGCGTAGTCGACGAGATACCGCTCCGGCTCGACGATCATCAAGTGGACTTCGATGGGCAATCGCGTCGTGCGTCGAACCGCCTCTACGACCACAGGTCCGAAGGTGAGATTCGGCACGAAACGGCCGTCCATCACGTCACAATGGATCAGGTCGGCGCCGGCGGCTTCCGCTTCGGCAATCTGATCGCCGAGGCGGGCAAAATCCGCCGAGAGGATGGAAGGCGCGATTCGCAACGGGCGTGGCATCGCCGGCAATTATACCCGGTCGGGAGACGGATTTCAAGGGTTATGTCATCTGGCCTGCTACTATGGCTTGCCGAAGACCAGCGTGTAATACGTCAGCACCGCGCCTTTGACGATGCCAATTCCGATTTCCTGGAATTCCGTGCCGATGATGTTCGTCCGGTGGCCTGGATCGGTCTGGTCGGTCAGCCACCAGTCCAGCGCGTCGATCGGGTCAGCGCCGCCCGCGTAGATGATCTCAGTCGATTGACCGGTATAGCCTGCTTCTTGCACGCGCTGCGCCAGATCCGGCTCGCCGGTGACCTGGAGCGAGATCTGGCCGGTGCTTGCCATGTTCTGGCTGTGCCGGACTGCGGCTTGCGCCAGCTTGTCATTGTACGCAAACTCCGGTGCGTTGTTGCGAACGCGCAGATCGTTGATGAGCCTGAGAAGCTCCTGCGTGGCAGCGTCTAGTGAGGCGGATGGCGGTGATGTGACAGGCGGTGTGCCTGTCGTCGCCGGAGTGGTCGTCTCGGATGGGGTAGGGGGTGCAGCGCCGGGCGACGGCTCCGGCGAGGCGGCCGTGACGCCTTCGCAGGACACAGGACCTATACCGATCTGAACCTTGCGCTCCAACCCGTCCGATGATGTCACCATCGCGGTGAACACGATCGGCTCGCAGTTCGAACCGCTGACGCTGAAAGTCGCCGGCTCGTCGCTGCCCAGGCGCGGCCACGTGGTCTCGTAGGTGAAAGGCGGCTGCCCGTTCGTGACCTCGAGCTGGACTTCAGCCGACCAATCGCCGTTGCTGAACAGGCTGATCAAGCGGGACGTGGTCCTCACTTCGAGTCTCTCGCCCGGCGTCTGTGTCTGGGGCGCTTCCCCGGTCGGCTCCGGCGGGGCTGTCTGGCAGGCAGCGATCAACGCGAAGGCCGACAATACGGCGATGGCCCGAACAGCAATAGACACATATCCATGTTTCGTCAGCATGTGACGCGCTCCTTTCAGATCCCCAAATCACATCTTGGCCGGCACGGGGCGATGGTTGGCGAGCCACATCTGGCTGTTGAGCGCCTGCTGTTTCGCCCCCGCTTTCGCCCACTCGTACGTGCCGTCCTTGCACATTGTGATCTCCTCGTGCTTCGGAGAGCAACCCTGCGTCAGCTCAGCGCAGCCGACTGCCGCAACTGGCCGCAGCCGGCGTCGATGTCGATGCCTCGGCGCACGCGCAGGGTGTTCGGAATGCCGCGCCGATCTAGCTCGGCGCGAAAGGCGGCGATCCGC
>DASSFZ010000113.1:0-2430 GCA_035693785.1 Anaerolineae bacterium | reverse complement strand
TCGCCGGCCGGGCGAGAGATTCCTCACTCCGTTCGGAATGACACACTGCCAGCCGTGTCATGCCGAGGAGGCACGACGAGGCATCTCTGCCACGGCACGCCCGCTCGCCGGCCGGACGGGAGATTCCTCACTCCGTTCGGAATGACATGGTTGGGCGTTCGGAATGACACTTTTGAAGTTTGGAGTTTGAAGTTGGGAGTTTGCGGCAATCTTCGTGCCTTTATGTCTTCGTGGTGAATGATACATGGCACGGCGTTGGCTACTCCCGGCGATCGGCGTCCTCTTACTGATCCCCTATTTTTCGATTCTCTCCCTCGGCCATCTACGCGGCCCGGCCACGAGCGATTTTCTTTGGCGATACTTCGTCACATTCGGACTGTACGCGCTGGCGATCGGCGCAGCGCATCGGCATCCCCGTGCCAGCACGAGCGTCATCTGGCTGTTCGCCATTGCTTTCCGTGTCACCCTGCTCTTTTCGCCGCCTACGCTGTCCGACGACGTGTACCGCTACGTCTGGGATGGCCGCGTGCAGAACTACGGCGTGAACCCGTACGCCTATCGCGTCGACGCGCCGGAACTCGACTCCCTGTCCACACCCAATCGCGCGCTCGTCAACAACGCCTGGATGGCTTCACCGTACCTGCCCGCCGCGCAGGTCTATTTCGCCGCCACGTATCGACTCGCACCGGAAAGCGTCGCAGCATTCCAGCTCGGCGCGGCAGTGTTCGATCTCGCGACGGGGTTGTTCATCCTGCTGGCGCTGCGGCGCGTGGGGCTGCCGGACGCCAACGTCATCGTCTATCTTTGGAACCCGCTCGTGATCGTCGAAGCCGCGCACGGCGCACACGTCGACACGTTGATGACGATGCTGATGATGGCGTCGCTGTGGCTGTTCACATGGTCGCCCCGGACTGCGATCGAAGCGCCAGTCTCCGGTCGCAAAGCCGATGCGCGGCTCGGGGTGACTTTCAGCGCGATATTCCTCGCCATCGCGACGCTGGTCAAACCGATCCCCGTCTTGCTCGTTCCAGTCGTCATGTGGCGTTGGGGCTGGAAACGGACGCTGCTCTACGCAGGAATCGTGGCGGCGGGAATCCTCACCTATTCAGGCGCGGGACTCGGCGTGGGCGGCGATCTCACCGGCACGGGCGTCTTCGGTGCGACGCGCATCTACCTCTCGCAGTGGAATTTCAACGCAGGGTTGTTTCATTGGCTGGAAGTGGCGCTCACCGGCGTGCAGACGCCGGGCGCGGTGCCGATCGAGCTGGCAGGAACGGGCGGGACACTGGCAAGGGGTATCGTGACGGGTGCGCTCGCGATCGTCGTGGCAGGGGCCGGCCTATGGGCGCGCAAGATCCAGGATACGCGAATACTGCTCCAGATAGCCCTGCTTCCGCCCGGCGCGTACGTCTTGTTGGCGACGACGCTCAATCCCTGGTATCTGACGCCGGTGATGGCGCTGCTGCCGTTTCAGGCGGACTTCACAATGGACAGGCTGCCGCGAGCGCTGCACGTATCCGCCTGGTTGTACTTCAGCGCGGCAGTCGCGCTGTCATACTTGACTTACCTTGACGCGAGTCCACTCAAGTGGGGTGAGACGTACGAGGTTCGGGCGCTGGAGTACCTGCCGCTGTACGCGCTGCTGATTGCGTCGGGCGTTGCACTGTGGCGAGGACGGCGTGCCGCCGCCGCGACTGCGTGATGCTCGCCCAGGACACGCCGCCGAAGCCGAGCGCGTAGATCGACAGCCACGGCAGGAACCCCCAGTCACCCCGCAGCCCGGCGATCGCCATGCCGCACAGCGACAGCAGGCTCAGCGCCAGCTCGGCCCACACCCACCGGTCGCGCGGAAGCGCGTAGACGCTCGATTCCCAACGCCCGGCGATCGACGACACGGCGAATTTCGGCGTGCGCAGGAACGTCCCGCTCTCTCTGCCCAGAAGCCCTTCGAGCGCAGCGCGGCCGTTGTTCAGCGACAGTCCCATGCCCATGAGAATTATCCAAGGCAAGAGAAGCATCCGTTGCCGGAGGGTTGGCCCGTTCGGCGTGCGCGAGACGAGGTACATCAGCGGCGGCCCCAACGCGGCCAGCATCAGCCACGGCGCGATAAGCAGCACTTCGCTGTCCGGCGCGAAAGCTGCCATCAGCGGTGAGATCAACACCAACAGCAAGATCAAGGGATGCACCAGGTAGCCCGTCAGATGCAGCACGCCCTCGACCTTCACGCGGGACGGCTGGTCCGAGCGCAGCAGCGGGCTGATCAACTTGCGCGTGGTCTGCAGTGTGCCTTTGGCCCAGCGCGCCTGCTGCCGCTTGTAGGCGTCCATCTGTACGGGCAGTTCGGCGGGGACCGCCAGGTCGGGCAGGTATACGAAGCGCCAGCCTCGCAGTTGGGCGCGGTAACTCAGGTCGAGGTCTTCGGTCAGCGTA
>DASSFZ010000112.1:0-7895 GCA_035693785.1 Anaerolineae bacterium | reverse complement strand
AAGTGAATGGGCTGGGCGGCCAGGTCTTCCCGCGGGATGAGGTCGGCTATGTTCATCTGCAGGAGTTCTTCGCGCGTATAGCCCAGCAGCTCGCACGCTTTCGAGTTCACTTCGATGTAATCTCCCTGCGGGTCGGCGATGGAGATCACGTCTGCGGCCTGCTCCACCAGCATCCGATATTTGTTGACGCTCTCACGAAGCGCATCCTCGGCCCGCTTGCGTCCGATCGCCAGGGCTATCTGCGCGGAGACGAACGTAAGGATGGCCTTGTCTTCATCGCTGTAACGGACGCCTTCGGTGTAGGTCTGGACCGCGAGCACGCCGATCGTCTGCTCCCCTATCTTCAGCGGCACGCCCAGCCAGTCGATCGAATCCACGCCGACGAGCGCCACCTCGCCGCGCCGCACCAGATCATCAAAGACATCCGGCGAAGCGAGCAATGGCTTGCCCGTCCTCAACACATACTCGGTCAGCCCCTTCTCCGGTTTTTTCGGCGGCGACCATTCGTCGTACTCGTCGACGAAGTAAGGAAAGCTGAGCAGGTCCGTCGTTTCATCATACAGGGCAATGTAGAAATTGCCGGCCGGCATCAGCTCGCTGATGATATGGTGGATCGAGCGGAAGAGCGCCTCCAGATCGGAGGCGGTGAGCGTCGCTTCTGAGATGTGGTACGCAGCATTCTGAACTTGCTCCGCCCGTCTGCGCTCCATCAGTTCTTCTTGAGCGGCTGCGAACAAATAAGCGTTATCCAGCGCGACCGCGACGTGATTGGCGAAGGCTTCCACGGCGGGCACATCTTCCTCAGTCAGGCCGGCGCCTGCGGCGCTCAACACGCCGCGTACGCGTCCTTCGATGACGAGCGGCGCAAAGATACCCGGCGCGTTCTCGATCATGCTGAAGATGCGCTCGGCGAACGGGCGGACGGCCCTGGGAAGGATCTGTGCGAGAAGGCCAACTGTTTCCGAGGCGAAAACCGCCTGGCCGCTCTCAACCACCTGCCGAAAGACATCCACCTGTGCCGCGGCGAATTCGAACCCTTCGGCCTTCAGACCGGCCAGTCGCTCCAGGCTGGCAAGCGCCTGCCCGGGGTAGGCGACCGCGCGGAGCGTGAGACGGTCACCCGCTTCGTCGAGCGCCCACAGCGAGCCGCGCAGGCCCAGGCCGACGATCTGCTCCTTGACCGCTCGATAGACCTCGAATTCGGAATGTGCCGAGCGCTGAAGCGAGGCCGCCGCCGCGTTGAGCGCACGCAGCAGCCCCACTTTCTGCTCCGCGTCAAACGACTCTCTTTGAGACCGGCCAGACGTCTGAATCATATTCCTACTCTCCCGAGCGCGACCCCCTCGGAGACATTGTTCACGCGCCGATGGAGATGCGTGTCGCACAGCCCGCATCTGTGAGATTATAGTCCACGCCTGTACGCAGAACCGATGCAACTGCATTACAACTTCGCATCTTCCTTCGGCAGCCACACCAGGAACCGGCTGCCGCGTCCGACCTGGCTTTCCACTTCGATCTGTCCGTCGTGCGACTCGACGATCTCCTTAACGATCGCCAGGCCCAGGCCGCTGCCGGGGATGTCCGAATGCGCAGCACGCCGGCCGCGATAGAACCGATCAAACAGGTAGGGCAGGTCCTCCGGATCGATCCCGATGCCGCTATCCTCCACCTGCAGGCACACCGGGCCGCGCTCCACGTCGCAGCAGGTGCTGACGCGTACCTCGCCGGATGGCGTGTAACTGATCGCGTTCGACACGAGGTTGGTCACCACCTGCGCTAACTGATCGAACACGCCGCGCACGGCGGGCGTGTGGGCGCACGGCTCAAAAATCAGCGCCAGACCGAGTGCCTCGGCGCGCAGGCGTTGCGCCCCGATGACCTGCTCGACGAGCGCATTGAAGTTCAGCGACTCAAACGCGGGATGCGCCGCGCCTTGCTCCAGGCGAGAAAGGTCGAGAATACTTTCGACCAGCCGTCCCAGCCGGGCCGCCTGTGCCTTGAGCACGGCGATGTAATGCTCGTGTTTGTCTGGCTTACCTCGCTCCAGCAGGTCGAGGTGCATCGTCAGGTTCATGATCGGCGTGCGCAGCTCGTGCGAGACGTCGGAGACGAACTTGGACTTGAGCCGGTCGAGTTCTGTGAGCCGCGTGTTGGCTTCGGCCAGCTCGCGCGTCCGCTCGGCGACGCGCTGCTCCAGTTCCTCGGCGTGACGCTGCAGTTCTTCACGCAGCTGCGCTTCCTGCAAGGCGACCGCCAGTTGGACGGCGACCTCGCGCGCCATCTCCATGGCTGCCGCATCAAACGCGGCCGGCCGCGTCGCGGTGAGAAAGAGATGGCCGGTGAGCTGTCCCTCGATGATGAGCGGGACGCTGATTGTGCTGCGCATGCCGGCCGCCAGCAGGTCATCGAAGATCGGCGCGCGCTTCGCCAGCGCCGTCAAGTCCGGCTGGTAAGTCTCGCGCCGCAGCTCGTCGAGTGGGGGCAGCGCCTCGAGTGGAAAGACAGCGCCTTCTGGCGGGCCGGCTGGCTGATCGGCTTCCACGACAATCGATCGCGCGGTCTGGTTTTCAAAATCGAACAGTGCGACGCCGGCCCGTTCGCAGCCGGTCAGGTGGCGCAGCCGCAACACGGCCGCGCGGGCGATGTCGACCGGCGACTGCGCCGCGAGAATCGCGCGGTCGATCGCGTGCATCTCTTCCAGTCGCTGGGCGTATCGATGCAGTTCTTCCTCGGCACGCTTGACGTCAGTGATGTCGAACATCACGCCCTGCACCAGGCACGGCTGGTCGGCTTCGGCGGGCAGTGGGATGGCCTCATCGTGAAACCATTTGATCTCGCCCTGGCGCGTGATCATGCGGTAAACGCACACGAACGGCTCGCGGTTGGTGAAGCATCGCAGATACTCGGCCACGACGCGCTTGCGGTCGTCGGGGTGGATATGCTCTGACCACAGGCTCATATCGGCGGCGAGCCATTCGGCGGGCGGGATGCCCAGCAGCGTCTCGATTTGCGGGCTGACGTACAGCGTGATGCCCGGCTCGCGCGTCGCGTCGTCGACGTAGATGATGCTGGGGAGCTGCTCGACCAGGTAGCGGAGCTTCGTCTCCGAGGCGCGCAGCGCTTCCTCGGCCCGCTTGCGCTCGATAGCCATCGCCACTTGCGTGGCGACGAACATCAGGATGTCCCGGTCTTCCTCGTGATAGCGCACATCCCCGGTGTAAGTCTGCACAGCCAGTACACCGATCGTCCTGTCTTGGATATTGAGCGGCACGCCCAGCCAGTCGATCGGGTGCGCGCCGACGAGCTCGACCTCGCCCGCCTGCGCCAATGCCTCGAACACGTCCGGCGAGGCGAGCAGCGGCTTTCCGGTGCGGAGCACGTACTCGATCAGGCCCTTGTCGGACTTCTTGGGCGTCCACGGCTCGGTCTCGACCTGATCGACAGCGTAAGAGAACGTGATCCGATCGGTCGCGGGGTCGTACAGCGCGGTGTAGAAGTTCTGCGCCGGCATCAGTTCACCGACGATGTCGTGAATAGCGCGGAACAGCGCGTCGAGCGAAGGGGTCGAAAGCGCCGCCTCCGAGATACGGTAGGTAGCCGCCCGCACTTTCTCGGCGCGTTGGCGCTCGCGCATAAAGCGATGAATGCCGACAGCGGCGATGGCGACCAAGGCGATGAACAGCAGCGAGGCCAGTCCGAGCGACAGCAGCAACTGCTGGCCCTGGGGGATCGCATCACCGGGCGTCAGGCGGGCCGGCGTGACGCGCGTGTACGCCGCGTCGAACTCGGGCGGCGCGGCGCAGGCCACAAGGAACACCACTGCGAGCGCTCGAACGGCGGCGCACAACTGGCGAGACAGCCAGCGCATCACAGCTCCCCTCCCGTTGGCGGTGAGTTGCCCGACTGCGAAGAGTCGCAGGATGATTATATCCGAAACATTCCACCCGATGCCCAAAGACTCATTGCAAATACATTCCAAATTCCGCCTGCTGTCAGGACGGGCTTGTCTGTTAACCCATCAACCTGCGTGGGCCTGAAGGGGAGGCGAGCCAGAGTGTAGCGGAAGGGGGATTCCCGCGCGATCCGGCTGTGGTATAATGACGTGCGGAATATCCGTTCCACCCTTTTTGTTTCTCCACAGTCAGCGAAGGGCGCCGCTGCGATGTCTTTTGTGCACCTGCATGTTCACAGTGAATACTCACTTCTCGACGGCCTCAACAAACCGGCTCACATCGTCAAGCGCGCTAAGGAATTGAACCAGCCCGCCGTCGCGCTGACCGATCACGGCGTGATGTACGGCGCGATCGATTTCTACAATGCGGCTCGGCAAGCTGGCGTCAAGCCCCTCATCGGCATGGAAGGCTACCTGGCGCGCCGCTCGCGGCACAACCGCGATCCGCAACTGGACAAATCGCCTCATCACCTGCTCATGCTGGCGCAGAACGAGACCGGCTACAAGAACCTGCTGCAGCTCGCCTCGATCTCGCAACTGGAAGGCTTCTACTACCGTCCCCGCGTCGACAAGGAGGTTCTGGAGCGCTTCTCGGAAGGGCTGATCCTGACCACCGGATGCGGATCGGCAGAAGTGCCACGCTTGATCCGGGACGGCGCGATCGACACAGCCCGCGAAGCGCTGGCCTGGTACGTCGACGTGTTCGGGCGCGAGCGGTTCTTCGTCGAATTGCAGTTGCACGACGGTATCCCCGATCTCGTCCAGGTCAACCGGCAACTGCTCGCGCTGGGCCAGGCGTTCGGGCTGCGGCCGGTCGCCACCAACGACGTGCATTTCCTGCGCGCCGAGAACGCCCACGCGCAGGATGTGCTGCTGTGCATCGGCACCGGCTCGCTCGTCTCCGAGCCGGACCGCATGAAAATGACCGACGACTCGTACTATCTCAAGAGCGCAGACGAGATGGCGGCGCTGTTCGGCGAAATTCCCGAAGCGCTGAGCAACACGCTGCTCGTCGCCGAGATGTGCGAGGTCGATCTCGGCTTCCAGGGCTATCACTTGCCCGACTTCCCCGTGCCGGAAGGCCACACGGCGGAGACGTATCTGCGCGCCGTGTGCGAGCGTGGGCTGGCCGAGCGCTACGGCGAGCGCGCGAACGATCCCGAAGTGCGCCAGCGGCTCGACTACGAGCTGAGCGTGATTCATCAGATGGGCTTCGACACGTACTTCTTGATCGTCAGCGACCTCACGCGCTACGCGCGCGAGAGCGGCATCTGGTGGAACGTGCGCGGGTCGGCGGCCGGCAGCATCGTCGCATATACGGCGGGCATCACGCTGATCGACCCACTGTCGCACGGCCTGATCTTCGAGCGTTTCCTCAATCCGGGCCGCATCAGCATGCCCGACATCGATCTGGACTTCCCCGACGACCGGCGCGGCGAGATGATCGAATACGCCGTGCGCAAGTACGGGCGCGACAAAGTGGCGCAGATCATCACCTTCGGCACGCTCGGCGCGCGCGCGGCGATCCGTGACGTGGGTCGCGTGCTCGACATGCCGCTCCCCGACGTCGATCGCGTCGCCAAGCTGGTGCCGGCTATCCCCGGCAAGCCGATTACGATCCGCGAGGCGATCGAGCAGGTGCCCGAGCTTAAGCAGATGTGCGAGTCCACTGACTACATCCGCACGCTGCTCCGCGCAGCCATGGAAGTCGAAGGCGCGGCGCGCAGCGTCGGCACGCACGCCGCCGGCGTGATCATCTCCGACCGGCCGCTGGTCGAGTACGTGCCACTGCACCGGCCGACCAAGGGCCATGGCGATTCGCCGCTCGAAGCGATCACCCAGTTCGAAATGCACGTGTGCGAAGAGATCGGCCTGCTCAAGGTCGACTTCCTCGGCCTGTCCACGCTGACGATCATGCGCAAGGCGTGCGACCTCATCGAGCAGCGCCACGGCGTGAAGTGGGCGCTCGACACGATCCCGACGAACGATCCCGCGGCGTTCGAGCTGATGGCGCGCGGCGACGTGCTCGGCCTGTTCCAGGTGGAAGGCGAGGGCATGCGCCGCGTGCTGACTGACATGAAGCCGACCCGGTTCGAGCATATCGTCGCCACGCTGTCGCTGTTCCGTCCCGGCCCGATGGAGTACATTCCCTCGTTCATCCGGCGCATGCATGACGAAGAGCCGATCGAGTACAAGCATCCGGCGCTCGAGCCGATTTTGGCCGAAACGTACGCCATTATTGTCTACCAGGAGCAGATCATTGAGATCGCCAAGCAACTCGCCGGTTACTCGCCGCCGGAAGCAGACGAAATGCGCAAGGCGGTCGGCAAGAAAATCAAGGAGAAGATCGACGAACACCGCGCCAAGTTCATCACAGGCGCGGTCGCCAACGGCATTCCGGAATCCACCGCCAAGGCGATCTACGACGACATCGAATTCTTCGCGCGCTACGGATTCAACAAAGCGCATGCCACGGACTACGCGGTCATCACCTGCCAGACGGCGTTCCTCAAGGCGCATTACCCGGTCGAGTATATGACCGCGCTGCTGACCGTCGAGCGCAACAACACCCAGAAGATCGGCCTGCTGATCGTCGAAGCGCGCCGCATGGGCATCGACGTCCTCCCGCCTGACGTGACGCGCAGCCAGATAGACTTCACGGTCGAGCGTTCCGGCGATCACGATGCGATCCGCTTCGGGCTGGCCGCCATCAAGAATGTCGGCGAAGGCCCCGTCCGAGCGATCATCGAGGCGCGTGACCCTTCGCCCTTCGACTTACGCCCAGGAGGCTCAGGGGGCAGCCGATTTTTCAACCTAGACGACTTCTGCCGCCGCGTCGATCTGCGCCAGGTCAACCGGCGCGCGCTCGAGGCGCTGATCAAGGTCGGCGCATTCGAGGCGTTCGGCAACCGCGCACAACTGCTCGCCTCAATTGACAAAATGCTGGGGAACAGCAGCGCGGCGCATCGCGCGCAAGACGTGGGCCAGATGTCGCTGTTCGGCGACACGGGCGCCGGCGTGTCGACGATGGGGACGCTGCCCGCGATCGAGGAAGCGCCGCTGCGCGAACGGTTGGAGTGGGAGAAAGAGCTGATCGGGGTCTACATTTCGGAGCACCCCGTTGCTCGTGTGCTGGCACAGGCGCGCGATACCGTCAGCCACCTGTGCGGCGAGATCGGCGAGGAGCATCACGGTCAGAAAGTGGCACTTCTGGGGCTGGTTGCTGCCTACCGCACGACGCAGACGAAGAAGGGCGATCAGATGGCGTTCGTCACACTCGAGGACATCCAGGGCGCCGTCGACGTGGTCGTCTTCCCAAAGCTGTGGGAGCAGACGCGATCGCTGTGGCAGCGGGACAAAATCGTCCTGGTGCGCGGCAAGGTCGACGCGCGCGGACGCAAGCCGTCGATCATTTGCGACTCGGTCACTGACAATCTCGATTTCGTGCGGCCTGCAGACGCCCCGACGAAGGACCCGATTGCTCTGGCCAGAAGCCAATCGCCGACGATCCAGGCGGCGGCGAAGACTCGCGAGCCACGTCCAGCCTACGGCGTACCGCCCCGGATACAACCGGCTCAACCGTCTGTGTTTGCGGCGGCAACTCACGCAACTGTGCAGACCGCCGGCCCCAGCACACCTGTGCGCGCTGCGCTCCCGGCGCTGCACACGCCCGCGCACGTCGACAGCGCAGCTTCGAGCGACGATCTCGCCCTGCGAGCGGGCGCGGCTCGCCACCTGCGTGTGGTCATCCAGCGCACACAGGACAGCCGCGGCGACGCCCGACGCATCGGCGATGCGCATCGCCTGCTGCTGAGTTACGCGGGCGACGATCGATTCGTGTTTCTGGTCACGGGCGGCAGCAGCGGCAACTACGAGTTGGCTTTCCCCAACGACACGACGCTGATCTGCGACGAGTTGATGGCACGCTTACAGAACCTGCTTG
>DASSFZ010000111.1:0-16453 GCA_035693785.1 Anaerolineae bacterium | reverse complement strand
TATTGCTCCGGTCGGGTCTGTGACCCGGCCGATCCGGAGTCGGCGGTCAGTGCGAAGCCTCCTCGTGGGACAGACCGCCGACGAACACCTGAAATCGAGGTTGAGCTGTACCGGCAGGTGTGTTAGAATCGCAAATGGTGATTGAGGAGCTTGAGAACAAAGAGCTGAGTGAACGCGAGATCGAGGTCTTGCGCTTGTTGGCAGCCGGCCTGAGCAACAAGGAAATTGCAGGCCAGTTGTACCTGAGCGTCAACACGGTCAAGGTTCACCTGCGCAACATCTTCGCCAAACTGGATGTGCAGAGCCGCACAGAGGCCACGCTCGTCGCTATCCAGCGCGGCTGGGTGATCGTGCCTCAATCGCAGCCGGGCGCACCCCCGGCCGAGCCGGCGCCGTACGCGCCCTTCGAGCTGCCCCGCATCGTCGCCGAGGCGCCGCTGTCGACCTGGCGGCGTGTCACGCTGATCGCAGCGGCGCTCTTGTGCGCGGCAGGCATCATCGTCAGCGGGTTGGACTCGACGGGTGGGGTAGCGGCCGCCGGCGACGTGTTCAGCGACCAGGGGAACGAACCCGGTGCAGGGGGCGTCACCCCGGGCGATACCGCCTGGGAGGCCGCCGCATCGATGCCGACTGCCCGGGCGCGGCTGGCCGTCGCGGCGCACGGTAATCGCCTGTTTGCGATCGGCGGCGACGCGCACACCGGCGTGACCGGCGTGGTCGAGCGGTACGATCCGGCGCAGAATGTCTGGGCGAGCGGCGCGCCCAAGCCGACTCCTGTATCGAACGTGTCGGCGGTTGTGATCGGGGATCGGATTTTTGTGCCGGGCGGGTTGACGGCTGCCGGCAGTCCCACGACGGCCATGGAAGTGTACGACGCGCTCGCCGATCGCTGGTCGAGCGCCGCGCCGCTGCCTGCGCCGTACATGGCGTACGCAGCCGCTGCGTTCGACGGCTTGCTGTATCTGATGGGCGGCTCGGACGGCTCCTCGTATTCCGCGAGAACATATGTTTATGACCCTGCGACGGATGCCTGGACACCCCGCGCGCCCATGCTCACCCCGCGCGGTTTCAGCGCCGGGTCCGCGCTTGGCGACGCGATTTACGTCGTCGGCGGGTTCAATGGGCAGGTCGAGTCGAATGTGTGCGAGCGGTATCTGCCGCGCGAGGATCGCTGGGAGACGTGCCCGCCGATGTCGGTCGGGCGGGGTGGCCTGGCGCTGGTGACAGTCGGCTCCAACCTATATGCTATCGGCGGCGGATGGACCGGGTACCTGGCGTTCAACGAGGTCCTGACGCAGGGAGCGAGCGAGTGGCGGCCGGTTCCGACGCCGCTCGTCGGGCAGTGGCGAGGGTTTGGCGTGGCCGTGATCGAAGCAGATATTCTGGCTCTCGGCGGATGGAACGGACAGGTTCTCGCCAGCACCTATCGCTATAGGCCGTTCCCCTTCAAAGTATTCGTCCCGGCTGCGCAAGGCGATCAGCAGCCGTAACCCGGGTGGCACACCCCTCTACGGTGCAGTCTCTTCACTGCCGCAGCACCCGCCACGCGAAGCGCGGAAGCGCCCGCATGCGCCGCCAGCGCCACGGCTGGTGAACCAGTCGATGCAGCCACTCCAGGCCGGTGCGTCGCATCCAGCGCGGCGCGCGCCGCGTGATGCCGGCGATGAAATCGAACGCGCCGCCCACACCCATGGCGACCGGCACGTTTAGTCTCTCCAGGTTCCGCGCGATCCATTTATCCTGCGCCGGCGCGCCGTACGCGACGAATAACACGTCGGGACTCGCGCTGCGAATCCGCTCGGCGATTTCGGCTTCTTCGTCACGGCGCGGCGACCCGGCGAAAGCCCCCACGACGGTCAAGCCCGGGTAGCGCGACCGGAGCACCTCCGTCGCTTTCTGCGCGACGCCTTCGGCTGCCCCCAGCAGGAACAGCTTCCAACCCGCTTCGCTCGCCCGGCGCGCGATATGCTCGACCATGTCGATGCCCGCCACGCGCTCGCGCAGCGGCGGGCCGAATCGCCGCGCCGCCCATAGCACGCCCGCGCTGTCGGGGATGTTCAGCGCGCTCCGGTTCAGAATGTCGCGGAATTCAGCGTCTGCCTGCGCAGTCATGATGAACTCGACGTTGACGGTGGCGATCTGGCGAGGCGCGCGCCCGGCAATACAGGATGCGACGAAGTCCAGCGCCTCCTCGACCGTCACGTCGTCTACGCGGATGCCGAGCACATCGATCGATCTCATCTCACAGCCGGGCGACCTCATCCAGTGTCTCCAGGATTTTCTTCGCGCACGCCTGCCACGTGAACTTGCCGGCCTGAAGATAGCCGCGCGCGATCAGTTTCCAGCGCAGTGCGGAGTCCGACGTCATTCGATCGATGGCAGAGGCGATGGCGTCGACGTCGATCGGATCGACGAGGAGCGCGGCGTCGCCCGCCGTTTCCGGCAGCGACGAAGTGCTACTGCAAATGACGGGCGTGCCGCAGGCCATCGCTTCGGGCACGGGGAACCCGAATCCCTCGTAGAGCGAAGGGAAGACGAGCGCCGTCGCGCCGCTGAGCAGAGCGGACTTGTCCTCGTCCGGCACGTAGCCGGTGAAGATCACGCGGTGACCCAGGCCGAAGCGCTCAACTTGCCTGAACAGGTCGTCGTAGAGCCAGCCCTTCTTTCCCGCAATGACGAGCCGGCTTTGTGTGGCACTCGAACGGGCGAACGCTTCGATCAGGCGTGCCAGGTTCTTGCGCGGCTGCAGCGTGCCCAGATAAAGCAGGTACTCGCCCTCGACGCCGTAGTGCGATTTCACGGCCTGAATACGCTGCACATCTTCGATGCGCCGTACCGCCGGCTCGACGCCCGGATGAGCGACAACAATTTTCTCGGGCGGCGTGCCGTAGTGGCGCATCAGGTCATCCTTCGTCGCCTGAGAATCGGCGATGACGCGCGCCGACGTCTGCGCGTTCCAGCGAGTCGATAGGTTCAGGTACAGGCGTTCGGCTTGAGGGTGCGTCTCCGGAAAGTAAAGGTAGCCCAGGTCGTGTATCGTGACGACGCTTGGGCGCGGATGCACGACGGGCAGGACGTGCGCGGGGACGAACAGGACGTCCGGTGGGTGGAGGGTTACGTCAATCGCCAACCGGACGTGCGTCCAGAGGCGAGGAAACGACATGATTCTGTGCTCGACGTGAGACGCGCGATACGCGTCGCCAACAGGCGGGCGGTTGAAATAGAGCCTGAAACGCCGCTCGGGCGCCAGTTCGATCAGCGCCCGAATCAGATGCTGCGAGTAGTATTCCGTGCCCGTCGCCTGCGAGGCGACGGCGCGGCTCGCGTCGATGCCGATCAACATGACAAACAGAGTGACGAGCGATCAACGACGAACGGCCAACGGCAAATGACGAAGGAATCCTCCCTTCGCCTACGGTCGTTCGTCCTTCGTCGAATCTTCACTGCGATGACTGCGGTCGGCGGAGCGATCGCAGCAGCACGATCAGGCCGATGACGATCAGCAGCGCCGGCCAGTAATCGATCAGGATCGAAAAGGCCGGAATCCCGCGCAGCGTGAACGCGAAGCCGCCCAGGCCGACGATCAAGAATAGGGTCACCGGGATGAGCAGGCCGTGATCGCGCAGACCGCCGAACAGCCACTGCATCAAAAGCGCGACGCCGATGATCGTCGGTATGGCCGGCCACAACACGGCCATGTCGCCCCAATTGATCTGTCCGAAGGGTTCGATCGTCACGCCCAGGGTGAACAGGAAGAAGAATAGGCCGGTGAGCAAGAAGATCGTGCCGCCCGTCACCAGCCCCGGATCGCGCATGCCGCCGGTAAAGAACTGCACGAGGAGCGCCGCGCCGATCAGCGCCGGAATGGCCGGCCACAATTGGCCGATGCTGACGCGGACGACGTTTGTGTTCACCAGCAGGAAGAACAAACCGATCCCGATCAGAAGAATCGCCACGACGAGCGTGCCGCCATTGCGTCTCGATTCCATGTGAGACCTCCGGGGATGGCAGGATGACCCCATTGTAACATGCCTTCACCGAGCAGGCCTGGCAGGTCTTTGCGATCCGGCGCATGGTCAATAGCGGCGGACAAGACCTGCCAGGTCTTTGGCACGGAGGTTCGGATTCGTGGGCGGTCGTTGGGCCGAGCAGGGTCACGCCAGCCGGGTGACGACTCGCAATTGCTCTTCCGTAATCGGGCCTGGACGCACGATGGCAGGCGGCGTACGGGAGCAATCGACGACGGTGGAAGGCACGCCGTCGGTCACGCCGCCATCGAGCACGGCATGTATGCGCCCTTCCAACTGCAGCATCACTTCTTCTGCGCTGCGCGGGCTGGGCTGGCCAGAGCGGTTGGCGCTCGTTACGGCCAGCGGTCCGGTCACGGCCAACAGGCGGCGGGTTGTCTCGAGCGCCGGCACGCGAACGCCGACGGTCGGGCCGCCGCTCACCACGTCGGGCACATCCAGGCGCTTCGGCACGATCAGCGTCAAAGCGCCCGGCCAAAACCTGTCCATCAGGCGCCGGGCGACGCGAGGAATGTGATCGGCCACGAGGTCGACCATCGACGGCTCGGCGATCAGGACCGCAATCGCGCGCTCCGGCGGCCGCCCTTTGGCCCGATACAGTGCGGCCACGTCGTCTGCGCTGAAGGCCAGCGCGCCCAAGCCGTACACTGTGTCGGTCGGGAAGGCGACGAGCTTGTGCTCCCGCAGCATCTGCGCGGCGCGCTCGATCGCGTCCGGCTCGTCGACTTTGAGGATGGTGGTTCGCATAGATTGACGGTCAACCGGCTCTGCCTGGGATTGCGACGCACTCGGGCAACACGCTGCGTCCGCGCCTCGGCATCTGGAGATGCCTCCTACGACCACGGTGTGCGGACGACGAGCAGGCGATCGAGTCCTGCATGGTCCGTCGCGACGCTGATGTCGGCGTCAGGGAACGAATCGCGCGCAAGCTCGGCTGCGGCGATGCCCTGCGAAGCGCCGATCTCCACCAGGATCGATCCGCCAGAACGCATCACGCGGGGCGCGTCGTGCAGCAGACGGCTCACGACGAGCATTCCATCCGGTCCGCCGTCGAGCGCGATAGCCGGCTCGTGGTCGCGAATCGGCCGGGCCAGGTGCTTCCATTCTTCGGTGCGCACGTAAGGCAGATTGGCCGCCAACAGATCGACCGGCGGCTCGATCGATTCCAGCAAATTGCCGACCTTGAACGTGATGCGCTCCGCCACACCATGCCGGCGGGCGTTTTGCGAAGCGACGGCGATGGCGTCCGGCGAGATGTCCGTCGCGACGACGCGCACGAATGGCAGATGCACGGCCAGCGTGACGGCGATCGCGCCCGACCCTGTGCCGACGTCGGCGATGATGTACTCGCCCCCCCCGGCTGCGGGCCGCGCGCCGGCGATGCGAATCGCCATTTCGACGAGCAGCTCGGTCTCGGGGCGCGGGATCAATACGCGCGGATCGACGACGAAATCCAGTGCGTAGAATTCGCGGTGACCGATCACGTATGCCAGCGGCTCGCCCGATGTGCAGCGTTCGACGAGCACCTGGTAGCGGGAGAGCTGGTCAAGGGAAAGGGGCGTCTCAGGACGGGCCAGCAGTTGCGCCCGGACGAGGCTAAGCACATGCGCCAGAAGCGCTTCGGCGACGATGCGCGGCGCGTCGATCCGGGCGGTGTCCAGGCGCCGGGCAGCGTCCTGAAGCGCCGCGCTCACGGTCGTCGCCGCGCCGCCTGCCGTCACGTCACACCTGCGCAGCCTGGAGCTTCTCGGCCTGGTCGCGAGTGGCAAGCTCTTCGATGAACTCATCCAGCTCGCCGTCAAGCACGGTCTCGAGCCGATACGACGTGAGGTTGATGCGGTGGTCCGTGACGCGGTTCTGCGGAAAGTTGTAAGTGCGGATTTTCTCGCTGCGCTCACCGGTGCCTACTTGAGAGCGGCGGGCGTCGGTCAGCTCGCTCAGGCGTTTCCGCTCTTCCATCTCGTATAGCCGGGCGCGCAGGATGGACATGGCGCGCATCTTGTTCTGAAGCTGCGAGCGCTCGTCCTGGCATTGCACCACAATGCCGGTAGGCAAATGGCGGATGCGCACGGCGGTCGCGTTCTTCTGCACGTTCTGTCCGCCCGCGCCGGCGGATTTATACACTTCGATCTCGATGTCTTTCTCGGGAATCTGGATATCGACTTCTTCGGCTTCCGGCAGCACGGCGACAGTGGCCGTCGAGGTGTGAATGCGCCCCTGCGCTTCCGTTGTCGGCACACGCTGCACGCGATGCACGCCGCTCTCGTACTTCAGGCGAGAGTATGCACCTTTGCCGTCCACCTCGAAGATGACCTCTTTGAACCCACCCACGCCGGTCTCGTTGGCCGACAGGAGCGCGGTCTTCCAGCCGCGGTTCTCCGCGTAGCGCGTGTACATGCGATACAGGTCGGCCGCGAACAGGCCGGCTTCGTCGCCGCCCGTGCCGGCGCGGATCTCGACGATGACATTCTTGTCGTCCCGCGGGTCTCTCGGCAGGAGCATCGATCGCAGAACGCTCTCCAGTTGAGCGACGCGCGTCTCGAGGCGCTCGACTTCCTCCTGAGCCATGCTCAGCAGCTCGTCGTCGTTGGTGTCCGCGGCCAGCGCGCGAGCGTCGTCAAGCTCCTTCCGGCCGCTCTTGTATTCCCGAAATGTCTCGACGATCGGTTCCAGATCGGCGCGCTCCTGACCGAGCGTGCGCAGCCGGTTAGTGTCGCTCGTCACCACCGGATCGGCGAGCAGATGACTGAGTTCGTCGTACCGGGCTTCGATGCCCGCAAGTTTTTCTAGCATAGATCATCGTTCACGGTTCGAGGCGACCTTGCGCGATCGCCTCGATCTTTGCAACCTAATTATAAGCGCGGGGATAAGGATGGTCAAGAAGTGAAAGAGGGGCTTAGCGGCCGGGAGGGGGTCCACCCGGCGATTCGATCGCCGCTCTCAGAACCAAGCTGCCGAGCCGAATTTCGTCGCCGTCGTGGATGACTTCAGGCAAGTAAGGTCTCAACTTGCGGCCATTGATGGTCGTCCCGTTGAGGCTCTCCAGGTCCTCCAACAAGTAATTCCCGTTCGAGAAGTGCACCCGCGCGTGCCGGCGCGAGATTCCGTAGGCCTGGCCGTCTTGGCCAGTAAGATCGACGTCGACGACGAGCCGCGACTTGCGATCGCTCCGGCCTAACAGCACGGTCCCGTCACGGGCATCCACGACGAAACGGAGCTGGCCGTCATCGCTCGTCAAGACGAGCACCGTATCTGCGCTGGGCGCCGGAGGGTTCGGTTGAGGAAATCCGGACGGGCTGGGGCGCGATGCCTTATCGGCGCCGATCGCGTTCGTCGCGAGCGGGCCACCCGTGTGGAAGTACGCGCCGCAGGCGTCGCAGAACAGCGCGCCCTCGTGATTCTTGTAACCGCAGGTTGGGCACACAAACATAGCCACACCTTGGGTTGCAGCGAGCAGCCAAGTCATCAAACCCTATTTTACCGCAGCCCGTTCCCCTCGCACTATGGTCAACAAGTCCCTAACAATTTCAAACCTTGCGTCGAGCCAACTGATGCGCGGGTCAGTCAGGCGAAACCAGTTGTACTGCCTGCGCACGAAGCCGCGCGTGTTGCGCTTGATCTCCGCTATGGCATCCTCTCGGCTGCACTCGCCACGAAGGAATCTTCCGATTTGCCGGTATCCCAGCCCCGACATCGCCGGCAGGGACCAGTCGTAGCGCCGGGCCAACTGCCGCGTCTCTTCGATCAATCCCGCCGCGATCATCTCGTCGACGCGCGCGTCGATGCGGCGGTAAAGGTCGGGGCGAGGCATGGTCAGACCGATGGTGACGATGGGGTAGGGCGGCGGCCGCACGCTTCCCGGCTCGCTGAAGCGCCGCCCGCTGAGCCGATACACCTCCAGCGCGCGGATGGTGCGGCGCACGTTGCGCGGGTCGATGCGCGCGGCGGCAGCCGGGTCGATGCGCCGCAGCTCGTCGTGAAGCGCCCGTTTGCCTTCCTGCGCGGCGCGCGCCTCCAGTTCAACCCGCAGTTCCGGATCAGGGGGAACAGGCGGGATGCGCAGCCCCTCCGTCACAGCCTTGACGTACAGGCCCGTCCCGCCGACGAGCAGCGGCTGTCTCCCACGCCTGAAGATGTCGTCGATGGCCGCGTGCGCGGCTGCCTGGTACTGTGCCAGCGAGAGCGCTTCGTCCGGATCGACGACGTCGATCAGGTGGTGCGGGACGCGCGCGCGCTGCCCGGCGCTCGGCTTGGCCGTGCCGATGTCCATGTGGCGATACACCTGGCGCGAATCCGCCGACACGATCTCGCCACCGATGCGCTCGGCGAGGCGGATCGCCGCTTCCGTTTTGCCCACGGCCGTCGGGCCGACAATCACGACGAGACTCTTCATAAACTAACCACGGAGACACGGAGACCACGGAGTTTTCTACAATACGTGGTTATCCCTTCTCCTCAATCGCGTTTTCGATCACATCGACGCGCAGCAGCTCCCCGCGTGAAGACAGCTCGACGGCGACGACGTCGATGCGCCAGTCGCGATCGGCGGTGCCCCCTTCCAGGTACGCCTGCGCGACTTCGATCAGCTTTGCCTGCTTGCGCGGCGTGAGCGATTCTTCCGGCGTGCCGCGCTCACGGCCGCGCCGCGTCCGCACTTCGACGAACACGAGCACGCCGCGCTGCTCGGCGACGAGGTCCATCTCGCCCGCAGGGCAGCGCCAGTTGCGTTCGACGATCCGGTAGCCGCGCCTTTCCAGCTCGCGCGCGGCGAGCGACTCTCCCAACTTGCCCAGCGCTTTTCGCCGATCGGTCATGGATGGGCTGTGCCTAACGAGCGACTGTTTTTTGGCGCTCCCGGATGAGATATTCGTAATGTCCAACGATGCGCTGCGCGGTGGTTTCGATGCCGTGCCGGGCGGCGGTGCGACGCGCTCCCGCGCTCAAGCGCGCCCGCAGCCCGGCGTCGGTCGCGACGCGCGCCATATTCCGCGCCAGCGACTGGACGTCTACATGTGCGAGCAGTCCGTTCTCACCGTCGATCACCGTTTCGCGAATGCCCGCCACATCGAAGGCGAGCACGGGCTGGCCTGCGGCCAGGGCTTCGATAATCGTCATCGGGTGCCCTTCGGAGAGCGAGGCCGTGACGAAGGCATCGGCCGCGCCGAGAATCGAAGGCACCCGGTCGTACGGGTGCATGTCCAGGAAGCGCACGCCGTCGGCCACGCCGAGCTGCGACACGCGCTCGCGCAGGCGCGGCGTGTGAGGGCCGTCTCCGACCAGCGCGAGAATCGCCTGCGGCGCGTTGCGACGCGCGATCGCGTAGCCTTCGAGAAGAGTGTCCATATTCTTCTCTGCGCCCAATCGACCCACGTACATGAGTACGAACGCATCCGGGGGCAGTCCCAGGTTGGATCGCAGCTCGGGTGCGGCTCGGGCGAAGCGCTTCAGGTCGATACCGTTGTAAATGATCTCGATCGGCGCTTCGACGCCCAACGATTTGAGCATCATGTGAGCCGCGGGCGATACGGCGATAATCAGATCGCAGTGCCGGGCGAAGCGGCGCATCCAGGCGCCGAGCAGGCCGATCGCCGGACGCTGCGGAAGAAAAGGCAGATAGACGCGCGCGTAGTAATCGTAACGCGTGTGGTTGGTGAAGACGAGCGGCTTGTTCAGTTGTCGCCGCAGCCGCGCGGCCAGCGGGCCGGCGACGAAAGGATGGTGGGCGTGCAGCACGTCCATGCTGCGGGCGATCGACCAGGCGCGGCGTGAATACGTCGGCGCGACGTAATAGCCGGAGCGGCCCAGCGCCAGGCCGGGTGAGCGGATGACGCGCGGGGCGAAATGAGCCTGTCGCGCGCGCCCGAAAGTAAAAACGTACGGCTCGTGGCCGAGCTTCTCCAGCGCGCCTGTGAAGACGTGAATGAACGTCGAGACGCCATTGACGATAGGCAGATAGGAATCGGTGAACTGGCCGGCGCGCACAGCCATGCATAGTAACGGATGCGGGCCGCTTCGTCAAATGCGGGCTGTGGCGTGTCATTCCGAACGCAGTGAGGAATCTCTACTCCGACCGGCGAACACGGCGCGCCGGGGTAGAGATGCCTCGTCGTTCCTCCTCGGCATGACACGTCTGGCGCTGATCGTGTGGCACGCCCATGTGTGCCAGACCGGATGATGTTCTTTGCCATGGAGGACTCGCGATGATGCCTGAGTAGTTACATCGCGCTGAGTATACCCGGGCGCCTCCGCTTAACCGCAGGCTGAGCATAGCGCATAGGCACCAAAGCCGTGCGCCCCTGGTGATTACCCACAAGTCGCTCAGACCGCCGTCCCCGGCAGTCGCCTCCGCGCCGAGGACGGCGCGGGGAGCAAATGTGTGCAATCACCAGGTCGCCCGTGTTGCTTGCGGTTTTCCTTTGTGCTATACTGCGCGCGGCGGTAAACGCGCATTTTTGTCACGCCGTGTAGTCTCGTGGCGGACTGCCAAGTCCGCCACATTCCGCTGGACTTGGCAGTCCAGCGGGAGCATTTGAAAGTTTTACTTTGTGACCCCTGGCAGTTTAGAATACACGCAACTCGGTTCAGCGGATGCGGGGAGACAGCCATGAACAAAGTAGAGATCCTCAAGCGCGCCGACATGTTCTATGACCTGACGCCGGCGCAGTACGAGATGCTGGCCGCGATTTGCGACGAGCGAAAGGCACGCCTGGGCGAGATCCTCTTCGAGGAGAACACGCCGGGCGACGAGATGTTCGTCATCGGGCGCGGCGCCGTCGAGGTGCTCGTCGATCCATCCATCGTCGGCGGACCGGGCGTAAAGTCGCGCACCGGGCCGGTGACGATCGCGACGCTGCGCGAGGGACAGACGTTCGGAGAAGTCGCGCTGGTCGATCAGGGTTTGCGCTCGGCTTCGGCGCGCTGCGCCGAGACGGAGACGTCGCTCCTGCGCATCCCGCGCGATAAGTTCAACGCGCTGTGCGACTCGTATCCGGAGCTGGGCTACAAGGTCATGCGCAACATGGCCGCCGACCTGGCCTTCAAGATTCGCGGCAGCGATCTGGCCATCCGCGAGCAACTGCTGTGGCGCCCGCGGCAAAGCACGTGAAGCCATCGCTTCGTTCAGCGACCTCGATCGGACGGAGCCGCCCGTGGCGTCCGTCCGATTGTTTGTGGGCAGACGATTCAAGTTCACTTGATCCTGGAGTTTGGCAAGAGCCATATCTGGCGTTCGGAGTGCAGGCTTCAGCCTGCGGCGGCCCAAGACATGGCAGCCTGACCCCGCTCCGCTTCGCTGCGGGGGCACGTGAGGCTGCACTCCGGCGCTTGGCCAAAGTCCAGTTGATCTTGGGTTGGCGAGGGAGGCGCATGCAAGCCGAGATTATCGCAACCGGCAGCGAGCTGATGCTGGGCGAGCAGGTCGATACCAATTCACCGTACATCGCGCGCCGGCTGCGCGAGATCGGCCTGCCGCTCGTCTACACGACGCACGTCGGCGACGACGAGCCGCGCATGGCGGAAGCGATTCGCATCGCGCTGTCCCGCTCGGACGTCGTCATCCTCGGCGGCGGGCTTGGCCCGACGGTCGACGACGTGACGCGCTCGGCTGCCGCGCGCGCGCTCGGCCGCGAGCTGGTTTACCACCCGGAACTGTACGCGCAGATCGAGGCGCGCTTCAAGGCATTCGGCCGCACGCCGACCGAGAACAACCGGCAGCAGGCGTACATTCCCGACGGCGCGCAGCCGATCGAGAATCCCGTCGGCACCGCGCCGGGGTTCCTGATCGAGCACGAGGGCAAGTTGATCTTCAGCCTGCCGGGCGTGCCGCGCGAGCTGATGCACCTGCTCGACAACGTGGTGATCCCCTACCTACAGACGAAACTCGACCTGCGGGACGTGATCGTCGTGCGGACGCTGCACACGATCGGCGAGGGCGAGAGCCGGATCGACTCGCTGATCGCAGACCTGGAGCAGTCGGCCAACCCGGCGATCGGCCTGTCGGCCAAGCAGGGACAGGTCGACGTTCGGCTGACGGCGCGGGCGGGCAGCCGCGGCGAGGCGCACGCGCTGCTGGCAGACATGGAGTCGCGCCTGCGCGAGCGGATCGGGAAGTGGGTCTTCGGCGCAGACGACGAGACGCTGGAAGGGATCATCGCCGCGCTGCTCGCGCACCGCCGCCTGACGCTGGCGACGGTCGAGCTGAACACCGGCGGCACGATCAGCGGCCGCCTGACCTACAACGCGGCGGCGCAGCCGCTGCCCGAGGCATACCGGGGCGGGCTGGTGCTGTCGGATGTCAACGCATTACACAAGACGCTCGACGTGGACGACGATCCTGCCGGGCATCTCGCCGTCGTGACGCGCGCCGCCGAGCGCGTGCGCAAGATTCACGGCACGTCGCTCGGGCTGGGGGTGATGCTGCGCAATGAGGCCCCTGACGGCGGGCCGGGCGTGTCGATGCTCATCGCGCTCGTGTCGGATATGGAAGCGAAGTCAATCGAGCGCCGCTACGGCGGGCATACCGCGCTCGCGGCGCAGTGGGCGGCGTCGCTGGCGCTCGGGCTGTTGTGGAGATACTTGAGGAATGACCTATAACCGCTGGCGTCATTCAGCGCCAGGCTGTGGACGGCGCGCCACCGCGATGATCTCCCCTGTCCCGTCGTAGGGCCGCCGATCATAATCCCGAAAGACGTCGATTACGTCGAATCCGGCACGTTCCAGCAGCAATTGCAGCTCGTAGCGAAAGGTGTAGCGCGTATCCATCGGGACAGTCCGCTCTCGCACCAAAGCGCCCGCCGCGTCGTATTCCTCGAACTTCATCTCGTACTGCTGAATCTGGCGGACGAGGTCGTTCCTGACGAAGCGATCTCTCCGGATCACGTGATGGCCGTCCGGCAGGTCGAATTCTCGCCGCAAAACGAATGGCCCGTTCGGCGGCTGGGCCATCTTCTCGTAGTCAGGGGCGTAGACGTCGACGACGAAGCAGCCGCCAGGTCTCAGGTGGCGATGAACCCGTTCCAGGCAGGCGAGCTGATCGGCCTGTGTGAATAAGTGCATGAACGAGCGGACGGCGACGAACGCCAGCGCGAAGTCCTTGCGCGGCAGGTCGAAGGCGGCCATGTTCGCCTGCGTCAGGTGGACTCGATCCGCCAGCCGCCGCTCTTCGACCTTGCGGCGGCAGTGCGCCAGCATATTCTCGGACGCGTCCAGCCCGTAAACCTCGAACCCGGCTTCGGCCAGCGGGATGACGAGCCGGCCCGTGCCGCAAGCCAGCTCGAGGACGGGCGAGCCGCACTGCCGGGCGTAAGTCAGATAGAACTCGCCGTCGACCGTCCTGGCGTGGTCGAAATCGTAGTATTCCGCGTAGTCGACATAGTCGGGCATAGTGTAGCGTGCACCGCTGACAAGAGGCAGCCCAAAGGCGGAATTCAGCTACGCAACGCCCTTGTGTTTTCGCTACCAATCACCGGAACAGGCAGCACGCGCGCCGTCACCGATCGGTCCGGCGCAGGATCCACAGCCCCGAGTTCATGTCGCTCGCGTAGATCAGGCCTGTCGCCGCATCGTACGCGACACCCCAGACCTGAGGCGCATTCGACAACACCCCGCGCTGCGATGGCTTCACTGGATTGTTGGCCGACGGCGGTACGAAGAAGGCCACCTCGCGCAGCGCACGCGGATTGCTTGCATCCAGAACCCGGATTCCATCCGAGTACCAGGACAGGTAGACATCCGTGCCCACCACCAGCGGATTGTGGATCGAGTAATCACCTGCGGCCTGGCTGTCGGCGCCCAGCGAGTTCGGCGTGCGATACTCTGCGATTTGCACCGGGGCCGCGAGGTTGGCGTAATCGTAGACGCGCAGGTAGCCAAGGCCTTTCTCAGTGGCCGGGCCGGAGGTCGTGCAAAAGTCCTCGTCGGCGCTGAACAGCAGTTTGCGGTCATCGTCGTAGGAGGACGAGTGAGCGTCGCCGTCCGCGTTCGCCGGATACACAGTACGGCCCTTGAAGACCGGCTGGGTGGGGTCGGTCACGTCGAGGGCGACGAACCCGCTGTCCCAGTAGGAGACGAACACCAGCTTGCCATCCTCAGAAGGCTCCGCCCCGTGCCCATAGTTGGGATCGGCGTCACATCCCTGGCCGGCGTCGAATGGGCCGCCAATGTCCTGGATGCCCCAGTCGGCGACCTGAACCGGGTTCGTGGGATCGGTGATGTCGATCAGGCGGAAGTCGCCGTCGCCATTCGCATCGCGGTAGCCGCTCGGCGTGATGGAGTCAGGGTAGCGGCTCGTGGGCACCGTCGCGTAGGCGAAGGTGCGGCGAAGGTCGGTGCGGTGCTCGACCTCGAACTCGTGTATGCCGCGTGTGCAGCAGCCCGTGTTGAGATAGCCCACCTGAACAGGCGCCGAAGGAGTGGTGACATCCCAGAGCATCAGCCCACGGTCGGCATTCGCGTCGTAGCGCGAGTCGCCACAGTACTGGATGCCGGCTGCGGCAATGTCGCGCCCCTTGAACCGCCCGTAGCGTGCGGTGTAGACGACCACATCTTCAGCCGAGGTGTTCGGCGGGTTCTGAAGCCGCGCCACGACCTGCGGGTTGGCCGGGGTGCGGGCATCGATCACGAGCACGCTGGTGTTCGAGCCTTCGGGACAGAAGCGGTCTTTCGATCCTGCGGCCCAATCCCCAAATCCCCAGTGGCCGACGTAGGCGTAGCCCTTGTGCACCCAAACGTCGGCGTTGAAGCCGCGGCCGCCCAAGTCGTTGTGGCCGACGACCGTCATGTTCCAGGCCGCGCCGGCATTGGAGTCGCCGCTGCCAGCCCGCGCCAGTCCGGCGGATGCCAATAGGGAAATCATGGTCAGGGCGGCCAGCATGCCCAGCAACAGACGAATACGCACTCGGTTCATGGTCTCCTCCTTAGGTAATTGTCATGTGTGACGAGTGGTTGGGCGGCCCACTCTCACCCGCGTGCACCTGCAGGCAGTATGCCGCTGGCGCCACCGACGTAGCAGGCCACCCTTTCCAGCACGCTAGGCGCGATGGCCAGCCCAATCAAGGTGATTTGTTGATCACAGGCAGGAAGGTGGCCGTGGTCGGCGCATAATAGGCCACCCGCAGCCCACAGATCTGGTTGGCGACGTTCGCCTCGTCGGGCCAGCCAATCAACGTGTAAGCATAGGCAATATTGTTCACCGTCTCCGTGATCTCGGCGCTGACCACAAAGCCGTAGCCGCCGGCGAAAGCATCGGTCGAGCCAGTATGTACCAGGTCAGCGGTACCCACACCGGGTTGATAACGCGTGACGTATCCTTCCACGCCGTTAGCGGCGTTCATATCTCTGTAGTAGACACGGAGGTACTTAATCACCGAGCCGTCGGGCAGGGGCAACTCAGTGTTTAAGATCCTGCCTGTGCCGGTACCGGCGGTCACATGCGAGCAGCCGACACCATCATAGAGATATCCTGTATCGCTGTTGCGGCCACGCAGCGTGGCGCCGCTCACCTGGTAGTAGCTAAACTCCAGGTTGGTTGCATTGGGGGAAAGGGCACTGCCGGCCGGCGGGTTGTCGTCGGGCGGTAGACCCGTCGAGGTCGCGCTGTCATATGCGGTCGCGCTGGGGCTGGCGACCTGCACGGCGTCTGGCTCGGTCGCGGCTGTGGATTGCTGGGCTACAGCCAGGCCGACCACGGCGAGCGAAACAAGCGCCAGGCAGGCGAATACGATCCAGACTGGGTGACGGAATCTCAGGGCGTTCATGTTGTTTCCTCCTATGGGCTGAAATGGATTGGGGGCGCAAGTATGCTATGGATCGGCGAGAATGTCAATTGATAAACATCAACGTGTGCACGCAAAGGTTGTCAGACGGCTAAGGGCAGGGCCGCGCGTTGAGCGCACAGGGTCTCCCAGTCGCCACTGAGCCAGGCGGCGCGGGCTTTGCCGGTGTGCACCGCGCCGTCCACCGTCCATTGGGCGCCTGGGCGCTTGAGGCGTTGCGTGACGATTTGCTTGCAGCCACTCTCCACCGTGCCACTGCCAATCAAATAGCCCGCGGCCCGGAACTGATCATAGCGCATGCGGTGGGCGTTGTTGGTAAAGTAAGTCACGGCGTGTTGGGCTTCCTCGCAATCGCGCGCCAGCGCCTGACAGACGCGAATGACCGCCTCGATCTGTCCGTCCCACAAGTGGGTCGTGACTGGCTCTAACCACGCTTCGCGGTCTCGTTCAGACGAGAAGGCCGCGTGGGCGACGCGCTTCAAGCGGTCTTCGGCATGATACCAGTCCACAATCTGCACGGCGTGGGGGTAGTGCAGTGCCACCAAGTTCCAAATCCAGACCGCCCCGTCACACACAAACACCACCTCCGGCACCCGGTCCGCGTTCAGCGCGCAACCAGTGCCCCACAGCAGTTTGCCGAAAGCCTCCGCGTCC
>DASSFZ010000110.1:0-14786 GCA_035693785.1 Anaerolineae bacterium | reverse complement strand
CGCTGAGCATGATGATGGGCTTCGGCTGCAACGCGGCGGGCGTCATCGCCACGCGCATCATCGACAGCCCGCGCGAGCGAATGATCGCGATTCTCACTAACAACTTCGCGCTGTGCAACGGCCGCTGGCCGACGCAGATTCTCATCGCCACCATCTTCATCGGGGCGCTGGTTCCCACTCACCTCGCCGGGCTGATCTCGGCGCTGACCGTGGTGGGCGTGGCAGTGCTGGGCGTACTGCTCACCTTCGCCGTGTCGTGGGCGCTGTCGCGGACCATCCTGCGCGGGGAGGTCTCGACCTTCAGCCTGGAGCTGCCGCCGTACCGGCCGCCGCGCATTCTCCAGACGATCTACACCTCCATCATCGATCGCACGCTGTTCGTGCTGTGGCGGGCGATCATCTTCGCCGTCCCCGCCGGAGCCGTGACCTGGATGAGCGCGAATATCCAGATCGGTGACGCGAGCATCGCTCAGCGCCTGATCAATCTACTCAATCCGATCGGCATGCTGGTCGGCCTGAACGGAGTGATTCTCGTCGCGTACATCGTGGCCATTCCGGCCAACGAGATCGTGATCCCCACGGTGCTGATGCTGACCGTACTGGTCACGCGCATGAGCGGCGTGGGCGCGGGCGCAGGCGTGATGTTCGAGCTGGAGTCCGACGCCGACACGCTGGGTCTCCTCCAAGCCGGCGGCTGGACCCTGCTCACGGCGGTCAACCTGATGCTATTTAGCCTGGTGCACAATCCGTGCAGCACGACCTTGTTCACGATTTACAGGGAGACGGGCAGCCGCAAGTGGACGGTGATCGCTGCGCTGCTGCCGGTGGCGATAGGGTTTGCGCTGACGTTTTTCGTGGCGCAGGTGTGGCGGCTGCTGGGTGGGGCAAGCTGAAACGTGAAACGTAAAACGTAATCATAGCCAAGGAAGGAGTGAAACACGATGACAACTGTATCGAGAAGGAATATTCTGAAGGCAGGCACGGCCGGCGTGCTCGGCGCGGCCGGGCTTGCCGCGCTGGCGACGCGGCCGGCGCAAGGCGACTCACCGCCGGTCGACGTGCATCCGAGCCATCGTGAAGGGCATGCCGGCAACGTGATGGTCGGCGACGTCGACCCGAACGGCGTCAACCAGTTCGACCCGACGGCGATGCTCGACGATTGGGACTCTGGCATGGTCAGCACACTGCCCAGCGGCCAGACGCTGCGCGAGTACGAGATGTTCGCCAGCGAGAAGGAGATCGAGATCGCGCCGGGCGTGTACTTCCCGGCCTGGACGTACAACGGGCGCGTGCCCGGCCCGACGATCCGCTGCACGGAGGGCGATCGCATCCGCATCCACTTCGTCAACGGCACGTCGCACCCGCACTCCATCCACTTTCACGGCCTCCACTCGTCGGACATGGACGGTCTGGATCCGGTGCCGGTCGGCGGCACGTTCACGTACGAGTTCGACGCCGAGCCGTTCGGGCTGCACCTGTATCACTGCCACACGCTGCCGCTCAAGCGCCACATCCACAAGGGCCTGTACGGCGGCTTCATCGTCGATCCGAAGGGAGGCCGCCCGCCGGCGCGCGAGCTGTTCATGATGATGAACGCGTTCGACACGAACTTCGACGGCGGCAACGAAGTGTACGCGGTCAACACCGTCGGCTTTCACTACCTGCGGCATCCGATCCAGGTCAAGGTCGGCGAGTTGGTGCGCATCTACGTGATCAACATCGTCGAGTTCGACCTGATCAACTCGTTCCACCTGCACGCTAACTTCTTCGACGTGTACCGTACCGGCACGCGGCTGGAGACGAGCGAGTACACCGACACGATCATGCTGGCGCAGGGCGAGCGCGCGATCCTGGAGACGCGCTTCAGATCGCCCGGCAAGTTCATGTTTCACGCGCACGTGAGCGAATTCGCCGAGCTGGGCTGGCTAGGCTTCTTCGAGGTGACGGAATGAGCGAGAACGCTTTGCCTTCGACAAAGACGCAATCCGGGCCGGCAGGGCGCTGGGTGTGGGTGCTGCTCCCGTTCGGGCTGCTCGCGCTCCTCGTCGTGTTCTTCCTGGCGACCGGCGCGGGCATTCAAGCGCCGAAGGGCTTGCCGCCGGTCGAAAACCTCGCGGTGCAGCGGGTGACGCTGCCCGAGCGAGGGACGATCGTCGTCGAGGTCGTCAACGCCGGGCCCGACCCGGTGACGGTCGCGCAGGTGCTCGTCGACGACGCGTACTGGGACTTCGAGATCGAGCCGGGGGATGAGATCCCGCGTTACGGCACGGCGACGATTCGCCTGTCGTACCCGTGGGTGCAGAGCGAGGCGCACCTGATCGCGCTCGTCTCTTCGACCGGCACATTGTTCGAGGCCGAGATTCCGGTTGCCGTCGAGACGCCGTTGGCCGATCTGGCGACTGTCCTCAACTTCGCGCTGATCGGCATCTACGTCGGCGTGATCCCGGTCGCACTGGGTCTGATGTTCCACCCCTTCATGCGGGGGCTGGGCCGCCGTACGATGGATGCGATCCTGGCGCTGACGATCGGGCTTTTGGTGTTTCTGCTGATCGACACGGCGAGCGAAGGATTGCAGGTCGCGGGGCGCGTGCCCGAGGCGTTCAACGGATTGATCCTGTTCGGCGCGGGCGCGATGCTGTCGTACCTGCTGATCCAGATCGCCAGCTCGCGGCGCGGCGCGGATCGCGATACGCCGGCCGGGCGGATGACTCTCGCATATCTGCTGGCGATCGGCATCGGCCTGCACAACCTGGCCGAGGGGCTGGCCATCGGCGCGGCGTACGCCGCCGGCGAAGCGGCGCTCGGCGCGTTCCTCGTGATCGGCTTCATGCTGCACAACATCACCGAGGGCATCGGCATCGCCGCGCCGATCGTCGAGGACCGGCCCAGGCTGCCCAGCTTCGCCTGGCTGGCGCTGATCGCCGGCGCGCCCGCCATCCTCGGCGCGTGGATCGGCGGCTTCGTCTACAGCGACGCGGCGGCGGCGATCTTCCTGGGCATCGGCACAGGCGCGATCGTGCAGGTCATCGTCGAAGTGGGCAGGCTGCTGGCGCGCCACGGCAAGCGCGAGGGAACGACCTTCGCCACGTGGCCGAACGTGATCGGGTTCGCCGCCGGGCTGGCGATCATGTACGCGACGGCGCTGATGGTCACTGTGTAGTGGCGATACGCACGTCATACGGACTATACCGATGCCCATCGATACGCTCAATGCCGTACATGTGACCGGGGTGCTCGCCATCGTCGGCGCAGCGATCTATGCCGGGGGCGATGTCTTCTTGCTCGCAGCTAAGGTCAACCTCGCCGATTACCCGAACTTGCAGCCTCACGCCAAGTTGCTGTCCGGTGCAGAAAAGATGGTCGTCTTGCCGTGGAAGCGACTGGCGTGGGGTGGGCTGCTGGGCGTATTCGCCACGCCCCTGGTCATTTCCGGCTTCTGGCAGGTATACCAGGGCCTGTCGCCTGCCGGCGCAGGCAGCGCGCTGCCGCCGGCCCTGCTCTTCGCCTGCGCTTCGATCGTCGGGGCGTTCGTGCATGGCTCGTTCATGTATCTGGGTGAATACGTGCAGGCGTTGAACCGCGTGAGCGCCGATTCAACAGCCGTCTTGGTCGGCATGTTGACCCGCCACCGGAAAATCATGATTGTGACGTACGGCTTCCTGCTCGTGTCTATCACCGTCGCCTCCATCTGGTTCTCGATCGTCGTCGCGTCAGGCCGCACGCTCTTTCCGATTTGGATGGCCGTCGTGAACCCGGTGTCGGCGTTTCTGGTCTGGTTCGCCCTACGCCGGATTTTGCCCAGGCGGATAAGCGACATTACGGAAGGGGCCGGGTTCAACATCGGCTACCTGATATTCTTCATTCTGACGACGCTGACTTTGTGGCAGGGGTGATGGGCATCCACCATGCCGGGCCTGGGTTTTTGTTGGCCGGTTGCCGTCAGGTATCTGCCAGATCGCGGGGATGACCTTTGTCGTGCAGTGGGCGTATACTCTTGGGCGACCTTCGGCACTACGGTGCTCGGAGATTCGACATGCGGCCTGTATATGTGAGTGTACTGGGATGAGCGGCCTATGCTGAAGATGGTTGTCAAGAACCTGTTCAGACGCAAGACGCGCACGCTCCTGACGATGCTCGGCATCGCCGTGGGCGTGTCGATGATCGTCGCGCTCGGCGCGATGGCCGAGGGCATCCGCACCGGTTACCTGTCGATGTTCTCCGGCAGTGGGTCCGACCTGACACTCATGCAGAAAGGCGCGTACGACATCACACTAAGCGGGGTGAACGAGGAAGTCGTAAGCCAGATTGCGGCCATGCCGGAAGTGCGCGACGCCATCGGCATGGTCGTCGGCAACGTCGCCGCGGCCGACGCGCCGTATTTCTTCGTGTTCGGCTACGATCCAGATGGGTTCGCCATCGAGCGGTTCCGCATCGTCGAAGGGCAGCCGCTTTCCTCGTCGCGACGGCCCGCTTCTAGCGGCCGCGAGATCATCGTCGGCGAGCAGGCTTCCGAGGCGCTGAAGCTGAAGGTCGGCGACACGCTGCGCATGACCGGCGGCACATTTCACGTCAGCGGTATCTACAACAGCGGCAGCGGCTTCGAGGATGCAGCGGCGATTTTGTCGCTGAGCGATGCGCAACAGTTGCTGCAGAAACACCGCCAGGTGGGCGCCGTGCAGGTCAAGCTCGAGGATGCGCGGCAGACCGAACGAGTCCGCGCGCAGCTCGAGCGGCTGTATCCGCGCCTGGCCGTGTCGCAGTCGAGCCAGACCGCCGATCAGCAGCAAATGACCACCTACATTCAAGGTTTCGCAGTTGCGATCGCGCTGCTGGCGGTGATCATTGGCGGTATAGGCATGACGAACACGGCGATGATGAGCACGTTCGAGCGCACACGGGAGATCGGCACGCTGCGCGCGCTCGGCTGGAGCCGCCGCCGCGTGCTGGGCATGGTGTTCGGTGAGAACCTCGCGCTAGGACTGGCGGGCGGGTTGCTCGGATGCGCGCTGGGCGCGGCGATGATGGCATTGCTGGCCCAGAGCGCGGCGCTGGCTTTTGTGCAGGGCCAAGTCACGCCATCGCTCATCGGACAGGGGCTAGTGACGGCGCTGACGCTGGGCGCGGTCGGCGGTCTCTATCCGGCTCGCTGGGCGTCAAGGCTGCTGCCTGTCGAGGCGCTGAGCTATCACGGCGGGAGCGCGAAAGGTGCCGGCGCGCGCCTGACCAGGCTGCGCTCCGAGACGCTGCGTTCTCTACTGCGGCGCCGCACGCGCACGGCGCTGACCGTCGTCGGGATCAGCATCGGGCTGTCCGCAGTCGTCATGTTGAGCGGCCTGGCAGATGGATTCATCGTCGCCTTCAATCAGATGATGGCCGGAACCGACATGGACCTGGTGGTGCGCCAGGCGGAGGCGACCGACTTCGGTTACAGCGCGATCAGCGAGCGGGACGGCCGCAAGATCGCGGCGCTGCCGGGCGTGCAAAGCGTATCGGGCATTGTCTTCGGCGCCATCACGATGGAAGAGATGCCGTTTCTTCTCGTGTTTGGCTATGCGCCTCACGAGCCGGCCATCGAGCATTTCCAGATCGTCGAGGGGCGGAGCTTATCCGGCAGTCGTGAAATGATCTTGGGCCGTACGGCGGCGGATGCTATGAAGGTTCGCGTAGGCGACGTGGTCCGGATGAGCGAGGTCGGCTTCCGCGTCGTCGGTCTCTTCGAGACGGGCATCTCCTACGAGGATAGCAGCAGCGTGATCACGCTGCGCGACGCGCAGATGCTGACCGGCAAGCCACGCCAGGTGTCGATGTACGGCGTCAAAGTCGTCGATCCCCGGCAGGCCGAATCGATCCAGGCGCAGATCGAGGCGTCCGTCCCCGGCGTGGCCGTGTCCCCGTCGAGTGAATTCGCGGAAAACCTGCCAGACTTGCAGGCGACATACGCGATGGTGTGGGCGATCAGCGGGCTGGCAATCGTCGTAGGTGGTATCGGCATGATGAATACGATGGTGATGAGCATCTATGAGCGGACGCGCGAGATCGGCGCGCTGCGCGCGCTCGGCTGGCGGCGGCGGCGCGTGCTGCGCATGGTGCTCGGAGAGTCGCTGGCGCTCAGCCTGGTCGGCACGGTCGCCGGCGTCCTGCTGTCTGTCGTGTTCAGCGCCCTGCTCTCTCTCATTCCGATGTGGGGCGAGTGGGTGGTGATCGTGTACTCGCCCGGTCTTCTGGCGCAGGCGCTGATCGTCGCCGTAGTGCTCGGGATGCTCGGCGGGCTGTACCCGTCGTGGCGCGCGTCGAACCTGCGACCGGCGGAGGCGCTGCGCTATGAGTAGCGGATAGCAGATGGCAGATAGCAGATGGCAGACAGCGGCTGGCAGTGTGACCGCGCGAAGCATGCACAGGTATTCGGCTCTGATGAGGAGTTTGATGATGAAGCAAGCGAGCGTTTTGATCGTCGTCGTGACAATCGTGCTGTTGGCTGCGTGCGCACCGGCGCCGGCCGCCGAGCCGACGTCGGCCAATGCAGGGGAAGTGCTACCCGTCGTCGTATCCGCTTCGGGAAAGCTGATGCCCGAGCGTTGGGCTACACTTGCGTTTCAGGCGGGCGGACAGGTGGTCGACGTGAGCGTCGAAGCGGGCGACGAGGTCAAAGCCGGCGATGTGCTGGCGCAGCTCGCCGATGTGGATGCCCGGCTGGCCGTGGCGCAGGCTGAGGCGGCGCTCGCGCAGGCCGAGGCGCAGCTCGCCCAGTTGAAAGCCGGCGCGCGACCCGAGGAGATCGCGGCGGCCGAGGGAGCCGTCAAGGCTGCCGACGCGAATGTCTGGGCGGCTTCGGCGCAGCTCGCGAGACTGCAATCGGGTGCGCAGGCCGCCGACATCGAGGCTGCCGAAGCGGCGCTCGCCGCCGCCGCGATGGAACTGAAGACAGCGCAGGATGCCTACGATCGCATCAAAGAGTTCGGCGGCACGCCGGAGGAGCAGGCTCGCGCGGCGCTGAACACGGCGACGCATGCGCATCGCGCCGCGCAGGAGCGTGTCGATCAATTGAAGGCCGGGGCGACGAAGAACGAGCTGGATGTGGCGCGTGCCAACCTGGCGGCAGCACAGGCGCAGCGGGACGCGGCGCAGGCGCAGCTCGATCAGATCAAAGCCGGGGCGACGCCGGAGCAAATCGCCGTCGCCGAAGCGGGTGTGAAGCAGGCGCAGGTGGCGCTGGACACGGCGAAGGCCCAGCTCGCCAAGCTGAAGGTCGTCGCGCCGTTTGACGGAACCGCCGGCGCGGTGTTCGTGCGCGAGGGCGAGTCGATCGCGCCAAGCCAACCGGTCGTGACCATCGGCGATCTGGGCACGCTGCGCGTCGAGACGACCGATCTCGGCGAGGTCGACGTGGCGCGCGTACAGGTCGGCCAGCCGGCGCAGGTGACGTTCGATGCGCTGCCGGGTGCGACGTTTTCCGGCGTCGTGACGACCATCGCGCCGATGTCGACGCCGGGGCAGGGTGGCGTCAATTACACGGCCACCATCGATCTGGATGAAATCGAACCTGCACTGCGCTGGGGCATGACGGCGTTCGTCGACATCCAGGTGGATCGATAGTCTTGCCACAGAGACACAGAGGACACGGAGATTCGTAACAACTAGCCTGCCAGCGATCCGGAGTCGAGGCTTTAGCCGGAAGCTCTTGCCGGACATGAAACCGGCTAAAGCCTCGATTCCAGCACGAAGGGCTGAGTAGTTACCTTTAGGTGCATTCAGCGCGCTCTCTGTGACTCAGTGTCTCCGTGGCTATTCTGCGGAGTCAAGAATGGAACTGAATCGTGACGGGCGAGTGGTCGTCGAGGCAGTGGGATTGACGAAGGTCTACGGCGATGGCCGGGCGGCGGAGGTGCGGGCCTTGGACAATGTGAGCTTTCGCATTCATGCCGCCGAGTTCGTCGCCGTGATGGGGCCGAGCGGTTCCGGCAAGTCGACCCTGCTGAACATGATCGGCGCGCTGGACAGGCCGACGTCTGGGCAGGTCTTCGTCAACGGGCAAGACATCGGCGCGCTGCGCGACCTGGATGGATTCCGCGCGCGCACGGTGGGCTTCGTGTTCCAATTGCACAACCTGATCCCGACGCTGACAGCAGTCGAGAACGTCGAGGTGCCGATGCGTGGCCAGGGCCTGAGCGAGCGCGCGCAGCGCAAGCGGGCTGCGGAGCTGCTCGCGATGGTCGGGCTGGGCGATAGACTGAGCCATCTGCCCGGCCAGCTCTCGGGCGGCCAGCGGCAGAAGGTCGCCATCGCCCGCGCGTTGGCGAACAATCCCGCCATCATCCTGGCCGACGAGCCGACCGGCAATCTCGACAGCGCGAGCGGCGACGAGCTGCTGAGCGTGTTCGAGCAACTGCACAGCCAGCGCGGGACGACGATCATCATCGTCACGCACGATGCGGCGGTCGCGCGGCGCACGCACCGCATCCTGATGATGCAGGACGGCCGGATCGTTCACGAAGACATCGTGGGCGACGCGTATACCGAGGATCTCAAGGCGCTGGCGCGCTCGGCGCTGGGTCGCGCCGTGCTGGGCGGTGCGCCGCTAGAAGTTCTGTCGAACGGCGAGCGCGAGGTGATGAGCCGGGTGCTGGCACGCACCGTCGAACGAAGATTACGATAGGGTTACAAATCAAACACCGGGGCCGCATCTGACGTATAATCTGACGTAATGTCAGACCTCGAATCTCAGATCGCCGAGCTTCGCACCTCCATTGCCGCGCTGGAAGCGCAGCGCGCCGTGCTGGGCGAGGTGGTCGTCAACGCCGCGCTCGGCCCGATGCGCGAGAAGCTCGCCGCGCTCGAAGCGGCGCTCCAATCTCCCTCGTTTCATCCGAAGGAGTCCGACGCCGAGGGCGAGCGCAAGGTCGTCACCATCCTCTTCGCCGACATCTCCGGCTTCACCGCGCTGAGCGAGACGCTCGACCCGGAGCAGGTTACCGACATCGCCAATGCCTGTTTCCAGTCACTGACGGACGCCGTGACGAGGTACGGCGGCACGATCGACAAATATCTGGGCGATGCGGTCATGGCGCTTTTCGGCGCGCCCGACGCCCATGAAGACGATCCCGAACGGGCGATTCACGCTGCGCTCGAAATGCAGTCTGCGCTCCGGCAGACGATCTCTCAACTATCACCTGCCACCGGCGATGGTTCGGCTTCGCTCACCACAGGCCTGGCGCTACACATTGGCATCAACACCGGCCCCGTCGTCGCGGGCGCTGTCGGCGCGGCCGGCCTGCGCGACTACACGGTGATGGGCGACGCGGTCAATCTCGCCTCGCGCCTGAAGGACGTCGCGCCGATCGGCCACATTTACGTCGGGCCGGAGACCTATCGACAGACTAGCCGCCTGTTCGAGTTCGCGCCGCTCGCACCGATGCGCATCAAAGGTAAGCGCGATCCGGTGCAGATCTACGAGGTGCGCGGGCGAGCGGCGTCGCCCGGCACGATGCGAGGCATCGAAGGGCTGCGCTCGCCTCTGGTCGGGCGAGGCGACGAACTCGACCTGCTGAAGGCGCGGCTGCGCTCGCTTCCGGAAGGGAAGGGCAGCGTCGTCGCGCTCACTGGCGAGGCGGGCCTCGGCAAGAGCCGCCTGATCTCCGAGCTGCACGTCGCCGTGCACACTGCCAACACCTACCCCGATCCCGGGGTACGGGCAGGCCTTGCGCCTGCCCAACATCGCGCCGGCGAGTCGGCCGTGCTGTGGCTGGAAGGTCGCTGCACTTCATTCACACAATCCGTATCGTACAGTCTCATCGGGCAGGTCTTGAGCAGCTACTTCGGGGTGAGCGGCAGCCTGGATGCGAGCGAGGCGCTGGAGCGGCTGCAAGAGGCGCTCGATGCCGTGCTGCCCGGCCAGGGCGACGAGCTTGCGCCGTATCTCGGCACGCTGTTAGGATGGCAGGTAGGCGACGAGCGCGTCCGCTATCTCGACGCCGAAGCGCTGCAGCGCCAGATTTTCTACAGCGTGCGGCGCTTCGTCGGCGGCCTGTCGACGCAAACGCCGCTCGTGATCGTCCTGGACGATCTACACTGGATCGACGAGGCGTCGCTCGACCTGCTCGAATACGTGCTGCCGCTTGTCGAAGATCATCCGTTGATGATGGTGTGGGCCTTTCGGCCGGGCACAGAGCAGACGGGCATCGAGCAGCTCGCCAGACGGTTCGCACAGACCGGATCGCAGCATCTCTATCAGGTCGATCTGCGCCCGCTGGCCGACGACATGAGCCAGGCCCTGGTGCGCTTGCTGCTCGCACGCAGCGATCTACCCGAGCCGATACAGGCCGCCATCGTCGAGCGCGCCGAGGGTAATCCGTTCTATCTCGAAGAAGTCATACGCACGCTGATCGAGTCCGCCCTGCTGATAGAAAAGGGAGGGCGTTGGGTGATCGACCCGCAGATCCCCGACGTGGAGTTCCGCATCCGGTCGGCGCTGCCCGACACGTTGATCGGCGTGCTGACGGCGCGCATCGACCGGCTGCCCGAGCAGCCCAAGCGTGTGCTCGGCATCGCGTCGGTCGTGGGCCGGGCATTCTCGCATCGCCTCATGACGGAGTTGATCGGCAGCCGGACGGCTGTCGACGAGGCGCTGGCCGAGCTGGAGCGCAGCGGGCTGGTCGAATCCGGCGAAGCGACCCCGCTGGGCGGGGCGCAAGCAGCATGGGGACCCACTTACTCCTTCCGGCACGTGCTCACGCAGGAGGCGGCGTACAACATGCTGCTGCAGCGCCGTCGCGTCCAACTGCACGGCGAGATCGGCGACGCGCTGGAGCGCCTGCATAGGGACGAAGTCGACGAGTACGCCGCGCTGTTGGCGTATCACTACGATCGCAGCCAGAACGATGCGAAGGCGATCGCGTACGGCCTGCGCGCCGGCCGCGCTGCGCTCAGAGTGTACGCCAATCGCGAGGCGGCGGGTTTCTTCGCCCGGGTCGTGAACCGGCTCAGGGAATCGGGATCGGAGGATGCACAGCTTGCCGAGGCGCTCGAAGCTCTAGGCGATGCGCGTTCGGCGTCGGGCGAAGTCAACGCGGCGATCGGGTACTGGCAGGAAGCGCTCGTCATGCAGTCGCGCTTCGAAGGTCGTGAAAGCGTCGCCCGCCTGAATCGCAAGCTCGGCAACGCCTGGTTCACACGAGGCGACCGGGCGCGGGCCATTGAGACTTACCGGCGCGGTATCGACGCCGTGGGCGATTTGCCGCCCGGCGAGACGCTGGCGAGCCTATACGCCGAGCTGGGGCGCGTGTACTTCCGGGCCGGGCAGGACGCGCAGGCGATCGACTGGGCGGCGCGCGCGCTCGATCTGGCCGAATCGGTGGGCAGCGCCGAGACGGCCTCGCTCGCGCTCAACACGCTGGGCATCGCGCGGGCGCGCGGCGGCGAGCTGGCGCGCGGCATCGCCGAGGTCGAGCGCGGCCTTCAGATTGCGATCGACAACGATCTGCCCGTCGCCGCCTGCCGCGCCTACACGAACCTCGGCATGTTGTACGGCGCGGTCGACCACAGCCGGGCGGTGCAGTTGTGCCAGCAGGGCCTGGCGCTTGCGCGCAAGATCGGCGATCTATACTATCAATCGTGGCTGCAATCGGCGCTGGCCTCGACGTATTGCTCGCTCGTCGGAAACTGGGAGCGCGGCGTCGCCGCTGCGCGCGCCTCGATCGATCTCGACCTGCAGATGGGACATCGGGCGCACCTGGCCGTGCCGGTCGTGCTGCTGGCGCAGATTTACCAGTGCCACGGCATGCTCGAAGAGTCGCTGCGCGCGTACCGGGAGGCGCTGGCGCTGGCCGAAGAGAGCGGCGAGCCGCAGATGCTATTCCCGTGCTACAACGGGCTTGGCGCGCTGTATCTCGAAATCGGCGACGAGGAACAGGCTACGACTTATCTGGACAAGGCCCAGCAGGTGGTGAGCGAGGCGGGGTACAGCGCGGATTCGTTGTTCGTGCTGCCGTTCCTGGCGTAGTTAGAGTAGGGAGTTAGAGTCAAGACCGTTCGAATAAGAGTGGAGTCGAGCCTTTAGGCGGTTGAATCCGGCTAAAGCCTCGATTCCAGCATGGTTCCGAGGGGACACGGTGGAGACGACAAAGGACGAGGTGAAAATTGGCTCTCCGGCGCCGGAGATCGAGCTTGAATCGGTTCAGGGACCGGCGGTTCGCCTGAGCGAATTCCGTGGGCGATGCCACGTCGTGGTGTGGTTTTCGCGCGGCTACAACTGCCCGTTCTGCCGGCGCTACATGGCGCAACTCGATCGCGCCCACGACACGTTCATTACCGCGAGGACCGAAGTGCTCCAGATCGGGCCGAACGTGCTCCGCCCGGCGCGCATCTACTTTCAGCGCCAGCCGCTCAAGTTCCCGTTCCTGTGCGACCCGACCAAAGCCACTTATCTGCGCTACGGGCTGCGTGATCTGGGGCCGATCGAGGCGAACGTCAATACGTTCAGAAGCTTCGCCTACGCCTACACGCACGGCGACGGCATCAACACGACGCGCATCGTCGCCGGCGACACGTTCACCGAGGGCTTCCTCGGCCGCCTGCAGCACCACGCGCTCACGGCGATGCAGCAGGGCATGTTCATCGTCGATTGCGACGGCGTGATCCGTTACGCCAACGCCTTCAAGCCGCTCGACACCATCCCGCCGATTGAGGAAATGCTGCGCGAGGTAGAAAAACTGCGACAAGTTCCCTGAGTTCCTTCAGTTCCCCGTCGGTAAGGAATTCAAGGAACTGAGGGAACTGAAGGAACTGGAGGAACTACGCGGGGCAGATGTCGTCCACGCTGATCGCGAACCCGGCGACGACTTCGGAGCGCACTGTCTCGCCCGGGCCGAACTTGCCCACCTGCGCGAAGCTGCTGCCTCGCAATACAAAGACTTCAACAGAGCGTGTATCCGTATCCACGATCCAGTACTCTCGCACGCCGGCCAGCGCATACACGCGGAATTTTGTCCGCCGGTCAGCAAGCCAGTTGCTCGGAGAAAGAATTTCCACGATGAGATCGGGCGGGCCTTCGATAGAGTCTTCCTTGACAATGCTCAACCGCTCGCGGGCGATGAACAAAATGTCAGGCTGGACGGGACTGGCCAGATCGGGGAGAATCACGTCGATCGGTGCGGTGTAGACTTCACCCAATTCCTGCTCAGTTACGTGCTGGTGCAAAGCCGAGCTGAGATTCAAGCTGGTTCTCTGATGCTTGGTGGATGGAGCCGCCGTCATGAGCAATTCTCCTTCGAGCACTTCGTATCGCCAGCCATCGTCCGGCAGTCGTTTGTAATCGTCGTACGTCCACTGGCCCTGTGGGGGCGGCCACTGGCGCTCAGCCGGCGGCTGGGTTGGAGCTTGCACTGCCATGGCTTGTTCTCCTTTCCGCGCACGTTGCCACGCTGCGCAGAATGTATCACACCTGACCCTCAGGGGCAAGTTGGCGCGGCAGCGTCTGTCACGGCTGAACGTCGATCTCCTCGATGTTCCACAACTCCGCCGCGAACGGGTCCAACCCGAAGCCGATCACCCCGGCTCGTGCACCGGTGTGCCACTCGCGCCAGAAGAGCGGCAGCGAGGGCAGGTCCTCAGCGAACAGTGCAATAAGGTCTTGTCCGGCCGTTTCTCGATCCGCCTCGTAAACTCCATGCAGATATGCCAGGCATGCCGCGTCAAAGTCGGGGTTGCGGTAGCCGCTATAGTTCTGGTAGCTTCCGGCGAACCCCACGGTGTCAGACGGTATGCGATCCGAGCGCCACGTCTGGCACACCGACAGATCGTTCGACAGCCAGGCAAATTCCGCCAGGTCGAATTGCCGGCCATACAGCGGGCTGTCAGGCCCTTCGGCAAACAACTTCCCCGGTTCGAGAAACTCAGGATTGATGCGCACACTGCAAGCAGCCATATCGTTGCGGATGCGCTCGGCCACTTCCTGACGCAGCGGCGATGTCGTCGTGAGCAGTGTCACCTCGAAGGGCACACCGCCTTTGTCTGCGACGCCGTCGCCGTTCGCGTCTGTCCAACCTGCCTCGGCCAGCAACGCGCGTCCGCGATCAGGATCGTAAGCGTAGACGATCGCTTTGTCGGAAGAGAGGGTCCACGGCAGCTCATCGGCAGGCAACGCCGCGGCAGAGACGCCCAGGCCCACACGATCGATGCAATGCGCAAAGGCGAGCCGCACCCGCCGGTCGCCGAAGAAATCGGGGCGGGGATCACCGGCGAGCCGATCCAGGTTGAAGAACAGGTACTCCACGCCCACCGGCGTGCGATGCGCCTGGACATCAGGGACGCGTGCCTGCCAGACATCGAGCGGGAGGTTGGTCCCCGGATCGATGGACACGATATCGCAGTCGCCAACAGCGACAGCCGCCACTACCGATGAGTAGTCGACGTTTCCTTGAACATCGATCACCTCAAACCCACTAAACCTGAAAACGACGCGATCCAGCCTAGGCAGGCCTTCCGACACGCGGAAGTAAAACGGATTGCGCTCGAGTATCATTTGATCTCCCGGCTGCCAACGGACGAGCCGGTACGGTCCCCACCCCACAGGCAGCGTGTCAGCGTCATCCAGGAACTCGACCGGATCGCGGCCGGCCAGCTTGTGCTTTGGCATCGGCGTGAGGAAGCGCGTGAAGTATTCCCGGTCGAGATAGCCTGGAAGGCCAACCCACTCGACGGTCAGGTCATCCAGGGCGCGATAAGTCGCGGTGCGGTCGAGGAGATCGCGCGGCAGGCTGAAGGCCAGAGCATTATCCTTCAGCACATCCGGA
>DASSFZ010000109.1:0-8141 GCA_035693785.1 Anaerolineae bacterium | reverse complement strand
CTTGACGAGCGCGTCGCTGTACACGGCGCGTCTTCGTGCGACCAATTCTGGCAGTCCTCTGTTGACCTCGCCGTCGTATTTGCCGGCCAGCAGCTCGCGATAGAACGCGTAGTCGACGCCCTTCACTTTCTCGTCGTCGGGAAAGCGATGGTAGTTGTCCTTCGTCATCAGGCTCTTGCCCTCCGCGATCAACTGGTGGCCGAGCGCCGAGCCGGGGTAGGGGGCGTAGAACGAAATCGAGGGCATGATGCGCTTGGTATATTTGACCATGCGCATCGTCTTGAAAGCGTCCTCGCGCGATTCGCCCGGAATGCCGAGCATGATGTTCGACCAAAAAACCGGAGGCTTCTTGCCCTCATGTTCCATGTCGTCGCCGATGCGAGTGAGCAGATCGATGGTGAAGTAGTTATCTTCTTCGGTGCATTCCTTGTTGAGGATGCGCAAGACGCGATCGCTCCCCGACTCGAAGCCGATCGAGACGGTGTTCCAGTTCGTCTCGCGCACGAGCGCCTCGAACAGATCGGGCCACTGGCGAACCGTGTCGGCGCGCGCGGCTGCCCAGTACGGCCACAGCTTATTCGCCCGGCGCGGATACTTATCCAGCCATTCCTCCAGCCAGCTCGGATTCTGGAAGAACATCGAATCGTGTATCACGACGGAGCCAACCGGCCCGTACGCTCTGTCGAGGAAGTTCAGCTCGTCGATGAGCATATCGACGGGCCGGCGTCCCATGTTGGGAATGTACGAGTTCTCGTTGCAGAAGACGCACTGCCAGGGACACACGCGGCTCGTCAAGATTGTCGCCACGGCGGGCGGGCCCCAGCCGCATTCCGGCTCCAGCGGCCAGTTGAACGCGCGCTGCAGCTTCCGGCTCGCCGGTTTGGGCCAGAGCCTCCGGTCGATCATCGGCCACTCTTCCATCGACTTCGCGCCGACGCCGAGGACGACGCGCGGGTGCTTCTCCGGATGGCTCACCAGATCGACGATGACGTTTTCGCCGGGACCCTGGCATATCTTGTCGAACTCCGCCACCGCCGTCATTTCGTCGAGCGCGACCGTGGCGTGCATCCCGCCGGTGAGCACCAGTCCGTTCGGATTCACCTCCTTGAACAGCTTCGCCGCCTGGTAGGCTGCGGGAAACGTGTAGCTCCTCACATTCATGATGAGCATCTCGTATCCCTTGAGCTTGCCGCGCACTTCGTTCCATGACGTGCAGGCGCGCGTCGATGCCAGATCGGTCATAATCCCGTTCTGGTGCAAGATCGTCCTGAGGAGTCCAAGTCCGTGATCCTGCCATTGCTCGTGCGGTCCGGCCGGGTTGACCAGGTCGCCCAGATCGCCCAGGTCCAGCCACAATCTCGGCGGCCTGGGCGTCTCGTCTGTTCCCTTTCGGAAGAGTTTGAGCACGGTCCGATTCTCCTCGACGATCACCGCCAGTCGATGGCCTGGCGCCCGGCAAAGCCGGTGTGCAGCTCGTGCCAGTGGGCGACTGCCGGCTCGTCGTAGCGCCAGCATAGAAAGACTTCCCGTTCTCCTCGCAGAGACGGGAAGTCTATCAGGCCGGTGTTGACATCCTTTACGACGGCGCCCAGCTTCTGAATGGTCTTGACGCCGTTTTCGACCTTCTTGAAATCCTCGATCAGCGCGCTCGCTCTCTTGCTGCCGCCGTTGCCGATCGCCTTCTCGAGCGCCGGCCAGACTTCGGGCTGCGCGTCGAGGATACGCTGCCGGGCGGCGAGCACCGATTCGACGATAGATCGGATGCGGGGCAGCAGCGCGTTTGCCTCTTCGACGCTGAAATGGCGGGACATGCCAGCTTAACTGCCTATCCGAAAACTAGCGGGCTAGGCTCCCACGCCCAGCCATCCGGCGGCATGCCCACTCCGCTGCGTTACGGGGTGCTTCGCAAGTAGCCGCCTCCGCTGGGTCTCGGACAAGCACTAACTGCAGCCGGACCCACCGCCCGCGCCGTACGCCGAATTGCCGCTGTCCTGTGTACGGAAGGAGTGCCCACAGCCGCACGTCGCAACCGCGTTCGGGTTGTCAATGCGAAAACCGCCGCCCATCAGGTTGTCGACGTAGTCGATCGTGGCATCCCCCAGGTATTGCGCGCTGGTCGGATCGACGAACAACCTCACGCCGTGCAGTTCGACGACGGCGTCGAACTCACGCGCCGTTTGCTCGAAGGCCATTCCATATTGCATGCCCGAGCATCCGCCGCCGGCTACGAACACACGAAGCCCGTAGTCCGGGATATTCTTTTCGGCCAGCAGCTTGACCAGCTTCTGCGCTGCCGCCGGCGTGATAGTCAGGAGCGGCGTCTCGGTCAGTGTCTGCTCGGCGTCGTGCATAAGTATTGGGGCGGTTGTCATGGTCATCTCCACAATATGGAACGAATCACCTGCTAAGGTCAGGGGAATTCTAACATCCCCAGGCGCATTTGTCAATAAAGCAGGTGTCCATTTGCTTAATTCGGTCCTCAAGTCTAACTTCAGGTGCTCGTCAGGGGTTTATCCCACAGGGAGGCTTCGCACTGACCGCCGACCCCGATCGGTCGGGTCACGGACCCGACCGGAGCAACAAGGTGAACGCCGTTCACGACGACGACTGGGTCCGGCTAGTGAACGGAATTCTTCACCAGGTACGTGCAGGTGTCGTCGCCAGCGCTCATCCAAGAAATGCGAAGCGGCTGCGATCCGAGCAGATCCGTCAGCAGAGCCGAATCCATGATACAAGGCGCGGCGTGGTGATCCGTCAGTCCCTGGTATGGGCAGTTTGCCATATGCAGCAGGAAGCCCTGATCGTTGGGTTCCCAGCGCGCGACGTAACCCTGCCGATTGAGAAAGTCCACGATGCGTGTTAGCCGCTCTGGCATAGGCTCGCCCGGCAGAGGCTCGGGCGCGTTGGCCGCCATGCGCCGCGCCACCCCGCGCACGATCGTGTCCATTTCGTCGGTGCTGACGCGCTCGCGCAGCTCCTGGAGCGTGAGGTCTGCAAACGCGACGTAGTTCTTGGGAAAGTAGTTGGTCGCCTGTTCGGTGAGGCCGTAGACGTGCTGCGGGCGGCCCGGCGACTGCCGCCGCTGCACCTTGGGTGCCTGCACGAGGCCCTCGCTGCGCAGAATGTCAAGATGGTGGCGGATCGTGACCGGCGTCAGGTTAAGCTCGTCGCTCATCTGCTCGACGGTCGCCTGACCGCGCTCCTTCAGGATCTTGAGTATTGCCTGTCGTGTGGCCTGCATGGCTGATCCTACCTTTCATGTGCGCCACCCCCCAAACGGCTGCAACCTAATTCTAGCACGTTGACCCCGAATGTCAATTGGCAAAATGCGCGTAATTAAAAAGAAAGTGCGTTGCCGTTTTTTGAGAAACCTAGTACAATTGGCCCAAACCCGCCCCGAAGTCCAGCTCAGGGCACGCCATGAGTGTGGCTTCGCTGCGCGGGCTGGAAATTCCATCGGCGATGTCAAATTGCAGCGCGATCAGGCGGCGCAGGTGGACGAGTTCTACTGGGACGATCCCTATCCGATTGCGCTCGAACTGTTTCGCCGGCATCCTGGCGTCGATCCGCTATCGGTGTCCTGGGAGACGCTTCATCGCTGGGTGGTAGAACTGCCGCAGTTTGCAGACGACGCAAGCGTGACCAGTCTGAACTTGTTGGAAGACATCCAAAAGGAATGGTATGAGGAGGTCACTTCACGATGACTGACGCGAATGAACAGCGGACGCCCGTCAACGATCCGATGGTGCCCCCCGAGCTGCAGAACAACGTCTTCATCACGACATTGGATAAGCTGTACAACTGGGGACGGAAGCGCAGCGTCTGGCCGCTGATGTTCGGCCTGGCGTGCTGCGCCATCGAGATGATTTCCACGGCGGCCGGCCGCTTCGACCTAGACCGGTTCGGCATGGGCCTCATGCGCGCCAGCCCGCGCCAGGCTGACCTGATGATCGTCTCCGGCACGGTGACGAAGAAGATGGTGCCGCAGATCGTGCGCCTGTACAACCAGATGGCCGAGCCGAAGTACGTGCTATCGATGGGCGCGTGCGCCACGGGCGGCGGCCCATTCAAAGAGGGCTACAACGTCGTGTCCGGCATCGACAAGTTCCTGCCCGTCGACGTGTATGTGCCGGGCTGCCCGCCGACGCCGCAGGCCCTGCTCAACGGCATGCTCAAGCTGCACGAGAAAATGGAAAAGCAGAGCATTCGCACCGTGTCGTGGTACAAGAAAGATGTCGGCGAGGCGATTCCAGTTCCCGTCCTGGGACCTGACCTCATCGACGTGCGGCGCGTTCCTGAAATCCGTTCCAGCCTTGCGAAGGTTTCAGAACCTTCGCAAGGTTAGCCGAGGTCCTCATGGCAAACCCAACCACCGCTCCTGCCGCCGAATTGACCGGCCCACTCGCCGCGTTGAAAGAGAAGTTCGGCGACGCCATTCAGCCTGCCGACTTCCAAGGCGTCACGATCGACCCGGCGCATCTCGTCGAAGTGGCGAAAACCATTCGCGACGATCTGGGCTACAACTACCTGTCCAGCGTCACGGCGGTCGACTACATCAAGGACGGCCAGATGGAAGTGGTGTACCACGCCTTCTCGATCGACAAAGGCGGCGGCCCGCTGGTCTTCAAGACCAGGACGCCGCGCGACAACGCCGTGCTGCCTTCGCTGACCTCGGTATGGCCGGGCGCCGATTTTCAGGAGCGCGAAGCCTGGGACCTGTTTGGCGTCAAGTTCGAGGGCCATCCGAACCTCAAGCGCATCCTGATGTGGGAAGGCTTCGACGGCCACCCGATGCGCAAAGACTGGCATGAAGCGTATTACGAGGAGGATAGCAAGCCTTTCGACAGCCGCTGGCCGGGCGGGCGCCACGTGCGCGCCGAAGACCGCGTGCCGTGGGCCGATAACGTCAGCTATCCGCCAGGGTTCGATCCGAGCGCCTTTGTCGAGGAAGCCAACGCGGCCGTGTACGAGCGCCTGCGCCAGGTCGAGGTCGTCCAGGGCCAGCCGCTGACGGTTCCGACCGCCGGCGGCAACGGGGATAGCGCGGCCGGTCTCAGAACCGACCAACTCGTCGTCAACCTGGGCCCACAGCATCCTTCGACGCACGGCGTCTTTCGCATGGCCGTCCGGCTGGACGGCGAGACCATCCGCGAGCTGGAGCCGGTTGTCGGCTACCTGCACCGCAACCATGAGCAGATCGGCGAGCGCAATACTTACATTCAGAACATGCCGTACACCGATCGGCTCGACTACATCTGCTCGATGAGCAACAACGTGGGTTACGCCATCACCGTCGAGAAGCTGATGGGCCTCAAGCCGACTGAGCGCGCCGAGTACCTGCGCGTGATCATGGCCGAGCTGACGCGCATCGTCAATCACTTTTGGGCGATCGGCTTCCTGCTGAACGACCTGGGCGCGTTCTTCACGCCGGCGCTGTACGCCATCGAGGAGCGTGAGCTGATCCTCGACCTGTTCGAGGCGGCGTCGGGCAGCCGCATGATGTGCAACTACATGCGCTTCGGCGGCGTGGTACGCGACGTGCCGCCCGGCTGGCTTGAGAAGTGTCGCGAGATCGTTTTCGAGCGGCTGCCGAGGAAGATCGATCACCTCGATACCTTCCTATCCGGCAACGAGATCATCCGCGCGCGCTGTATGGGCGTCGGATATTTATCTCCCCAGGACGCGATCGCGTTCAGCACGGCCGGCCCGGTGCTGCGCGCCTCCGGGGTGCCGTACGACGTGCGCCGCGCGGAGTCGTATTCGATCTACGATCGCTTCGACTTCGACGTGGCCGTGCGCTACAACGGCGACGTGTACGATCGTTACGTCATCCGTATCGACGAGATGCGGCAGTCGGTGCGTATCCTCCAGCAGGCGCTCGAGCAGATTCCCGAGGGTGAGATCCAGGCTGGCAAGAAGCAGTATTCGCAGCGCGTGCCCGCCGGTCAGGCCTACGGGCGCGTCGAGAACCCCAAAGGCGAGCTGGGCTTCTACGTCGTGTCGGACGGGTCGGCGAACCCGTATCGCTATCACATCCGGGCGCCTTCGTTTATCAACCTGACGGCGCTGGAGCGGATGTGTGTCGGATACAAGGTCGCCGACACGGTCATCATTTTGGGCAGCATCGATATTGTGCTGGGCGAAACCGATCGTTAGCGCCCGGTCGTTCAGTGGAGGAAACCACGATGTTCGGAACCGGTGTGCTCAGGGGTCTGGGTGTGACGTTCAAGCATTTCGTCGCGTCATACGTGGACGACATCGCCTATCTGTTTCGCGGCGGGCGCTACTACAACGAAAAGGCGCTGCGTCAGCGGCAGGGGCCGAAGGCGAGGGGCGTGTTCACCGTGCAGTATCCCGAAGAGAAGCTGCCTGTGCCGGAGAACTTCCGCTACCTGCCGTTCCTGATCTACGACACGACGGCGAACGACGACAAGTGCACGTCGTGCGGCATCTGCGCCAAGGTTTGCCCGCCGCAGTGCATCTGGATCGTGCGCACCAACGACCCGGTCACCAAGCGGCCCGTCCCGCAGCCCGCCGAGTTCTACATCGACACGACAATCTGCATGCAGTGCGGGTTCTGCGCCGAGTTCTGCCCGTTCGACGCGATCAAGATGGACCACGACTATGAGATCGCGACATTCGAGCGCTTCCAGACGCTCATCTTCGACAAGCAGAAGCTGACCAAGCCCGATACGTATCACGCGGCGATCCACCCGACCGACTGGGCGCGCGAGCAGGTGGAGCTGGCCGAGAAGGCGGCGAAGGAGGCCGAGAAGAAGAGGCAGGCCGAGGAGAAGGCCAAGGCGGCCGCCGCGGCGAAAGCGGCCGCGGTTGCGCAGCCGCCGCCGGCTCATGGTGCGTCGTGATGAGTGCGATGTGAGGCATGATGGGCCGACTCTATCCCCTGGTCCGCCCTCGCCGGGTGCGATTGCGGGTTCCGGTCGAGGGCGGTATTGTCGCGAAGCCGGGCGAAGCGATGGCGCATCGGGAGTAAAGCATGGCGAACGTGACTGAAACACAAGTGATCGAGGCGCTGAGCCGGGTGAAAGAACCCGAGCTAGGACGAAACATCGTGTCGCTGGGCATGATTCAGGATCTCAAGATCGACGGCAGCCATGTCGGCTTCACGATCGTCCTGACGACGCCAGCCTGCCCGCTGACCGACGTATTGGACAGGGACGCTCGTGCGGAGCTGGGCAAGCTGCCGGGCGTGAAAGAGATCGACATCAAATGGGACTCGAAAGTGCCCGAAGACCAGCGCATCGCCGGCCAGCTCGGCGGACAGTTTAAGAACACGATCGCCGTATCGAGCGGCAAGGGCGGCGTCGGCAAGACGACGGTTGCGGTCAATCTCGCCGTCGCGCTGGCGCAGGCTGGCGCGACCGTGGGCCTGCTCGACGCCGACATCTACGGGCCAAACGTCCCGCTCATGCTCGGCATCGACAGCATGCCCAAGCCGCGCGACGGCCGGCTCATACCGGCTTACGCGCACGGGCTGCGAGTCATGAGCATGGGCTTCCTCGTCCCGCCCGACCAGCCGGTGATCTGGCGCGGGCCGATGATTCACTCGGCGATCCGCCAGTTCCTCGGCGACGTCGACTGGGGCAACCCCGACTACCTGATCATCGATCTTCCACCGGGCACCGGCGACGCACAGCTTACTCTCGCGCAGTCGGTCCCGCTCACCGGCGCGATCATCGTCACCACGCCACAGGAAGTCGCGCTCGCCGACGCGGTGAAGGGCTTTGCCACGTTCGAGAAGCTGGAGGTCGACGTTCTCGGCATTGTCGAGAACATGGGGCCGTATACCGATCCGAAGACCGGGCAGACAATCTCCTTCTTCGGCGAAGGCGGCGGCCAGCGCATGGCCGAGCGGCTGGGCGTGCCTTTCCTGGGGACCGTCCCGCTCGATCCGAACGTGCGCATCGGCGGCGACGACGGCACGCCGGTCGTCGTGCAGCACCCCGATTCGCCGGCGGCGCAGATGTTCATGAAGATCGCGAAGGATGTCGCCGCGAGAATCAGCGTGTTGAACTTATCGTGATGCCCGGTCATTCGGCTCGTTCGATTTGTCCGGCTTCGGTCTCGTCCAGATTCAGCGCCCGGCCGGGACAGCCAGGTGAATGAAACGCGGCCGGTGC
>DASSFZ010000108.1:0-19897 GCA_035693785.1 Anaerolineae bacterium | reverse complement strand
ACTTTGGCGATCGTCGGGCCGAGCGGGTCGGGCAAGAGCACTCTGCTGCGACTCATGCAGTTTCTCGAGCGCCCCAGCTCCGGGCGCATCGTGTTCGACGGCCGTGCCATCGAGGCTCCGGCGCCGCTCGACGCGCGCCGCCGTGTAACGACTGTTTTCCAGCATCCCCTGATGTTCGACCGATCGGTGCGCGACAACATCGCCTACGGCCTGCGCCTGCGCGGGCGGAACAATGCGCGCGCCGTCGTCGACCGCCTGATCGACGAGCTGGGGTTGCGCGATCTGGCGGAAGAGCCGGCTCGCCTGCTCTCCGGCGGCGAGGCCCAGCGTGTGGCGCTCGGCCGCGCGCTTGCCGTCGAGCCTGACGCACTGCTGCTCGACGAGCCGACCGCCAATCTCGATCCGTACAACGTGGGCTTGATCGAGAACATGATTCGCGAGCAGCAGCGCCGAGGCGCGACGATCGTCATGGTGACACATCAGGTGTTTCAGGCGCGCCGCCTGGCCGATCGCACCGGGCTGCTGCTAGACGGGCGCTTGATCGAGCTGGCGCCCACTGTGCAATTCCTCGACTCGCCGCACGATCCGCGCACGCGCGCATTCCTCAGCGGCGAGATGATCTTCTAGGGCAACCAGACTTCCGAAGTCTCCTCTAACTTCTTCTGACACGTGCGCAACGCATCTGTAACGCAACGTTGCACGGCTGAAACGTTTTCCGCCTTGATTCGTCCCGTCGCACGCGGTATGATGGGTGAGACTTGAGTACCAGCCACCCTCTGTGACGCCGGTGGCCTGGACGGCGACGAGATACCCGCACACCATGGCCGATCAAGCTATTGCGCAACCGATCAGAGGCGTGGCCTCGCCGACGCTGCATCGCGTGATTCTGTTTTCCGAGCGACTGGGGCGGCTGACCTGGCCCGGGCAAACTGCCATCGTCGTCGCCTACACGGCAATCGTCGCTCTGGTTTGGGGCTTCGCGCTCGCTTCATTCGCCGCCGGGTTCCCCGCCGCGCTGGTCGGCTTCGTATTCATGGCGATCGATTGGATCGGGCTGGCCCTCCTGCCGAAGCGGAGGCGCTCGTTCGGGCCGGTCGCGCCGGGACTGGTACTGTTCGGCGGGGCGCGCTGCACGCTGAGCGTCACGCTGGCGGTCTTCGCACGCGAGCCGAACATCGCATGGAGCCTGCTGCTGTGCGGACATCTGGCGCTGACCGGCTATGCAATGGATAGCATGTGGGGCGAGCCGTTTCGCGTGGGCGTCACGCGCCGCACGTACCGATCGCCCAAGCTCGACGGCGCGCCGCCGCTGCGCATCGCGCATCTTTCCGACTTTCACGTCGAGCGGCTCACGCAGCGCGAAGCGAAAGTGCTGGCTCTGCTCGACGAGATGCGGCCGGACCTGATCGTCTACACCGGCGATCTTCTTTCGTATTCTTACATCGACGACCCCGTCGCGCAGGCCGATTGCCGCGCGCTGATGTCCCGGCTGCACGCACCGCTGGGAGTGTTCGCCGTGACGGGCACGCCGCTCGTCGATACCGAGACTGCACTCCAAAACGTGCTTGGCGACTTGGGCAACATCACCCTGCTCCGCGACTGCGTCGCGTCGCTTCCACAGTGTCCGGGCATCAAGCTGATCGGCCTGACCTGCACGCACAACCCGGCGCTCGACGCGCCCAACCTCGATTCTGTAGTTGACGGACTGGCGCCCAGCGATTACACTATGTTGTTGTACCACGCGCCCGATCTGATGCCCGAGGCGGCGCGTCTGGGCATCGATCTCGTGCTGTGCGGGCACACGCACGGAGGCCAAATCCGCCTGCCCGTCTTCGGGGCGGTGTTCACCAGCTCGATCTACGGGAAGCGATACGAGATGGGCGAGTATCGAGAAGGGAGCACGACGATGTATGTTTCGCGCGGCATCGGCATGGAAGGCAAAGGCATGCCGCGCATGCGCTTCCTATGCGAGCCGGAGATCGAGCTGATCGAGCTGCGAGGCACGCTGGAGGCCGAAGAGGCGCTGGGCGACACGACGCCGGTGAGCCATCGCGCGCGGCCGCCGGGTAGCAGATCGTTGTATGCGCCGAGGGCGACCTCCCGGATGAAGGCCCCACCATGAAGCCGTCACGACCGGACGAACATCTGCTCGTCGATGCGAGCGAACTGGTCCTCGTCAGCGCAGGCGATCCCGGCGACCCGCCACATGAAGCCAGACTGCGCTTCGCGTACGACGATGGAGCGGTTTATCTGCTGGCGCACACGGATGCGGACTGGTATCGCAACATCGCGAGAGACCCCGGCGTCGTGGTGCGCATTCGGCAGCGAGGCTTCCGAGGCCGCGCGCGGCTGCCCGACGCCCGGCAGCGCGCACACACGATCGACCAGATTGGCACGTTATTCAGGCGAAAATACGGAGCAGGCGCTCTCAAGGGAATCGATCCAAACGCACTGTTGCCGGTGATCGTCGACATCCAGTTTTAGTGACAACACGCCCCTGACCGGGGCGCGTTTTGTCGTTATAAGACCTGCCAGGTCTCGGAGACCCGGCAGGTCTGTAGAAGTTCGGGCGGATGCCGGGACGTCGGTCGTGCAGCGTTATTCCGCGACACCTTCCAGCGCTGCAAGGACTGACTGGCCCAGCTCGCGCAGCTCGATGGCCGCCGCCGAGTCCGGATCGCTCAGGACTAGCGGCTGTCCCGACTCGACCGACCGATGAGCCAATTCCGCAGCCGGATCGACGACGTGAATCGGCGCCTCTCCGACTGCAGCCCGAAGGGTGCCGAGAGCAGCCTGCTCGTCCAGGCCCGACCGGTTGGCCCACACCATGCGCAGCCGCGAGCGATTCACGCCCAGCTCCGTGAGCGCCAGCAGCAAGCGCTGCGCTTGAAGCACGGCCGCGCGATCCGAGTCGAGCGCCATCAGCACCAGATCGCAGCGCTCCAGCAGTGCGCGCGAAACGACGCTCAGACCCCCGCCCAGGTCCAGCACGCAAACCTCGCACAAATCGAGCAGGTGTGAAAAGATCGCGGCCGCCTGCTCGGGCACGAGCGCGCCATTCGCAGGCGGCAGGAAGTGCAGGCCGCTGTCATGCGCGACAAGCGATTTCGCGACGCTGTCCTGGTCGATCGCGCTTGCCGGAAGCGAGGCCAGTCCTTCGGGTTCGGGAAGCGCGCTGAATCCGAGATGAATAGCCGCCGTGCCGCCTGCGTCGAAGTCGGCCAGAATGGTGCGGCGCGCGGCGGCCAGCGTGACGGCCACATTGACGGCCACCGTCGTCGTGCCGACGCCGCCCTTGACGCCGATCACGCCGACGACGCGTCCACCCGTCTTCTTCGGCTGCCATTCTTTCGCCCGCTCGAGGACTGCATGGATGTGGGACGCCAGGTCGTCCGGATGCACCGGCTTGGTCACGTAGTCATCCGCGCCGACGCGATAGCCTTCCACCTGGCTGGCCATCTGGGCTTTCGCCGTGAGCATCACGATGGGAATGCCGGTCAGGCGCGGGTCAGCCTTGATGCGACGGCAGACCTCGTAACCATCCATGTGCGGCATCATCAGATCGAGCAGCACGAGGTCGGGGCGATCGGACTCGATCATCATCAGCGCCTCCGAGCCGCCGGCCGCCTTGAGCACCGAATAGCCCCGGCGCTCAAGCGTCAGCCCGATCAGGGTCAAAGCATCGGGATCGTCGTCGATGATGAGGATGCGTTCGTTCACAGTTGCCTCCCATGCCGGGCGTTGCGCGCTCGCGCCGGCACCTCGACAGCCTGCCCCAAGTTTAGCCCATTGCCTCGAAAATGCAATAGCTTATTCCTCTCCCAGGAGCGATGCGCTCGGCGCATCGAGGTGACACTGGCCGCACCCGACGTACGGCTCCGCTACGCTGCCTCCACTGCGCTCGCACGACGCCGTGACGACGACCCGGCGCCCGAAACCCAGGAACCCGCGGGCGACGCGTCCTTCCAGTCTCATGTGCGGGCAGCCGTTCGCACGCAGAATGCCGGGCACGGGGCAATCGCGGCACAAATCAGGGGACCAATCGCGCGACGAAGAGGATTGTTCAACCAGACGGCATTCCTGGAGGGAGCGGCCACGATGGAAGTCTTCATAGTAGTAACGACACTCTTGACCGAATCGAGTACGCATAGCGCGATTATACCTGTAACCTCACGACGAGCCAACCGATTGAAGCGCAGTAACAAACGAAAAGCCCACCCAGAGACTGGATGGGCCATCCTGTGGACCGCCACGTCGAAACGCGCCCGCCTCACACCCGGGTAACGTACTCGCCCGTGCGCGTGTCGATACGAATCCTGTCGCCCGCCTTGACGAACATCGGCACCGGTACCCGGAGGCCTGTCTCGACGGTTACGACCTTGGTCGCGCCGGTCGCCGTGTCGCCCCGGATGGCAGCCTGGGCCTCGGTCACCTTGAGATCGACCGCCGTCGGCAGCTCGACGCCCAGCGGCTCGCCGTTGTATTCCTGCACCATGATCATCATGTTGTCGGTCATGTAGTGGACGGCGTCGCCCAGCGTCACCTCGGCCATCGCGATCTGATCGAACGTCGCGGTGTCCATGAAGTGATACAGGTCGCCGTCGTGATACAGGTACTGCATCTCGTGCGTTTCGATGCGGATATCTTGAACCCGGTCGCCGGACTGGAACGTCTTTTCCATCGTCGTCCCGGTGCGCAGGTTGCGGATCTTCGTGCGGATCGTCGCGTTGCCACGGCCGGGCTTGATGTGCGAGTACTCCAGAACTCGATACAGCTCGCCGTCCAACGCGAACGTCGTGCCTTTGCGCAGATCGTTGACGTCAATCATAGTAAACCGACTGCTCCCACTTATGAAATGCCTAACGAGATTATACCGGGAGCCGGATGGCTGTCAACCCTCCTACGGGCATACGGCCTGCTGGCCGGGCATAAACTCGCCGATCGGCACGGCGTCGTTTGGCGGCCGCGAGCCATCGACCAGAGCGGCTGGGACGCGCTGTCCTGTCACAACATCATAAAGCCCGACGGCTATGGTGTACGCTCCGTCTTCCAAAGGCGCCGGCAGGTCGATCGGGTGCATATCCCGGGCGCGGTCGCCGGGCTGCCATTGCCAGAAGGGGAGCAGCCCCTGGAGCGGCGGACTGTCGTGCTGCGCGATCAGCACGCCGCGCGCGTCGAGGACGTGGACAAAGATATGCGCATCTCCCGGAGGGAACGCGTCGGCGCGCCAATCCAATGTAACGCCCAGCCGATCCGCGCATGCCAACCACGTCGCCGATTCCAACGCGACCAGGCTATCGAACGAAGCGCGATCCGCTCCGGCCGGCCGGGTTTGATCGAGAACGCGCCCGGCTGCGTTCAGATCGATCACGTCCGGCCTATACGCGGCAAGGTGCACCTCGAGAGCAGAGCGCTCCTCGAGCGCCAGGCGCTCATAGTCCAGCGGCGGTCCATATACGCCGTAATGGTAAGCCTGCGGCGTCGTGAGGTTGTTAAACTCGACGCCGATCGCCTGCGAGGGCTGCCCGGTGTTGACGGACACGAAGTCCGACAACGTCGCGTACGCGGGTAAAAACAACACGCCCTCGTGACCGATCGGATACCATTGCCGCTCGGCGCTGACCCACGCCGGCAAATTTACGAGCAGCAGGCGATCCGCCGGGCCGGCGCGCAGCGCCACGTCGATGGCTTCTTGAAGCGGCGCGGCGTTTAGGTGGTAAAGCGCCATGCGCTGGCGAATGAAGATGAACGAGGGCGCAAGCACAGCCGCGACGAAAGCTAGAGCGACCAGCCGCCGACCCTGGCGCCGGACAACGCCCGCTGCGCCTGCCCACAGCCACGCTGCGCCGCACGCCGATAAATAGAGCACCCTCGGCGCATTGATCAGGTAATCGTGGGACAGCAGCAACGCCGGCACAACCATGAAGATCACGAACCAGCCCGCGCCGAAGACCAATCCGCGCATCTCGCCCGCTCGCACGTACATTACGGCCAGCGTCGACAGGGCGAGAAAGCCGATCGAAAGCACGGCGCTATGATCGGTGAAGCCCTCGTCCATCAACGCGCGCCCGATCGGCTGCGGCGGGAAAGTCCCTCCCTGCAGCACGACCATCGCGTTCTGAACGATGGCCTCCAGGCCGCGCACGCGCACTTCGCCGCCGGCCTGCAGCGGCCGGGACTGGTACCAGGCGAAGTAGACGGCGGCCAGCAACACGAACAGTCCGGCCCAGCGCCAACGAATAGGGCGCGGCGCGCGGCCGAAAGCCTCGTAGAGCGCGATGGCCGCCGCGAGAACCAGGCTGCCCTCGTTACTGGCAAACGCGAAGACGCCACACACCAGGGCCACGATCAGCCAGCGCCACGCGCGGCGGCCGCGCATCCGAAATCGGTCGTAGGCCAGGATCGACAGCAAGACGAATAGCACGACCATGGGGTGCGTAAAGGAGGAGGGCAAGGGCACGACCTGATACGAAAATGGAAACAGCGCGAAGGTCAGACCGGCGGTTGTCGCGCGCCACCATCCCTCGCCGCGCTTCGCGTCGACGAGCCGCCGCGCCACGAGCGCGACCAGAACCGCGTCGAGCGCATGAACCAGCAGACTCATCAGGTGATAGACGACGACAGAATCGCGTCCAAAGGCCGTCTCGTATAGTTTCCAGCCGAAGAACTGCATGGGCCGGTAGTAGGGGCGACCTGCTGCGGAAAGCCAGATCGAGCCGATGGACTGATCGTTGAGCCACAAATAGTGGGGGATGTCGTCGAAGTGAAACGGCAGCGTGATCGAATCGCCGTATGCCAGCAACACGGCAGCGGTGATCAGGATCACCATTCGCCAGGCCGGATCGAATCTGCTCGGCAGGAGCGTCCATCGGCGTGACGCAGCAAGCATCGAGGTCACTATGACGTCCGCTCGGGCGATCGGCACACGCTCCACGCTCCACGCAGCATGTGTATCGGGGTCACGATGGCGGCCGCTCGGGCGAATGGGGCGGCGCGCCCGCGTCGTCGATGATCTCAGCCGCGTGATAGCGGCTGATCACCTGGCGCAGCGTCAGGCGGAACTCGTCGGCTCTGAGCACGCCGATGCGGTTGAGCGCGAAACGCAGCATCACGACCAGCGTCGATAACCCGTAGACGACGCTGCGCCGGAAGTTGACCGAGGATGCCTCAGAAAAGTAGCGCGTCGGAACGGCGATCTCGCCGACGCGAAACCCGAAGGCGACGGCCTGGGCGATCACCTGCGTGTCGAAGACGAAGTTGTCCGAGTTGAGCAGGAACGGAATGGTCTCCAGCAACTTGCGGCGATAGGCGCGGAAGCCGGTGTGCGCTTCGGACAGCCTCACTCCCAGGACGAGGTTCTCGACGATCGTGAGGAACCGATTGGCGACGTACTTCCACAGCGGCATGCCGCCGACGCGCGCGCTGCCCGACGTCAGCAGGCGACTGCCGAGCATCATGTCGGCCCGATCTTCGACGATCGGCTTGATCAGGTCGGGCACGAGCCGAGAATCGTACTGATAGTCGGGATGCAGCATCACGACGACGTCGGCGCCGGCTCGCAGCGCTTCGACGTAGCACGTCTTCTGGTTGCCGCCGTAGCCTTTGTTCTGGATGTGCACGACCACGTGCAAGCCCAAGCGCCGCGCGATCTCGACTGTCTCGTCCTGGCTCACGTCGTCGACCAGGATGACGTGATCGATGACGTCGTGCGGCAGATCGTGATAGGTGCGTTCCAGCGTGCGGGCCGCATTGTAGGCAGGCATGATCACGATGACTTTCGGGGGCATCCTGCTTCTCCTGCTCCGCTCATGGCCGACCCAGCGTTGCGACAAGGAAAGTCCCGTCTGGCAGGCGCGAGCCATCCGGCTCAAACGCGGCCAGACGCTCGCCCGAGGCCCGATCGTACACGCCGACGCCGATGCGGTACTCGCCGGGGGACGCGCCGGCCGGCCATGCCAGGCTGCGCATGTCCAGCAGCGTTTGTCCGGGTTCCCACAACCAGAATGGCGACAGCCCCAACAGGGGGTAGCCGTCGGCCTGCGCGACGAGCCGCCCATCCGGCGCGTAAAGATGGACGAACACCGACAGGTCGCGATCGATGCTGCTCAGCACGCGCCAGTTCAATTCGACGTCGATCGATTTGTCTTGGCCCGTGACGAGCGCCGCGCCCAGCTCGACACTCGGCGGCGTGTCGCCGAACCGGGCGGCCGCTCTGGCCTGAGGGACTCCCTTCACGCGGCCCGCTGGCCTCAGCCGAATGCCGTCGCCGTCATACGTCGTGAGGAACACCGGATCGGATTGCTCCATGACGCGGGCGAGGTCCTGCCAGTCGAGCTTAGGCCCGTACAGGCCCAACCAGTAGGGGGTGATACTCATCACATTTGTGAAGCTCACGGCGCGGGAAAACCGATCGGCGCCATTATACGCGAAGATCACGTCGTCGATGCCGGCGTAGCCCGTGATGAACTGCACGCCGTGATTGCCGATCGCGTAATCGCGCCAGTGCGGCGCAAGCCAAGACGGCAGGTTGACGAAGAGGGGCACCTCGCCATCCTCCGCGGCGCGCGCCGCCGCCGCCAACGCATGGACAGGCGCCTCGGCAAGATGATACAGCCGGTTCTGCAATTGGACGAACGCGACGTTTTGAGCCAGCGCCAGGCCGAAGGCGCCTGCGGCGATGACCATTCGAGCAGGTCGCCAGCGTCCCGGCGCGGTGAACTCGGCAATCCACGCCGCCCACAGGATGACGATACCCACCGCCGCCGGGTACAGCAGGCGCGGAGAGTTGATGACGTAATCGAAATCGACGGTGACGAGCGTCGGGAATACAAGCAGCGCGAACCAGCCCAGGGCCGCCATGGCGAGGACCAGGCGCCGCCGCCAAATCAGGAGGCTGAGAACAACCATCAGAGTCGCCAGCGCAACCCATCTGACTGCATTCAGATCGTCGAGTCCGGCCAGACCCACAAGCGGCACGGCCAGCGGCGCGCTCGGATAGATCAGCCCTTGCAGATAGTACGTGCTCATCTGGAGCATGGCTTCGAGGTTGATGCGCATGCCGCCGCTGTAGTCGAACTTAGGGACGATCTGCCAGATGGCGAAGAAGACGGCGTTGATCGCCAGGCCGATGGCCGGACCGATCAGCCACGGCCGCGCCTGGCGCCGCTGCGCCCACAGCACAAGCTCGACGCCGACCAGAAGCGCGCCGCTCATCAGGCCCCACTCGATCTCGGCTGGCGCGAGGAAACACATCAGCCAGGCCACAAGCAGCCAGCGAATCGATCCCGCAGTGCGAGCCTGCCAGTACGATAATGCGGCGAGCAGCAGGAGCAATGTGCCCAGCGGATAGAAGAACACGTTGATCCAAACGACAGCCTGGTACGCAAAGGGAAACGCTGCGAACAACGCTGCCGCAACCCCGCCGACGACGTACCGCCGCGCGGAGCGATCGAGGCGCAGCGCCAGGAGCGCGACCAGTGTCGCGTTCAATGCGTGTGTCAGGATGTTCTGCAGGCGCAATGTGACCGGATCGTGCCTCCCCAGCACGCTCCACCACAGCTTCATCAGCGACTCGCCGAGCGGCCGATACGTAGGCAGGTTCTCGGCAGTCAGGAAGGGATCGGCGAGGCTGCGCGTGGACAGCCACCGGATGTGGATCACGTCATCTTGAAAGAACGGCAGGCTGAGCGTATTCAGATACAGCAACGACGTCAACCCGATGGCGAGCGCAACGCCGGCGTACAGCGGCCAGCGCGGCGCGAGTGGGGCGGGTGCGGGGACTATCCGAGGCGGGGTGAGGACGCTCTTCAATCGCTTCCGTCGTTTTTCATCCATAGATTCACGGCGCGCGCCAGTTCTGCGATCGGGCCGCGCCGCACGGTGCATTCGGGCAGCGAGTCCAGGAACACCTTCCCATATTGCTTGCTGACGATGCGGCGATCGAAGACCACGACGACCCCGCGATCGGTGCGTGACCGGATCAGGCGGCCGAACCCTTGCCGGAAGCGCAGCACGGCATCCGGCACAGCGTACTGCATGAACGGCTCGTCGAACGTCTCGCTGCGCGCGGCGAAGATCGGATCGTTCGGCACGGCGAACGGCAGGCGCGTGATCGCCAGGCACGACAACGCCTCGCCGGGCACGTCGACACCCTCCCAGAACGAGCGCGTGCCGAGCAGCACGCCGCGCTCGGAGGCTTTGAATCGATCGAGGAGTTGGCGGCGCGACGAGCCGTCGCTCTGCTCGAACACCATGATGTCACGGCGGGCCAGCTCAGGCGCCAGCACGCGCGCCGTCGCGCGCAACTGCGAGTACGACGTGAACAACGCCAGCGTGCGACCACCCATCGCCGTGCACAGGTCAATCAGGCCAAGCTCAATTGCGCGTTGATAGCCGTTGACGTTCGGCTCGGGCACATCCGTCACCAGGTACAACAGCGTGGAGGACTTGTAGTCGAACGGCGAGCCAACCGCCAGCGTGTCCACATCCTGCGCGTTCAAGCGACCCTGGATAAAATCGAACGATTTGCCGGCGCGCAGCGTGGCCGACGTGAGCACGACGCTGTTCTTCTTTTTGAACAGATGCTCCTCGACGAGCGGGCCAACGTGAAGCGGCGCGGCATGCAGCGAGATGGTCGGACGCGCGCCCGCGCGCCCTGACGCAGGCGGCTGCGATTCCACCCAGTAGATGCCGCCCGGCGACGGTTTTGAGACGGTCGCGTTCGTGCTGCCGCGCATCTCGTCAAGGCCGCGACGCGCGCCAAGCAGGCGCGCAGTCATCTCTTCGTAGTCCGGGATGCCGAAGTCGGCGAGATCGCTCAATACCCGGTTGAGCCGATCGAGGCCGTCGAGCACCGTGTTCAATTGGGCGTTCAAGTTGTCCCAGGCGATCTCGACGTTGCTCCAGGCGGGCTGCGTGCGCATGGCGGGGGTCAGGCGCACGCGCAGCGTGTAATCGCCCTTCGCCTCGGTATGACGCTCGACGAAATCGCCGACGAGCGCGAAGAACTCTTCGGCCATGCGATCCGCTTCGGCGACGCCGTCGCTCACTTGCTCCCCATAGACGGTCACCGCCGAGGCGATCTCGGCGGGGCATGCGCTGCGCACGCGGCCTACCGCGTCGTCGAGCAGGTTGGGGCCGCGGCTGCGCTGCAGCGGGCTTAGCTCCTCAAGCGTGCGGCGCAGGTCGTACTGGTTGATGGAGAAGCTGAGCTGGTCGGTCGTGGCGGCTTCGAGGTGGTGCGCCTCGTCGACGATCAGGTACTTGTATTCGGGCAGCGCGCGGTTCTCGACGGCGACATCGGCAAGCAGCAATGCGTGATTGACAATGATCACGTGCGCGCCCTCGGCTTCCTGCCGCGCATGGTGGAAGAAGCAGCCGGCGTCGCCCCACTGCGAGCAGCGCTCGGACGTGCAGGTCGGGTTATCGGCGCTCAGGCGCGCCCATGCGCCGCGCTCGGCCGGGTTGGGCATGAACAGCTCGTCGCCGTCACCACTCACCGTCGACGGGAGCCACAGGAGCACCTTGGCCAGCACGCGCATCTCGTCGGCGTTGGCCGGGCCGGACTGCAGCATCGCAGCCAGGCGCGCGGGGCATAGGTAATGCGAGCGGCCTTTCAGCACGGCGGTGCGGAAATCGAGCGGGAGCGCTTTTTGCAGATCGGGCGCGTCCTTCGTCGCAAGCTGCTCCTGGAGGTTGATGGTGTTCGTCGAGACAACCACGCGCTCGCCGTTGCGCTGGGCCCAGTGAATCGCGGGCAGCAGATAAGCCAATGACTTGCCGGTTCCTGTGCCGGCCTCGACGATCAGATGCTCGCCGCGATTGAACGCGTCGCATACGGCGCGCAGCATGTGCACCTGTTGGGGCCGGTGCTCGAAGTGGTCGATTGCTTGCTCGAACGCCCCACCCTGCTCCAGCGCCGCCGCGATCATCTCGGTGTCGATCGGCTCGACAACGGGGTTGGGTCGCAAGGGCTTGATCTGCGCGTCCCGCGCGAACATCGGCGACTGCGCGATCAGCTCCGGCACGGCGCCGCCTGGCCTGGCCCGTCGCCGCCTGGGGGGCTGCTTGGCAGCAATCTGCGCGCCGATGCTCCCACCGCTGAACGCGCCGCGCGCGGCCGCGCGCGCGGCATCCTCGAAGAAAGCGCGCGCCGGCCAGTCGATCGAGGCGGAGAGCCGAAGGATCTCTTGCAGCGTCTTGGCGGACACATCGCGGGCGCGCTCGGCGAGCCTGACGTACAGCCGGTGTGTCGCCTTCGCATCGTTCAGGGCGCGGTGTGCGGCGGGCAGATCGATGCCCAGCTCGCGCGCCAGTGCCCCCAGCCCGTACCGCCCGGCGTGCGGAACCAGGATGCTCGCCAGCTCGAACGTGTCGAGGAACTCGTTACGGGTGAAGACGCGCTGCTTGTTGAGGAATCCGAGGTCGAATGCGACGTTGTGGCCGACGATAGGCAGATCGCGGATGCGATGCTCCGCCTCGCGCAGCGCTTCAAACAGCGGCCTGCCCTTCGCGGCGACTTCCGCCTGCGTGATGCCGGTGAGTTCGGTGATCTTGTGCGGGATGGGCCGGCCCGGATCGACGAGCGTTGACCACTCGTCCAGCACTTCGTCGCCTCGAAACTTGACCACGCCGATCTCGAGGATCGCGTCCCGGTTCGGATCGAGGCCGGTCGTCTCCAGGTCCAGGCTGACAGCGATGCGTGGCACGGAGGGGAGTTCCCGTTCTAGGCGCTGTGTTGGTTCGGCGCAAAGGGGATTATACCACGCGGATCACGTTCACTGCGTGGGATTCTCTATCGGCAATCCCTCAGCTTGAGCAGCGGCGAGAAGATCGGCATCTGCGACGACAAATGTGAGAGAGGGGTGGTTCTGTTCTATCAGAATGCGGTTGGCGAGAAGCGCACTCGCTAGCTGGACAGCATCGTATGCACGCAGGCGATGCTTTTGGGTCAGTTCAACGGCCTGATCGATTACGTCGCGTCCAACACGGAAGAGGAGAAATTGTTCGGCGCACTCCTGGAGAAAGCGACTGAGAGCCCGATCTCGATCTTCCAGGCTGAAGTCGCGCGATGCGCGTTGCTTGCCGGCCAGTGCCGAGGCAACTTCGACCAGCGTGATCTCGGCCAAGATGACCGCGTTGCCGGCAGCGACATCGGTAATCGCCAGGATATGTGCGCTACCAGGCTCAGTCGCGTAGCGCTTCACCAACGCGCTAGCATCAAGATAATAATCAGCCAACGGCACGCTCGCGCTGGGCGCGGATCATTTCACTCAAAGACGGTCCGCCGGCCCGATCGAGAGACCTGTGGACTTCTTCCAACGAGACGCCGGGAATGATCCGTTTCTGCAAAGCCGGACTGAGGGAGTGCAGCACGCCCGCGGCTTCTAATATATTGCGCGTAGCTGAAGGAGACGCAGAGGACGTCTGTTGAAGCGCTCGCTCGATAATATCGTTCAGGAGGGTTTCAGGTGTTACACCCTTTCTTTTAGCCCAGCGTTGCAAGGAATCATAGGTCTTAGCTGGCAAGTCTAGCGTAAGGGTATACGTATTCATCGCCACATCTCCGGTGTCAGCAACGAAGTCCTGATTATCCAACAGTATTCTAGCACACCGGTATTAGCCGGTCAACCAAGGCCCCCATCACTTCCTCGCAGCGAAACTTGACCACGCCAATCTCGAGGATCGCGTCCCGGTTCGGATCGAGGCCGGTCGTCTCCAGGTCCAGGCTGACGGCGATGCGTGGCACGGAGGGGAATCCGTTCTGGGCGCCCGGCTGCGCGGCGCGAGCGGATTATACCATCGAAACCTGATGTGTTTGCTCGTCAAACTCAGTCGCGCTATGACTGTCCCCAAACTCAGCTATATTCCTACGGTTACTGGAGTCCCCTGGCTCATCCACGTGTTCTAACAACCCGGGCCACTCGATCGAGTGGCCCAGGGTTCTTTATCGTCGTGCTTTCTTCTGTGCCGCCTTCGCCTTTGGCTTGGACCTGGCGTTCGCCTTAGCCGCAGCGCGCTTGGGCGCCTCTTTCGGCTTGACAAAAATGCGCAGGGGCAGGTAGGCCGACACGATCCAGTTCGGCGCGTCGACGATCTCGCTGATCTTCAAGTCGACCGCCGCGCCGCACAGGCAGTACGCCTGCTCGCGGGTCATGTCGTGCTCCGAGGCCAGATAATCGATCATATATCGCATGGCCTGCTGCGCGTCCTTGAACAGGTCGGGGCCATGCGCGGTGGTGACGAAGTAGCCAGCCTCGTCGGCGATGGTAAGTTTCTTGCCGGGCGGCGTGACGAAGCGCAGTTCGGGGATGTTCGCGCCTTTCTTCAGGTCGAAGCGCAGCCTCACCGTCATCGGCGTTTCGATGCCGGTGCCGTTCACTTCGCCGTCGCCCTGCGCCGAGTGACAGTCGCCGCATGAGAACAGCGCGCCAGGAATCAGAACCGGGAAGAGCACTTTCGCACCGACGGTTAGATGGCGGATGTCGATGTTGCCGGCGTTTTCGCGCGGCGGGATGGTGTCGAACCGCCCCGGCTCGCGCGGCGCGACGCCCATCACGCCGCAGAATGGCTCATAGGGGATGCGTATGTCCGGCCTGAACTCGCAGTGCGTCCGCCCGAGCTTGTAATGGTGCAGGTAGGGATTGGGGAAGTCATCGGCCAGCAGGCCGAAACCGGGGATGACGGCGTTCCAACCCCAGCCTTTGTGCTTAAGGCTGACGATGCTGACCTCCAGCGCATCGCCGGGTTCCGCGCCCTCGACGTACACCGGGCCGGTGAGCGGATGGATCGGATCGAAGCTCAGCGTCTTCAACGCATCGTGCGTTGACTTCGGCGTGATCTGATTGGCCGAGGCTTCCAGAGTCTCGAAGATCACGGTGTCGCCTGGCTTGATCTTGACACGCGGCGGATACGAGTTATCCCAAAAGGCGTGCGGTCGTTTGTCGTCGAGAGAGTGCGTGGGCATGTGTGTTACCTCCTCACAGAGAATGGATTGGGGGCTGAGAATCCGGATCGGGCTTCAAGCGAATCAATCATCCATTGCCGCTTCAGCCGCTGGCCGTCAGACGGCTGTGGCGGATACGTGGATCGGCCAGGCCCTGCACGACATCGATCAGAATGCCACTGAGGACGACGATGAAAGAGGTAACGATCACCGTCCCCAGAATGAGCGGGACATCCACCGTTTCGATGGCCTCGACAGCCAGGCGTCCCAGTCCCGGCCAGTCAAACACACGCTCGACCAGCACGACTCCGCCGATGAACCAGGGAATGTCCATGCCCGCCATTGTAATGATCGGGTTCAGGGCATTGGGCAGGACATGCCGGATGACGGTTCCACGGGTGGAGAGGCCCTTGGCGCGCGCCGTGCGGACATACTCGGCCGAGAGAATATCGAGCGTGCTGGAGCGCATCATGCGTGCGTACCAGGCTGCTCCACCCAGCCCGGCCGTGAGCGCCGGCAGAACAAGGTGGGCTAGGCTGCCTGCGCCACCGAGTGGGAAGATCGGAACTCGGAAACCAAACCAGTACAGCAGCAGCAGGCCCAGCCAGAACGGCGGGGCCGAGATGCCGAGCAACGCAATGAACATCCCCAACCGATCCATCCACCGACCACGCGCCACCGCTGACGCAATCCCCACCGGCAGCCCGATGATCAACTCGACCAGGACGCCGCCGAAGGTGAGCGCCAGCGTATACGGAATGCGGCTGAGGATCAGTTCGGTGACCGCGATCTGCTTGCGATACGAAAAGCCCAGATCGCCTTGCAGGACGCGCTCCATGTAGCGCGTGTACTGCACCCACAACGGCTGATCCAGGCCAAGTCTGTGCCGAATACGCTCCACCGTTTCGACGGTCGCGCTCGGCCCGGCGTACATACGAGCCGGATCGGCCGGCAAGTAATAGATCAGCACGAACGTGATGATCGAGATGCCGAGCAGCACGGGGACAGCCTGGAGCACGCGGCGAACGATATAGATCCACATCGTCATAGCTTCCCGCTCTGGACCGGATCGAGCGCATCGCGCAGCCCGTCGCCCAGCAGATTGAAGGCAAACACAGTCGTCATGATCGATAGACCGGGAAAGATCACCAACCAGGGCGCGGTGCGGTAGAACGACTGGCCCTGCTGGATCATCCCGCCCCAGCTTGGCGTAGGCGGCTGCACACCGATGCCGAGATAGCTCAGGCTGGCTTCGATCATCACATTCGTGGCGATGCCGAGTGTGCCCCAGACGATGATCGTGGGAACCAGTTGAGGCAGGATGTGCCGGAACAGGATGAACCGGCGACCGGCGCCCAGGGCGCGCGCCGCCGTCACGAAGTCACGGTCACGCAGCGCCACCACCTGCCCGTACACGACGCGCGCAATCCACGTCCAGTACACCGCGCCGATCACGACGATGATGATCCACACGCTGGGCTTGAGGATCGCGACGAGCGTCATCGCCAGCAGCAGCGTGGGGAACGCCATCATGATCTCGGTGAAGCGCATGAGCAGCGTCTCCAGCCGCCCACCGAAGTAGCCGGCGACCGAACCGATCAATGTGCCCATCGTCACGGCCAGCGCATTCGCCAGCACACCAACCAGCAGGCTGACGCGTGCCCCATGCAGGATGCGGCTGAGCAGATCACGCCCGTTCGCATCGGTGCCGAGCAGGAAGCGCGCACGGCCGTCGACGATCGTACTCGGCACGGGCTGCCCGTCCGGCGTCAGCCCATCTCGAAATTGCTCGGCCGGATCATACGGCGCGAGGATGTCTGCCAGGAGCGCCGCCGCCACAATCAGCGCGACGAGCATCGCACCAAACATGGCCGAGCGATCGCGCCGCAGGCGACGCCAGGCCCGCGCGAAATACCCTGCCTCGCCCAGCGCCCGCTCGACAGGCGGCACGGCCAAGTTCGCCGCGTCGGTCTCAGAGAGCTCCCCTCGGCTGGGATCAAGTTGGGCAACTGTCATAGGCTGGAGTCGGGTCGGGGGCAGGTGCGACGCACCACGCTGGCGCGTCGCACCTGCAGATTGTCTACGGCGACAGCCACATCGTTTCGTAGACGAAGAGATGCTCCGGATGAGTGAGCGTCGGCTGGCCGTGCAGCTTGTCGGAATGGGCGATGGTGTACTGGCCATTAACCACCGGCACCCACACCGCATCGTCCATCAGTGCCTTGAAGAAGGGCTTGTAGGCATCCAGGCGCGTCTGACGATCGGTCATGCCGAGCAACTCCTGGCTCCTGGCATGGAGTTCCTCGTTACAATAGCGCGACCAGTTCCAGCCACCCGGCACGTTCGAGCCGCAGCCGAGGATTGGCGCATAGAAGTCATCGGGGTCGGGATAATCCTGAATCCAGGCCAGCCCACCCGACCAGGTCAGCGGGTTCTTGCCATTGCCGGCGTCTTCGATCACGTTCGGCGCGGCCAGCGTGTTGATGGTGAGCTTGATCCCGATATTGGCTAGGTCTTGCTGGAAGGACTCACACAGCTTGGGCTGCGGATCGACCGCAATGCACTCGATGCTTGTCTCGAAGCCGCTGGAGTAACCGGCTTCCGCCAGCAGTGCCTTGGCCTTGTCGAGGTTGTACTCATAGCCGGTATAGGCTTCGTCATAGCCGGGCATGAGGGGCGGGAGGATCTGATCCGCCACTGTGGCGCGGCCATTGAGCAGCTGCACGATGCGCTGCTTGTCGATCGCGTGGTTGAGCGCCTGGCGCACCTTCGGGTTGTCAAACGGCGCAGCGGTTGTGTTGATGGCGATATAGATCGTGCTGACCTGGGGCTGAATCTCCAGGCGATCTGTCCACGCTGGATCCGCCGCGATGCGTGCCCAGTCAGCGCCGGGCGGTGGGTCGCCCATCAGGTGGATCTCGCCTTTCTCCAGCCGCAATAGCGCCACATCGGGCGCGACGCCGACTTGAATCGTGATCTTGTCGAGGTAGGGCAGACCTTCGTAGAAGTAGTTCGGGTTACGCTCGAACACCAGGTACTGGCCCGACACCCATTCTTTGAGAGTATATGGGCCGGTGCCGACTGGAGCGTGGCCGAAGTTTTCGCCGGCTTTTTCGACCTCTTCCTTAGGCACGATGAAGGCGAAATTGAGGGCCATCTTGTTCAGGAAAGTCACATCCGGCGCGCTCAGTGTGAACTGAACGGTATACGGGTCGAGGGCCTTAATCCCTTCCACCGAAGTGGCATTGCCGTCAACAAACTCCTGCGCGCCCAGGATGCCCAGGTAGAATCCGGCACCGGGGCTGCCGGTCGCCGGATCGAGCACGCGTGTGATACTGTAGGCAGCGTCCTCGGCGACGACTTCGCGGCCGTTGTGGAACTTGACACCCTGACGCAGTTTGAAGGTGTACACCGTCGCGTCGGCACTGACCTCGGGCAAACTGTCGGCCAGACGCGGCGTGATCGTCGTGCTGCTGTCGTAGTCGAGCAGGCCGTCGAAGACCATTTTTTCGGTCGGCCAGTTCGTCCAGTCGTAACCGATCGCCGGGTCGAGCGTGGCCAGATCGTCCTTATAGGCCACGATGATCTCGCCTCCCTTCTGCGGTGTCATCGCCCCGGGCGCATCGGTCGGCGCAGCAGTCGGCGCTGCGCCTCCGCAGGCTGCGAGCACAGTAGCCAAAACAACGAGTGTGCTGAAAACGGCACGCTTGTCCATCGACATTCTCCTCCCTCGATTGGGTTCATAGCGGGACGCCGTGCGCTGGCGCGCCCCTTCAGCCAGGCACCACAACCAGTCGAAGATGCTCGGGTGCGGCACCTCCTTTCGTGCTCTCTGATGTCGGAATGCAGGAACGGCCAGATTATATCACATCTCGCGTCGGATCAAGGCATGGCCGTTTGGTGATTGCACGCATCTCGCTCCGCGCTGTCCCTTCGACAGGCTCAGGGCAGGCCTCGGCGCGGGCGGTAGCCACCGGGGACGGCGGCTTGAGCACTTGTGGATAATCGCCAGATGACCGTCCCTTCCATGCTATACTTGCTTTGGCCTGAACCTTTTCATCCATCCTATCGTAGATCAGTGAGCCCAATTTCCGAGGTGTGCATGACCATCGCCGAAACCGCCGCCCGCATCCGCGCCAACGTCCAAAAAGTGATCGTCGGCAAAGGCGAGGTCATCGATCTCGCGCTCGTCGCCGTCCTGTGCGAAGGACACATCCTGATCGAGGATGTGCCTGGCATCGGCAAGACGACGCTGGCCAAGGCGCTGGCTGCCTCGCTGGGGTTGAGCTTTCGGCGCATCCAGTTCACGCCCGACCTGCTGCCGAGCGACGTGACGGGCGTCAACGTCTTCAACCAGAAAACGCAGGACTTCGAGTTTCGTCCCGGCCCGGTCTTCGCCAACGTCGTCCTGGCCGACGAGATCAACCGCGCCACGCCGCGCACGCAGTCAGCGATGCTCGAAGCGATGCAGGAGCGACAGGTCACCGCCGACGGCGAAACGCGTCCCCTGCCCCGCCCGTTCCTGGTCGTCGCCACACAGAACCCGATCGAGCTGGAGGGCACGTTCCCGCTGCCCGAGGCGCAAATCGACCGCTTCCTGGTCAAGCTGCCATTGGGATATCCCAGCGTCGAGGAAGAGGAATCAATCCTCTTGCGCTTTCAGGACGACAACCCGCTGGACACGCTGCAGGCGGTCGCGTCGATGGACGAGCTGGCCGCGCTGCCCCACGAAGCGCACAGGGTGCGCGTCGAAGCGTCGGTGCGCCGCTACATCGTCGACCTGGTGCGCGCGACGCGAGACCGCGAGGAGGTGGAGCTGGGCGCCAGCCCGCGCGGCACGCTCGCGCTGTACAACGCCGCCCAGGCATACGCGGCGATTCAGGATAGATCGTTCGTGCTACCGGACGACGTCAAGCGCCTGGTCCCGTACGTGCTGACGCATCGGATCATCCT
>DASSFZ010000107.1:0-5967 GCA_035693785.1 Anaerolineae bacterium | reverse complement strand
CAGACCACCGAGTATTGGATCGACGTCAGTCCGCAGAACAGCGCCGAACCCGGCCAGCTATGCGTCTACGGCATCCAGGTGACCTACTCTATCGACGGCGCGTTTCTGCCCCTCATCCAGAAAGGGCAATAGGCAAGCGTTCAGATAGCCGGGGAGTAGTATCAAGGGAGGAATCGCGATGAAAACCTATCACGAACAGGCATCTCGCTTCGCCGCCGGTCGCGCCGGCAACCGCCGGACACTGATCGCATGGCTGCTGATCCTGACATCGCTTGCCGTGCTGACCGCCTGCGGAGGCAGCGTCCAATCATCGCCGGGTGGGGGCGTTACGCCATCCGCTCAGCCCACCCGCCTGCCGGCGGAGGCTACGAAGCCAGAAGTATCCGCCGGCGGGGTTGATACCTGCGCTTTGGTGATTCAGGAGGAAGCCGAGGCGGCGCTGGGCAAGCCGGTGGGCGAACCGCAGCGAGCAGACACGCCGCCGGTGTATACCTGCACGTATGAGGCGGACGGTTTCGACAACGTGGGCATCATCGTTGTGGAGTACGACGACGAGCAGCAGGCAGCGGATGCCTTTCAGATGGCGATCGACATTAACGACTACGAGGAGAGCAGCGGCATCGGCGAGCGCGCCTACCGCTCTCTCATCATCGACATCACCGTGCTTACGGGCCGGTACGAACTGAGCATTGACGTGTCGGATAGCAGCGATCAAGAAGCCCAGTTCCAAAAGGCGCGCGACCTGGCTGAGAAAGCGCTGGCCAGGATGCCGTGAGGGGCGCGCTTGCGGCGGGGGTGGGCGGCCATGCGCGATCGGAATTCGCTCTAAAGAATGACGCGCCATAAGTCGGCAAGTCCGCTCGCACCAGGGCCAGCCGCAGGCGCATCTCATCGGTCAGGCTCGATCCAATCACACCTGAGGAAGGAGATTCCATCATGTTCGCGCGATATCTCACGTTTCAAACGCTGAGGAACGCCGTCTGGCTGTTGCTGGGGGCGCTTCTCATGCTCGTCTTGCTGGTCGGCCTTGTGACCGCACGAAACGCCTTTGCCGAAGGGTATCTTGAAAGCGCGGCGGCGTCGAGCGCCGTCGAGGCCTCCGGGCTGGCCGGTGACGTCGAAGCGCCTGATGCGGCAACCTGGCGATCGTGCGTGCCCGTCGAGGTGATGGTCTACACGACGGGCTCCAAGCGCATGCATGTCCGGTGTTCTGCGGCGCTGAGCGGCATTCTGTTCCACGCGCTGGGAACGAGCGACAGCACCACGGCGGCGCGCGTGCTGAGCGTAGTCACCACGGCGCAGGCTGCCGGACGCACCCTCTCAATCCTTTACGATCCGGCCGACACCACGAGCGGCCCGCCGATCGGCTGCAGCAGCAGCGATTGCCGCCTGATTCTGGCTGTGGGGTTCGGGCAATGAGCACTTCACGCACACGAGCCTTCTGGCTGCTTGCGCTCGTGGCGTTGCTCCTGGCAATGGTGTCGCACGCCAATGCCGCGCTCTACTGGTTTCAGGGCGTTCGCTCGAAGACGATCAGCGTTTGCTTCGTCGGCACGGCGGTGACGACTCGCCCCGATCGCGTGCAGCAGATTCTGACATACCTCAAGGAGTTTGAATACGCCGCGAACATCCGGTTCAACTATCTGGGCCAGTGCCCTGCTTCCATCCCGCAGCCAGACGGGCATGACTATTACGACGGCGACATCCGCGTGATGATCCCCAACGCGGGCCTGGCATGGACGACAGGCCCGGTGCTGGGCAACGGCTGCCCGATGACTTCCCAGCCAGGCGGCAGCTGGTCCAACGCGCCGAACGATTTGGGGCCGAATCGCGCCTGTCTCTACAACCTGCGGCTGGGCGACGACGGCGAGAACGGCGTGCCTTATCTCAATCACACCTTGCACGAGTTCGGCCACGCGCTGGGACTGTCGCACGAACACGCCAGAGCCGACGAGAACGCGAATTGCGTGCCGTCCACACACGGCGAATACCACATCGCCAACACGGGGTACATGACGCCGTACGACAAGGACTCAGTTATGCACTACAAGTTCTCCCCAACCGAAACGCCCAGTTGTGTGCAGACGGGGAGCAACTACAGCTATCAGGGTTTCACCGGGTACGACAAGCTGGCGCTGCACATCATGTACCCGGAAGATACCCGCGTAGCCGAGTACGTCGGGACGACGGTCGTGCGGGTGGGCGACACGCTTCGGCTGCAATCGGACTGGAAAGCGCGCGGCGCCAATATGAACTTCGTGGCCACGAATTTCGTCTGGAAGCTCAACGGCATTACCGAAAGCACAACGCCCGACCTGATCAAGACGATGAATGTGCCGGGTGCTTATGCGCTCAGCCTGACGTACACCGACTTTCTGGGGCGCAACTACTCGGCCACGGGCACGGTCTATGTGATGGATGCAGCCACGTACACCAACGCGGCCGCGCTGAGCGCCTCGGTTTCGCCGGCGCTGATGACGACCCTGTTCGCGACCAACCTGCCCATCATCGTGAAATGAGGCGGGAGGAGGCCGTCATGATCCGCACACTGCGCTTTGCTGCTATCTTCGTTCCGGCGCTGGCCTTGCTGGCTGCCGTGCAGGGTCTGGCGCACGGGCAGACCACGCCGGCGAAACTTTACCTCGCGCCGGATACCGTCGCGCCAGGCGGCGAGATCGTTCTAAGCGGCCACGGCTTCACGCCGGGCTATCTGCCCAACTTCACCGCCTTCAGCGACACCGATGAATACGACGTCGGCCCGGCCAGCGCCGACGCCGACGGACAGTTCCACATCGCGGCGACATTGCCGGCCGACATGGTCCCCAACACCTACACCGTCTTCACCTTCGAAGGGGACGTTCCCGTCACGACGACGCTGACCGTCGTGCCGCCGCCCACGCTCCGCCTCGTGCCTGCGTTGGGCAAGCCCGGCGCAGTCGTGACGTACACGGTGACCGGCCTTGTCCCCGGTTCTTTGCGCCTCGACTACGCGGGCGCGCCGGTGGCGGGGCCGCTGGCGGTGAGCGGTAGTGTTTACACCGGCACGTTCATAGTTCCGGGCGACCGCCCCATTCCGCTCGGCTCGACGGCGGCTGTGACGGCGACGAACATCGTCGCCGGGCGTGTAGTGGGTCGCGCGTATGCAGATTTCCAATCCCAAGCGCCGTCGTCGCCGCCGACTTACAATTTCAACAACGTGGTGATTACGTCTCCCGGCATGAAGGCTGGCGATCCGTTCACGGCGACCGGCCAGATCGTCCCGCCGCCAGTTGGCCCCATCGGCCAGTACAAGTTGAAGGCGTTGTGGAAGACCGGCGCAGGCCAGACCTTTCCCATCAACGCGCAATCGACGACGATGCAGTCAAACGGCAGTTTTCAAATGCTCGGCCTGTTGCCCTCGCTCTTCAACGGCGACGCCGGCTCGACTGCGCCCGGCGATCAACTCAACCTGACGCTGAGCGGGCCGGGCAACGTCGTGCTGGTCGGCTCTCTGTTCGGCATGCCGCTCGGCCCGCCGCCGGCCGTGCGCCTCCGCGTCGTCAACCCGCAGGGGCAGCCGATTGCCGGCGCCTGGGTGAGCACGGCCGGTATCGGCGCGCTCGGCCTGGACGAGGACGAGAGTTCGGCGGCGGGGCCGGGTGTTGCGACGGGCCAGCTCCAGTTGAACGCCCCCAATCAGATCGCGACGTTCATCGATCCGATGCAGCCGCCGGGGCAGAACCCCTTCGCCTGCTCGCCGACCGCCGCCTACGGGCCTACGGACGGCAACGGGTACTTTGAACCAGGGCTGAACTGGGATGCGGTGTTGGGCATATTGGGACAGAAGCTCCCGATCGGGCTTGGCCCTGAAGGCGAGATCATCTACAACCAGGTTCCGGCCACGGGCACGCTCACCTTCAACGTCAACGCCTGGTGGCAGGGCTACGGCACGCTGAACAGCAGCGGGCAGCCGCAGTTGTACACGCGCACGATCGAGTACCGCAAGGGCACCAACAAGTTCCACGATCCGGCGACCGGCGCCATCCTCAACGTGAATCCGCTCACCGTCACGCTGCCGGCCCTGCCGCCGAATACACAACTGAACGTGCCGATTGTGTACACGGTCGAGGGCGCGGTTCCCAAGAGCGGCTATCTCGTGCCAGGTTATGGGACGTTCGTATCGTTCGCCGATTTCGCCGGCAATCCCGCCGTGACGTTCACCAACCTTTCCCCGCTCAAGGTGAGCTTCAAGCACGATCCGCTGAAATTCGGCTCGCTCGTCAGTGTAACTTTTTCGCTCGACGGGCAGAACAAGGGAACTTTTCAGACCATCGGCGATCCGGATTGCGCAGGCGCAACGAATTACTACTTCAACTTAACCAACGCCCACCAGCTATCGGCAGGATGGCACATCGCGCACATTCAGGCGCACGCGGCGGGTGGCTCGGTGACGAATCGCTTCTTTGGGCTGTATTTCGCCAAACCGCCTGACTGGTTCTACAACGCCAGTTACAAGAATCGCAAAGTGTCGTTGTGGAGTGCAGGATTTGTCGATATGAGCGGCGAGCAGCTCCCCACCGGCAGCCCAGGCAGCAGCAGCACGCTAGGGGCCGACGTGCCCCGGGTCGGATACCTCGACAATGCCGCGGGCGCGGATAGCCGAATCTGGCAGCGCATCAAGGCCACGGGCGACATTCAGACATTTCATTACGGCGGCGTGCACAGCAAGGCGCTGAACACGAGCGCGCCGGATCAGAAAACCAATCAGCCCGCTGCCGGCAACAATCCCATCACCTTCAGCAGCGGCGGCCCGATCACGATTCTGGATACGGGCTGGATGCCGCTCTTCCGCGACGTGTGGGGCATCTGGCCGATCGCCAGCGCGACGATCGGCGCGGACATGGCCTTCAACGCGACGCTGACTTACAACGGCACGCTCACGCTGCAGCCGCCGGCCAGCACGCTGTTCGTCGATCCCGAAGCGACGGTCGCCGTCGATGCCTGGTTCGACCTCAGCGCGCTCTTCGGCGTGGTTAGCGCGAATGCGCATGCGATACCGGCGATCACCGTCGGCATGCCGGTGACCTTCGTCAACGGCGTCAACGACGACAGCGACATCTGCTTCCGCTACAAGCTGGATATCACATGGAGCGCCAAGGTGGGCGTGTGCCCGTTGTGCGACAAGGAGAGTGGCACCAAGAACATCTTCAATGACTACACGCCCAAGAGCGCATTGTGCGCGCCAGGCGCGCAGAGCGCCGCGCGGGCCGTCTCGACACCACCATCTGACGCGTCCTCGTCGCTGGCGACGGATGGCTTCGGCCATTCTCTTTCCGTGTGGAGTGACGACGCTGGCAGCCTTCGATACAGCACTTACAACGGCGCAGCGTGGCAGGTAGCGCAGACGCTCGTCGCCGACGGCGCGAGCCTCAAACCCAAGGTCGCTTACTTCGCGCCGAATCAGGCCGTCGCGGTGTGGACGCACAACAACCTGACGCTGCAACAGGCGCAGACGGCGAACATCACCGATACCGTCAAGGCCCAGCACCTCCGGTATGCTGAGTGGAACGGATCGTCGTGGTCCACGCCGCAGAATCTCACGCTGCCGGCGACGGGCGAAGGTAACGTCGCCCTCGCCGGCTGCCTGAGCACCACGCCGGGCTGCCCGAGCGGCGGCGCAGTCACGGCTGCCTGGGTGCGCGACGTGGCCGGCGTGCTGTCGCAACGGCAGTTCCGCCTGTACTATGCCACGTATCAAAACGGCGCGTGGGGCGCGGTGCAGGCCGTGGACGCCGCCAGCACAGCCACCGACACTGAGCCGGTCGTGGTGTACGACGCGGGAGCGCCGCTCGTGGTGTGGGTGCGCGACGCCGATCGCGATCTCGGCACACTCACGGATCGACGCCTGGCCTATCGCCGGCTGGATGGTGTGAGCGCCGTCGTCGTGCCGGCCGATCTGCCGGCGGGCATCGCCGAGCCGTCGGCCGC